>JBQTGW010000322.1:0-12192 GCA_052390495.1 Pseudonocardiales bacterium
CACCACCGCGGAGACCGCGAGCGCCGCCCCGAGCCCCACTCAGGCCGTCGATATGCGACCACGCCAAGTCCAGAAACACCCGAACCTCAGCATCGAAGTAGACCCCATCGAACATCGAACGGATGAAATCGCGGTCATCGGCAGGCGGCCCGCAGATCACCTCCACCTCCTCGGCAGACAGCGTCTCACCGCTGTTCTCCACCGTGGCAGCAGCGATGATCGCCGGAAAGTGCAGGAAATCGTTGGTCGTGCCTACTGCGACGCGATGAGCACAGTGAGTCAGTCTACCCGAATCTTGGGTCTTGACCAAGGTCTGGGTTACGCACATGATGTCTCGCGTGGGTTGATAATGCGGGTTACCTCCTGGAGGCGACGTGAAGCTGGTGACGATCGGCATCGGTGACGACACCGACGGCGTTCATGACTGCGTCAAGATCATGGATGATGAAGACGTCGATAGCGGCCCGATCTATCTGCAGGGTATGCAGGTCAACGATCCGGAAGCGCTCGCGCAGAGTATGCCGGGGCCTGGGGAGGTGCTGAGCGTCGTCCCGCGCGAGGTGTTCCTGCAGGCTGCACGTCGGATACTCCTCGGTGGATGACTCTCACGGAGCTGTTTGAGACGTTCCGGGAGTCAGCGTTCCGGTTGGAGGCCCTTCAGCACTACGTGTTGGAGGAGGACGAGCCCCGCCGTCAGGCGTTCCGGGCGGGCCGCCCGCTGCCACCTCGCCCAGGAAAGATCGAGTCGATGCGTGTGGTGCGGGATGCGGTTGTGGCGGGTAAGCGTGTGCACCGGGTGCATGTTGTGGAGCTGCCCCTGACCGAGTATCTGCGCTACGAGTTGGCCGTCTACCCGGAGAACATCGCCGCCGGCGAGGACGTGCGGATCGCTGACCGGGCCGCCCATCGTGGCCTGAAGGAACTGGACACCGACTTCTGGTTGTTCGATGCGGAGGCCGAGCGGCCCGCTGTCGTCTGGTTCCGCTACACCGCGGATGGTCGGATCGTCGGCCGCGACTACAGCGACGATCCCCAGGATGTTCGGCGTGCCCGCACCCAACGCGACCTCGCAGTGGCGCATTCGCTATCGCTCGATGAGTTCCTCGCCCTGCCCGGGGTTCGATGACTGTAGAGAAAGTCCCGCCCCAGCTTCGTCGCCTCGGCTTGGCGCTGCGGGGACTTCGCCGGGATGCCGGTCTGACCGGCCAACAGCTCGCTGAGCGGGTGGGGCTGAGCCAGTCGACGGTGTCGCGGATCGAACTCGGTCAGGCAGTACCGTCGATCAGCGACGTCAATCAGTGGGCAGCAGCCACGGGCGCACCCGACGAGCAGCGCGCGGAACTGCTCGCGTTGACCGAAGCCGTCGCGGTGGAGACGATCGCGTGGCGCAGGGTCGTCCGCCGTGGCCTGCCGGAACTGCAGCAAGACGTGCGTGAACTCGAGGCAACTGCCGGGACCATCCGTAACTTCCAGCCAACAGTCGTCCCAGGCCTGCTGCAGACGGCCGAATACGCGCGGCGGCTGATCACGTCAGGCTACCCGGAAGGCAGGCAGGACATCGCCGCCGCGATCGCAGCCAGGATGGACCGCCAGGCGATCCTCTATGACGAGGACAAGCGGCTGGAATTCCTGATCGCCGAGGTAGCCCTTCGCTGGCGGATGGGCCCACCCGCGATGATGCGGGCCCAGCTGGACCGGATCGCGAACACGATGACACTGCCCCACCTCACCGTGGGGATCATCCCGCAGACGGCCGAGGTGACGGCTTGGCACATCCACGGGTTCGCCATACTCGACGACCGCGAGGACGGCCCCGTCGTCCGCGTCGAGACACTGACCACCGGCCTGTCGATCACCGACCCGGGTGACGTCGACCGTTACCGGCAAGCGTTCCGCCTGCTCCGCGAGGCGGCTGTGTTCGATGACCATGCGCAGGCGTTGCTGCGTACCTTGATCGCCGACGTGCTGTAGGCAGCGCCACAGGCGAGCTACCCAGATTCTGGGTATTGACCCATACCCAGCATGTGCATAGGCTCTCGTTTTGAGGCGCTTTCGGGTTGGAGGCGCCCAGGCATCGGGAAGCTAACGCGAAGGTCAGGTACACCGGTCGGCCCATACCAACCAGAGGCCACTCATGAATGGAGACTGAAGTGAGCACCGATCCGGCTGATGCCCCGACCGAGCTCCGCCCGGTGACTATCGACACCACCGGCGAGGGCGTGGGCTCGGATCAGGATGCGGATGAGCTGCGGGGCGCCCTGGTTGATCAGATCATCGCAAGACACGAACTGCTGGGCTTGGTCCTGTCGGGCGAGTTTGAGGCAGGGCTGCGGGACGTGCCCCGGCACCTGTTCACGCCGGGGGCGCCGCTGGAGCAAGCGTACGCCAACGACTCTATCGTCACTAAGAGCAACGAGCGCGGCGTGAACATCAGCTCGGTCTCCGCGCCGACAGCCATCGCGATGATGCTGGGTCAGCTCCAGGTGCGGCCGGGGCAGCGGGTTCTGAAGATCGGTAGCGGTGGTTACAACATGGATGTCACCAACCCGCTGGGTCATGTCATCGACCAGTTGACCACCATGGACACCGGCGCTGCGCCGCTGTCCATAGCGCGGGAGCTGCGGACGATCAGTGGGCAGTTGTCCCGGCATGATCAGACGTCCTCGCCCGGCGCCCGCCATCTGGGCCATGGCAGTGTCCGTTCCATGGCGGGTCGGCGTGAACTGGTCCAGACCGGGCTGACTCTCCGTACGTCATGCCGAGGCGGGCAGCAGCCGGCGGGCTGCGGCGGCGAACGATGTCGCGGGCGGGTAGTTCTGCCGTCCCAGCAGGTCAATCGTGTGGTGCAGCCGGGTGAGTGCCCGCCCGCAGCCGCGCATCGCGTCCATCCGCTGCACGGCGTCGCTGGTCACCGCGATGGCCTCGTCATACTGACCGACCCGGGTCAGCACCGAGCCGAGGCCCACGGTGTAGAGAGTGTGGTTGCGCGGGTAGGTGCCGGCGTCGTTGGCGGCCAGCGCGGCGCGGGCGGCCCCCACCGCGAGTTTGCCCTGCCCGAGGGCCAGCGCCACCCGGGTCTCGTACGCCGCCAGGTCGGCCGGGCCCCAGAAGTCCAGCCAGAACGGCTCGTCACCCCGCCGTCCTTGGTCCAGCCAGTCGCGGGCCCGCGCGATCGACCCAGTGGCCGCAGCGCGGCTTCCGGCCCAGGCGTGACCGACCGCTTCTCGGGCGGCCAGCAGCGACAGCAGGGTGGGGGATGCCTGGTCCCCGGCGGCTGCCCTGGCCGCTTGGGCAAGGCCGACCGTCTCGCTGCCCCGGCGCGGGTCGTCGCCGGCCTGCCGGGACATGGACGCCAGCGCGGTCACCCGGGAGTCGGGGACACCGGACAGGTCGGCGAGATGACAGGTCTCCAGCCACCACTGCCGGGCGCGATCGGCCCATCCGGCGTCATAGGCCAGCCACGCCGCATGCTCGGTGGTCGCGGCGGTGACGGCGGCCAGCTCACGGCCCACCTCGGGCTGGTAACTGCCGTCCCGCAGCGCCTCCTGCAGCTGCCCCGCCATGGCCGCCGCCATCTGGTAGACCTCAGTGCCGCCATGCCGATCGTCCAGCTCGAACAGACGGTGCAGCGCCGTCCAGCACTGCGTCACCTGGGCAGCGTCGATCCGGCCCGCGGTGGCGACCCCCTGCGGCAACAACGCCGCCACCGCCAAGGCCAGCATCCTGCCCAGCACGTCACGTCGATCCATGCCGTCCAGAGTACGACCGCGATCCCCATCACCGGCCTGGTAGAGCGCGGAGCACGGGATTCCCAGCGCCCGCGCCAGGTCGGCCAGGACGTCAATGTCCCGCGCGCCGCGCGTCTTGTCATCCTCAATGCGGGAGATGGTGGACTGCGACCAGCCCGACCGGTCCGCCAGATCCTGCTGGGTCCAGCGCAGCGTCAGCCGGACCAGCTTCACGACCTGCCCCGGTGTGCCGCCCGTCAGCGCGGAGCATCCCTCCGGGGAGAGCAGCAGCGCGGTCAGCGCGGCCCACCCATCCATGACCGTCCCCTTGCCGTCACCTCGGGTACTCGGACGTGCCCGATGCGTTGCTGCACTGTAACGATCCATGCCTGCCCTGACCGACGATATGCAGAACTGCATAAGCCAGACGACAGCACCCACCGCTATCCGAGACTGGTCACGATGCAGCTCGATCGGGACCGCGGCTCTGCCCGATCGCCCCACTCATTCCCTCGGCACTGCCAGACTCGCCGAGGAAGCGACGCCTCGGCACCGAGTACCGGAGAAGTAGTCGGCGAACTACAAAGTCCATGCAAATAAAAGGGGGAACTATCCGGTGACTGACGTGAGCACCGATCCGGCTGATGCCACGGCTAGGCTCCGCTTGGTGACTACCGACACCATTTGCGAGGGCGTGGGCCCAGATCAGGATGTCGATGAGCTGCGTGGCGCCCTAGTTAACAAGGTCATCGCGAGGCACGTACTGCTGGGCATGGTCCTGCCGGGCGAGGTCGAGGCGGCGCTACGGACGGTGCCCCGGCACCTGTTCGCGCCGGGGGTGCCTCTGGAGCAGGCGTACGCCGATGACTCCATCGTTACCAAAAGGAACGAACGCGGCATCTCCATTAGCACGGTCTCCGCTCCGTGGCTGCAGGCCATGATGTTGGAGCAGGCACAGCTCGGTCCCGGTATGCGGGTTCTGGAGATCGGCAGCGGTGGTTACAACGCCGCGCTGCTTCGGGAGCTGGTCGGTCCTGAAGGCTCGGTGACTACCATCGACATCGACCAGGAGGTCATCGACCGGGCCCGCGCCTGCCTGATAGCCGCAGGCTACCCAGACGTGCGTGCGCTGTGCGCGGACGGGGAGTTCGGCGCCGGGGAGTATGGCCCGTTCGATCGGATCATCGTCACGGCCGGCGCGTGGGACATCCCGCCAGCGTGGGTGGATCAGCTCGCCGAGGACGGACGGCTCGTGGTTCCGCTGCGGACGCGGGGGCTGACCCGATCCTGGGCTCTTGAGCGTTCCGGCGGGCATCTGGTGAGTCGTGACCGCATGATGTGCGGGTTCGTGCCGATACAGGGCATGGGCGAATACCGGGGCCGGTCGATCTCGCTTCATGACGATGGGGTGGACCTGTGGGTGGATAAGGGGCAACAGCTCGACACTGCGGCGCTGGGTGAGGTGTTGTCGATGCCGAGGGCGCAGGCATGGTCAGGTGTCACGGTCCGTAAGGGGGAATCGTTCCACGACCTGGACCTGCAGCTGGCCATTCTGCCGGAATTCTGTCTCCTCACAGCGAAGCAGGAAGCCATCGATCGAGGGTTGGTTACCCCGAGCTGGCGTCTGGGCACTCCAGCGCTGGTCGACGGAGGCAGCCTTGCTTATCGGGCCAAGCTACGGCCGGTGAGCGCCGAAGGGACTGTGTACGAGTTCGGCGCGTACGCCCACGGGCCCGATGCGGTCGAGGTCGCGGACCGGCTCGCGGAATAGATCCTGCTATGGGATCGGCGCCACCGCCCCACGCCGCGCATGACGGTTCACCCGGCAGACACCCCCGACACCGAGCTTCCGGACGGGTTCGTCCTGGAGAAGCGGCACACCAGGATCGTGATCTCCTGGCCGGATAACGCCGGATAGCACCACCCCACCCCTACTGAAAGGAGTCCGTGATGGATGCCCTCACGCCGTCGATAACCTACGACGAGCTGGATCTCGATGTGAGCTTTGTCGAGTCTGGCCTGGATGCCGCCGTGGTCGATTCGGAACCGTGCACCGACGACAACTGCGGCAGCGTCGAGGAGAGCGCGGGCGTGACCTGTTAGCCGCGCTGGCCTGGGACCGGGGGCATCCCGCCGGTCCCCGGCCGTCGGTGACGGTAGACGGAGAACGTCGGAAAGTCACTATGGGAGTTCAGATCCAGTTCCGATGTGTCGATGCGGCTGTCATCCGGTTGGCCGTCGTCGGCAGAGAGTGGGAGCTGCCGTCCTGGCCAGATCTGATCGGCGGCACCCCGGAGCACGTGCGGGAGTGGCGGAGTTGGTTGGCGCGGGTATGGGAGCAGGAAGCGCTCGTCGAGGCGATCGAAGTCGCCAGTCCGGTGTTGGCTCGGCGTGTCGGGGACGTGTGTGGCGGGCAGGTTCAGCAGCCGCGTCATGTGCGGCGTGTGGTGGAGTCGATGATCCGGTATCTGCTGCGGCTGACGGGCCGGCCACCCCGTTCGGGCTCTTCGCCGGGGTGGCTCCGCTGCGCATCGGCTCCCCAGCCAGCGTCCGGTGGGGCGTGGGGCACCACGTGGCGGCACGCCCTGATGCCGCCTGGCTCGCGGAGGTGATCACACAGCTTGAGGCGCGGCCGGAGGTCCTACGACGCTTGCCTGTGGTGGCGAACAAACTGGGCTTTGTGCGGGGGGACCGGCTGGTGGTTCCGTGCCAGCAGCCTCCTGGTGTTGCTGGTGAGGTCCGGCCGGCCGATGTGTCGGTCCGGCATACCAGGGCGGTGCAGGCCGTGATCCAGGCCGCGCAGTCGCCTATCACCATCGGTGAGCTGATCGGCAAGCTGGCCGCCGAGCTTCCCGGAAGGCCGCTGGCGAAGATCGAGGGGATGCTGACCGAGCTGGTGGCGCGCCGTATCCTCGTCACCAGCCTGCATCCGCCCATGGATGTCACCGACCCGCTGGGTCACGTCATCGACCAGTTGACCACCTTGGACACCGGCGCTGCGCCGCTGTCCATAGCGCGGGAGCTGCGGACGATCCGCGGGCAGTTGTCCCGGCATGATCAGGCGTCCTCGCCCGGGGTCCGCCGCGCTATCAGGGCGTCGGTGTCGCAGCAGATGTCGGCCATCTGCGATCGCCCTGAACCGTCACTCGCGGTTGATCTGCGGGCCGACTGCGCGGTGGTTCTGCCACAGGCCGTAGCACGCGAGGCCGAGGCCGCCGCGTCGGTACTGGTGCGGCTGACACCGCATCCGATCGGTAACCTCGCTTGGCGGGCCTGGCACGCCCGGTTTTTGGAGCGTTACGGGCCCGGTGCGGTGATCCCGGTCCGCCAGGTTGTGGACGCCGACACCGGGCTGGGCTATCCCGCCGACTACCGGGGTTCGGAGATGACATCACCGATGCCGCCGCTGTCGGCCCGGGACCGCAAGCTGCTGCACATGGCCCAGCGGGCCGCGCTGGACGACGGCGGCGAAGTGGTCCTCAACGAACACCTGCTGGCGGAACTGGCGGTTGGTTCGGCCCAGGCGCAGTCGCCCCAGGCCCCTCCGCACACTGAGCTGCGCTTCATCCTGCACGCGGCGACGACGGATGCGCTGGACCGGGGAGAGTTCACCCTGGTCGTGGTCAGTGCGGCACGCCAAGCCGGAACTACGACAGGCCGATTCCTCCACCTTCTCCAACCCGAGGACCGCGACCGGATGGCCCAAGCGTTCACCGGCCTACCCACCCTCGTCCCGGGATCACTACTCGCACAGGTGTCCTGCCCGCCGTTGTCTCCGCGGACCGGGAACCTCGCCAGGGCACCCGCAGTGTTCCCGCCGATCCCTCTTGGCGAGCATCGTCCAGACGGTGCTGCGCGGATCCCCTTGGATGATCTGGCGGTCAGCGGTGACGCTCATCGCTTGTTCCTGGTCTCCTTGTCGCGGGGGTGCGTCGTCGAGCCCTTGATGATGAACGCCGTCGAGTTCCGCCGTGCGACTCATCCGCTGGCCCGGTTTCTCTGCGAGATCACCACGGCACGCGCGGCCGCCTGTGTCCCGTTCGCCTGGGGAGCTGCCAAAGGTCTTCCGTTCCTGCCGCGTGTCCGGCACGGCCGCACGGTGCTGTGTCCCGCCAGCTGGAACCTGTCCGCCTCCGACCTGCCGACACGCCGTGCCGCCTGGCCGGAGTGGAGGCAGGCATGGAGTGGGTTGCGGAGTAGACATCGCATCCCGGACGCGGTCCAGCTGGGTGAGAACGACGTTCGGATCCCCCTCGACCTGCACGAACCCGCGCATCTGGCCGTGCTGCGCACCCACCTGGACCGGGCAGGCAACGCCACCGTGACCGAGGCGTCCGGCCCCCACGACTACGGATGGACGGGCGGGCACGCCCACGAGATCATCATCCCCCTGGCCACCCAGCAGCCCCCTGCTCCGCTGCCAGTCCAGTCGGGCGGGTCGATCCGGGTGACCCACCACCCAGGACATGCGCCCGGCAGTTCAGGGTGGCTGTACGCGAGGCTGTACGGGCACCCGCACCGGCAGACCGACATCCTTACCGCACATCTGCCCGATCTGCTGTCCGCTTGGGAGGAAGACCCACCACAGGGCTGGTGGTTCGTCCGCTACCGAGAGCCGGAGCCGCACCTGCGGCTGCGTGTCCGGCTTCACGACGCCCGCGATTACGGGGCCGCGACCCAGCGCCTCGGCGCCTGGGCTGATCGCATCCGGCAACTCGGGTTGCTGCGCAACATGGTGCTGGACACCTACTACCCCGAGGTCGGCCGCTACGGAACCGGCGCGGCCTTGCACGCGGCCGAGGATGTGTTCGCCGCCGACTCGGCCGTGGCCATCGCGCAGCTGATTATCACCGCCAGCGGGCACCTACACCCGTACTCCGTCATCGCGGCGAGCTTCACCGACTTGGCGACCGCCTTCACCGGTGGGGTCAGCAATGGCCTGCAATGGCTGGTCGATCACGTCAAGCATCACCCGGCGCCGACACTGGCCCGCGATGTCCGCGACCAGGCGATGCGTCTGGCTGATCCCAGTGGTGACTGGGCCGCCCTGCGCGCGTTACCGGGCGGCGCACAGCTTGCCCTGGCCTGGGGCCGACGCCGGTCAGCGCTGGTGGCCTACCGCGCCCACCTGTGCCCGTCGCAGGGACCCAACCCCGATCCAGTACTGGCCTCTCTGCTGCACCTGCACCACGCCCGCATGGCCGGGATCGACCCGGACTCCGAACGGATCTGCCTTCGGCTGGCTCGTGCCGCCGCGCTCGGGTGGGTGGCACGTAACGAAAGGAGCACGCCATCGCCGTCGACCAGCGCCATGCTCACGCCGCCGCTGCCCTAGCCGCTCGGCTGACCTGCCCCTCCTCGACCTCGGACCGAGGGGGCCATCCCCAGTCCTTGGCCAAAGGCGCTGCCGGGGTGGCGCTGCTGCACCTCGAACGCACGGCCACTGGCCTCAGCGACGCGGACACGGCCCACACCTGGCTGGCGGCCGCTGCCGACAGTGACATCAGCGCAGGCCCCCAGGCCACCCTGTTCTTCGGCGCACCGGCCCTGGCCTTCGCGGTTCACGCCGCCGCTGACCGGCCGGGACGCTACGAGCGGGCGCTGGAGTCGCTGGACGCCAGGGTCGCCGCCCTCACCCGGAGCCGCCTCGATCAGGCCCATGCGCGGATCGACCGCGGGGACCGCCCGGCGCTGGCGGAGTTCGATCTCATCAATGGGCTGACCGGCCTGGGCGCGCACCTGCTCCGGCACGATCCGAACGGTACGCTCATCGGGGAGGTCCTGGCCTATCTCGTCCGGCTCACCGAACCACTCGGTACTGAGGATCTTCCGGGCTGGTGGACCCACCTGGCCCCCACCGGCCGTCGATCGGCAGATCTTTCCGGCGGACACGGGAACTTCGGCATGGCGCACGGCATCAGTGGCCCCCTGGCGTTGCTGTCCCTGGCAATGCGGCGCGGTATCGCCGCGGACGGCCAGGCGGAGGCCATCACGCGGATCTGCTCCTGGCTGGACACCTGGCGCCAGGATCACGACACCGGCCCGTGGTGGCCCGAGACAATCACCCTCGACGACACCCGGTGCGGGCGACCGACACAGACCAGGCCGCTGCGTCCCTCCTGGTGTTACGGCACCCCAGGACTGGCCCGAGCACAACAGCTCGCCGGCCAGGCCACTGCCGACACCGACCGTCAGCGCCTGGCCGAGCAGGCGCTGTTCGGTTGCCTGAACGACCCGGAACAACTGAAGCGGATCACCGACCACAGCCTGTGCCACGGATCGGCCGGCCTGTTCCAGACGGCCTGGCACATCGCCGCCGACGCGCACACCCCCGGCCTCACCATTCACCTGGCAGAACTCGCCGAGCGGCTCCTGACCCCAGAGCCCGCCGACACGGCCATCGGGCTCCTCCAAGGCTCGGCGGGCCTGGCGCTCGCGCTGTCCACGGCAGCCGCCGACGAACCGGCCGCCTCCCGCTGGGATACCTGCCTCCTGCTCACCTGACCGGCCCGACAAGGTGGACCATGCGCCACGACAACCCCCACACTGCCAACCAGCCGCAATGGGACCAAACACAGTGGCATCAGCTCAACATCCAGTTCGACTATCACCAGGACGCCGAGCGTGCAGTCATCGCTCACCTTGGCCCCGTGCTGATGACCGCGGAATCCACCGGCCTGCTCGCGTCCTGGTTCTTCATCCGGAAACAGTGGTGGCGATTCCGCTACCTGCCGACGAGCAGCACGTCAGCCGACGAGGCGAAAAAGCTCCTGGAGGACGCGGCTCGTTCTATGCGGGACTTCGGCTATGCGTCACGGTGGGTTGAGAATATTTACGAGCCTGAGACGCACGCCTTCGGTGGCGAGGAAGGAATGACAGCCGCACACAACCTGTTCCACCAGGACAGCCGCCACATCGTCGAGCATCTCAGGCCGCTCGGTGACGGTACGCTCAACAGCCAGAGCAAGCGACGGGAAATCTCAGTTCTGCTCTGCGCCGCCCTGATGAGAGCCGCCGGGCAGGACCAGTACGAACAGGGAGACATCTGGGCGAAAGTGGCAAATCATCGGCCGACCCAGAACAGCGCACAGCCAGAACAATGGCGCACATTCACAGCGGCCATGAAGCGGCTGATCACCGTGAACACAGGTCCGAAAACCGCGTTGCGCACCGGCGACACCCTGAAGTTCGCTACCGACTGGCTGACCGCCTTCGAGCAGGCCGGGGAAACCCTCAAAGCTCTGTCAGACGAAGGACTGCTAACGCGGGGAATTCGCGCCGTAAGCGCCCACCACATCATCTTCCACTGGAACCGGATCGGCCTCCCGTACCGAACACAAGCAAACATGGCACTGGCCGCGAAAGAAGTCATCTTCGAAAAGGATCTGAATGACCGCCACCACTGATACAGTACCCAGCCCGAGGACCTGCGCGCCCGCATGGTCGGCCCCGCTGGGACGCTGCGGTCAGATCAGGTGGCGCAACCGCGCGGCCTGCTCCAGGTCCCGCCGGAACGCGTCGAGCGAGCCGAGCGTGTACATGCCGTCGATCTGCTGGGACGCCCACAGCTTGTAGATCCGGCGCAGGTCGTTGATCCGGCTTTTCCAGCCGATGCCGTCGATCACCACCATGATGTACTGGCTCGGCTGCCGGACGTCGGCCATCTCCTCGACCTCCCGCACCGCGTCGGTGAGCTTGGACCCGGTCGAGTCGAACCCCTTCGCCGCGACCGCGATGGCAGTGCGCTCGCCGCAGCGCACCACGAGGTCGCACGGCGCCGTCCGCCCGTTGCGGCCGGTGAAGCGGGTCCACGTCGCCGTCGTCAGCCCGAGATCCTGCGCGATGCGCTCGATCTCGTCCTCGACGCTGCGGCCCGCCAGCCCGGCCCGGCTCGCGCTCTGCCGACCGCTGCCGCGGGCCACCAACACGTCGCCGAACTTGAACACCTGGTGCCGCTGCGCCTCGATCAAGCGCACCAGATCGAACTCCTCGTCGAACATCACGATCAGGTCATCGCTGCGCTGCCGCGCCAGCGTGACCCAGCCCGAGGTGTCGAACCGGTCCTTCAGCGTGTTCTTCAGCTTCTCCTGCGACAGGCCCACCACGAGCCCCAGCACCGGCACGTCGTTCGGCCGGGCCAGCGCCCCCGCGGCCAACGACTCGCGGCTGATCTCGGCGAGGTCGGCCAGGCTCTGGGCCGCCGCGCGGATCTGCTCGGTCTCGGGTGTCTCCAGCGTCGGATCGACGTGCGGGGTCAGCCGCCCCAGCGACGCGACGGACGCCTCGAACGTCGGGATCGGCTCGGTCATCGGCCGATGAACAGATACTCGCAGACCGCGCGGCGCCGCGCGGTGGCGTGCGTGCCGAACGAGTAGCGGTGATCCATGTGCCCCACCTCGACCGTGCCCTTGACCTCCCGCAGCACCGCCTCGATCGTCTCGCCGCCGGGCACCGCGTTGGACGA
>JBQTGW010000323.1:0-8649 GCA_052390495.1 Pseudonocardiales bacterium
CACCGCCCCCGAGGTGACAGACGGTGATAACCCTGTCCTGTCAAGGGTGGAGGGCACCCGGGGGCCGGGAACCGGGCCCAGTGGGGGGACGGCACCCTGCTGTGGCTACCGGCAGCACCAGCCGACGACCACGGAAAGTGAACCTTTGACTACACATCCCGGTTAACTTCGAAGAGCCGGTATAACCCGAGAGCAATTCGGGAGTCAGCTCGGCGCATATACCCTCCGTGATCAGCGCATCGGCCAGGACCGCCGCATCGACTCCAGCAGCAGCTGTTGTCTCGGCAAGGTCGACCGGCTGCCCAGACAACAGGCTGTGTAACGCAGGAGCGGCCTTCGCGGCAAACGTGATTTTCTTTCCAGCAGCCAGAACATGGACCGTCTCTCCATGCTGCTCCAGCCGAGGCGGGAACTCGGTCACACACGCCACAGCAGTGGGTGCATTGAAGATACCGAAGGTAGCGACCTGCCGGTGTGGAGGCTGTTCATATTCACGGGCCGTGAGGAAATCCGACGGGGAACGTGACATGACAAGTCGGGACGCGGCTGTGGCTAATTCGTCTTTCTGGGCTGCCTGCTCATCTGGGCTGCCCCAGCGGTCCAGGTCGTGGCGGAGCAACTCGTCTTCGCGGGAGCGGTCGGCCAGCCACGTCAGCCAGTCCACCCCGGTCCGTTTAACGAATCCAAACGTCACATGCAGGCTGAAGCCTTCGCCATGACCGGTTCGGGTTGCCTGATGCCAGTAGCCGCGAGGAATGTGTATCACGTCACCGGCACCCAGGGTCCCGGACCAGATTACCTCATCGCTGGGAGTCCGATTCTGTGCGGAATCGCGGTACATCGGCACCGATCGGGAGCGACTGCGGACATCCCAGTCCTTCTCTCCTGCGAGTTGGACGATCATCACATCGTGGTCGTCCCAGTGCAGGTCAAAGCCGGTCGTGTCCTGTGTTGTCAGGTAGGTGTTGACATGTACCAGTTCGCGGGACCACCACTGCAAGGCGCGGCAGGCGACCTCCATCGTGGGGTCGAAAGTGTCCGCGGATGATGTGATGCAGTCTATCCAGATCGCAGAAGGTTGGGGACGTATCCGCGCACGAGGTAAGGAGAGACTTCGTATGCGGGCGCTATCCGTGATTGACCTTCGGTCAGGCGGCGACCGTGCCGTCCGGCGAGCCTGCGGCCCATAGTCGGGCGTAGTGCCCACCTGCGGCGAGCAGCTCGTGGTGGCCGCCCTGCTCTGCGATGCGGCCTTCGTCGAGCACGATGATTCGGTCGGCGGCGGCTGCGGTGGCCAGCCGGTGCGCGATGACGACGGTGGTGCGCCGGGAAGTCAGCCGGTCCGCTGCGGCCAGGACCATCGACTCGGTGGCCGGGTCCAGGGCGGCGGTGGCCTCGTCGAGCAGCAGCAGGTCGGGCTCCACCAGTTCGGCGCGGGCCAGCGCGAGCAGCTGGCGCTGCCCGGCGGACAGGCCCTGCCCCCGCTCGCCGACGGGCTGGCGGAACCCGTGCGGTAGCGCGGCGACCGCGTCCAGCGCCCCGATCCGCCGGGTGGCCTGCTCGATTTCGGCGGGGGACGCCCCCGGCCTGCTGTAGCTGATGTTGTCCGCGACGTCGCCGCGGAACAGGTGTGCTTCCTGCGGCACCACTCCCAACCGGTGGTGGAACGCGGCCGGTTCGTAACGCCGCAGGTCCACCCCGTCGACCAGGACCGTGCCTTCGACCGGGTCGTAGAACCGGGCCAGCAGCTTGATCAGGGTGGACTTGCCTGCCCCGGTGGCTCCCACCAGCGCCACCGTCTCCCCGGCAGCGATCCGCAGCGACACCCCGGCCAGCGCGGGCGCCGCAGCACCGGGGTAGCGAAAGGTGACCTCGCGCAGTTCCACCTCCCCCCGCAGCCGGGCAGGTACCGGCACCGTGTCGGCACCGGGAGACGGCACCGACGTCGGGGTGCCCAGGAGGTCTCGGATGCGCTGCAGCCCGACCGCGGCCTGCTGGTAGCTGTCGAAGACCTGGGACAGCTGCTGCACGGGCGTGAAGAACAAACCCAAGTAGAGCAGGAAGGCGGTGAGCACAGCGGGGGTGACGGTGCCCGCGGCCACTTGGGCGGCCCCCACGCCGAGCACGGCGGCCTGCGCCAGGTCCGACAACATCGCGACGAAGGGGAAGTAGGTGGCGATGTAGCGCTGGGCGCGCAGCCGGCTACGACGGTACGCCTGGCTGCGAGCGTTGAAGTTCCGGGCCGAGCGCCGCTCCCGGGTGAATGCCTGGGCCACCCGGACTCCGGTGACGTTCTCCTGCAGGTCGGCATTCACCTCGCTGACCCGTTCCCTGGCCTCGGTGTACGCCGCGACGGACAGCCTGCGGAACACCACCGTGGCGACGATCAGCACCGGCAGGCCGAGCATCGCCACCAACGCCAGATCACCATCCGTGAGCAGCAGCGCGGTAGCGACTCCGACCAGGGTGAAGATGCCGACCAATGCCGTGGACAGCCCGGTCTGCAGGAACGTGGACAGCGCGTCCACGTCGGTCGTCATCCGGGTCATGATGCGCCCGGCCATCTCACGCTCGTAGTAGTCCAGCCCGAGTCGTTGCAGGTGCGCAAAACTGCGCACCCGCAGTAGGTAGAGCAGCGTCTCCCCGGCCCGTGCCGCGACCACCGTGTGGGCCGCCATGACGAACCAGTTGGCCAGCACCAGCCCGAGCCCGACGGCCACCACGACCACGAGCAGGTCCGGTGCGTCCCGGGTGATGGCAGTGACGGCGAGCCCACCCAGTGCGGGGAACGCCACCGTCGCCAGTGCGTCCAACCCGACCAGCGTGACCGCGAGGGTGAGCCACCCCCGAACCGGTCGCAGCAGTCCCCTGGCACCGAATCCGAGCCGGACGCCCGGGTTCGGTGCCGTCGGGTCGGTCCCGCCGGTGCGCACCTGATCGCGTGCCGGGGGCAGCGCGGCCACCGCCGCGAGCAGCTCGGGGGTCGGCCCGACACTGCCTGCCGTCATGCCACCCCGTCCGATGGCCGCAGTGGTTTGCGCAGTTCGGTCGACCCGCTCGGCGTCGGGGGCCTCGGCTGGCCACAGCGCGTCGGTGACCCTGTCCTGGCCGGGTTCCGGCGTTGCAGTCAGCCGGGTTGATGCGGTGGTGTCCGCAGTTATCTCCTCAATGGCTTCCCCGGGACCGGCAAGTAGCGCCCGGAACAGCGGGCACCGGGTGCTCAGCTCGGCCTGGGTGCCGATGTCGACCACCCGGCCGTCATCGAGCACCGCGATCCGGTCGGCGAGCGTCAGCGAGGAGCGGCGGTGCGCGATGAGCAGGGTTGTGCGCTGGGCGGTAACCGTCCGCAGAGTGGCGTGGATGGCCGCCTCGGTGGTGGTGTCGACCGCTGAGGTCGCATCGTCGAGCACCAGCACTCGTGGCTCCGACAACAGCGCCCTGGCCAGCGCAATCCGCTGGCGTTGGCCGCCGGACAAGGTCAGTCCTCGCTCGCCGATGGGGGTGTCGTATCCGCCCGGCAGCGCGGCGATGAAGTCGTGTGCGGCGGCCGCCCTCGCCGCTGCGTGCACCTGCTCGTCGGTGGCGTCCGGGCGCCCATAGGCGATGTTGGCCCGCACCGTGTCGGAGAACAGGAACGCCTCCTCGAACACCATCCCCACCGCGCGACGCAGCGAGGCCAGCCGAAGCGCCCGGACGTCGAGGAGCTCACCTGGTGGGCCGATTCGCACGGCGCCCTGCGCGGTGTCGTAGAACCGCGGCAGGAGCAGCGAGACGGTGGACTTACCCGAGCCGGGCGTCCCCACCAGCGCCAGCGTCTCACCCGCTTCGACCCGCAGTGACACCCCTTCGAGCACCGGTTCGCTGCGGGAGTACCCGAAGTGCACGCCGTCGAGCTGCACGGCCAGTGGCCCGTCCGGGAGTTCTACTGCATCGGGTGCCTCTCGCACCTCGGGCTGGGAATCGATCAACTCATGGACCCGCTCCACACCCGCTCGGGCCAGCTGCGCGCTGACCACCAGGCTCGCGATCATCCTGGCCGGGCCGATGAGCATGGCCAGGTACGCGACGAACGCAATGAAGGTGCCCAGGCTGATCGTCCCGGCCAACGCCAGCATGCCGCCGAGGCCGAACACCGCGACCTGACCCAACGAGGGGAACAGGGTGAGCGTGGGGGCAAACGTCGCGCTGCGCCGGGCCACCCGCATCCGCTCGGCGAACAGCTGGCGGGCCCGGTCCTCCAGCCGTGACACCGCGCGGGCCTCCTGGCCGAAGCCCTTGACCACCCGCACCCCGGTGACGGTCTCCTCGACGTGCTCGGCGATGTCGGCCGCCCGCTGCTGGGCCGCCCAGGTCGCCGGGAAGAGCGTGCGCCGGGTCCGTACGGTGACCAGCCCCGCCGCCGGCACCACCACTACCGCGATCAACGTGAGCAGCGGGGACAGCCAGAGCATGGCGCCCAGCGCCACGACGATGAGCACCAGCATGCCCGCCACCAGCGGGACCATCGACAGCATGCTCGCGACCAGTTGCAGGTCGGAGATGGCTCGGGACACGACTTGCCCGGTACGCAAGCTGTCCTGCTTGGCCCCGTCGAGCCGCTGTACCGCGCGAAACACTGCACTTCGCAGATCGTGTTGCACATCCAGGGCCAGCCAGCCGCCGAGGTAGCGGCGCACGAAGGCGGTGCCGAACCGCAACAGCGCCACCCCGGCCAGCGCGCCGACCAGCCAGCCCAGGCGGTTGGTCCGGCCCCCCAGCGCGTCGTCCACGGCGATCCGGGTGAGCAGCGGGGTGGCGGCCTCCATGCCGACCCCGATGCCGGAGGCAAGCAGCGCCGTCACCGTGAGAACAGGGTGCTCCCAGCATGCCGCCGCGAGCCGACGGATCCAACCGCGCCGGGTGGTGCTGGTCTGCTCGGGCACGACCGCCAGATTATGCGGCTGCCTCACACGATCAGGTCTGGGAGAGTCGGCCTCGTTGCGAACGTGGCACCGCTGGCTCGTGGTCGGTCACGGGTACCCGGTCAATCTCGACGTTGCCGGGCTGCCCGGCAACGGGCTGTTCGACGGCTGGTGATTCCTCGGGAGCACAGACTTGCCGTGGAATCACCTGTACCCGGCGCGGGTAGCGAAACGGATCAGACCTCGTGGCCTTCTTGGCTGACCACCTCGTCGGCGTGGCTGCGCCGCCGACGAGGTGCTCATGTGCGGTCACCCACATCTGGCAGGGCCAGCGTCGGCGGCGCAGCCAGCCTGAACATGCCGGGCAGTAGCCGTTGAGGTTCGGCTGGTGTTCGATGAGCACTCGGCGCCACCCGTCGAACACTGCATGCCGCACGCTGCGGTCCACGCGTCCACCTCCTCAACCCCCGGCTGTTCATCCCGGCGACCTACTTGCGTAACGACCGAGGTGTGCCACTGTCACGCTCCTGTCACCCTTTGTGTGTAATTCACATGACTTGCCCACTTTGTGGTCGTGCTAGAGTCCCTCCTCGATGGCGGAGGAAGTCATGCGTGTCGAAGTGGACCCGAACATCTGCGAAGGCCATGGTCAGTGCAACGCCGTCGCGCCGCAGGTCTATGACCTGGACGAAGGCGGGTACTGCCTGATCCACAACTCGGATGTCCCGCTCGAGCTGGAGTCTGCGGCCGAGGCGGGCGCGATGGCCTGCCCGGTGTATGCCATCACTGTCGCCCACTGATCATTCATCGATCATCGCTAGGGTCGGTCATGGCGGTACTCCTGGTGGCGCGGACGACACTCGCGACGTACTCGAGAACGTTGGCGAGTTCGTCGCGTTGGTTCAGGTGATAACGGCCTGCGGGGATGTCGTGGGCGGCGTCGTCGAGCAGCCATTGCGTTTGCCGCAGCAGTACGCTGAGCTGGGACTCTACGGGATTGATCACGGCAGGGTGGCTCGCCCGGTCCTCTGGGACATACGGCGAAGAAGCGCTGCGCTGGCCCGCCTGGTCGAGTTCGTCGGCGCGGTGTAACGCGTGGGCCTGCGAGTTGGTGCTTATCATATTCAAGTGCCCCCTCATGGTTGGCAGGTCAGCCGGAGCGACGTGATTGACGCCCGTTCTGACACCGCGGCGCAATAATGCCCGGCGCTGACGGCCAGGCGGAAGGTCTGTCGCTCGTCAGTGCCGGTGGTGACGTCGATCGAGTCGTAAGCCGGTGACGGTCGGCCATCTGGCCGATGCGGAAGACTTTCGTGTTCCTACTTCAGTGACCACGTCGGTTCGAAAGGATTGTCCGCCGTCGGGAAGCCGTCATATTGGTGACGAATCGGCAGATGATTCGGGTTCTTTGCTCCCCGGCGCAGCACTGGACGCAGAGGATGGCGTTCAGACATGTGTCACCCAACCTATCGACATTGACGCGATTTGATGTGACATCCGGCGCGGTAACATCACATCTGTGACTGCCCCGGATACTGACCTGACCATCGATCAGCTTGCGGCGCGTGCTGGGATGACGGTGCGTAACGTCCGTGCGCATGCGAGTCGCGGGCTGTTACCTCCGCCGCAGCTGCGCGGCCGGACTGCCTACTACGACGCCGAGCACCTCGCCCGCCTCCGGCTCGTCGCCGGGCTGCAGCAGCAGGGCTTCTCGCTGGCTGCCATCGAGGCGGTGGTGCAGCAGACCCCGGCGCGCTCGGCCGAGCAGGCCCTCGCCTTCTACCGTGGCATCCTCGCTCCCTGGCAGGCCGAAGATCCAGAGGAGATGCCCTATTCCGAGCTCGGCGACTGGCTCGGCGTCGAGCCGACACCATCGACGCTGGAGCGCCTGCATGCCGACGGGATACTGGAGCCGGTGGGGGAGGACAGGGTCCGAATCACCCATCCGGGCTTGCTTCGGGCCGGTGCGCAAACGGTGCGCATCGGCATCCCGGTCGAGGCCGTAATGGCCCTTCGGCCTGAATTACTCCGCCATGCCCGAGCGATCTCTGAGCTGTACGTCGCCTTGTTTCGCGACACCGTGTGGCGTGAGTACGTCGCGCACGGCAGGCCGCACAACGAGTTGTCCGAGGTGTGCCGGATCGTCGAGGCATTGCAGCCCGTCGCCGCGCAGGCGTTGCTGGCGGCCTTCCGCTCCGCCATGCCCGAGGCGGTCGAGGCGTTCATCACCGAGCAGCTGGCTGGCGAGATCGAGCCCAGCGGGGTCGAGCGCAACGGTCGGTAGGTGAGGAACTTTCGCGCCTCGGTCAGGTGGGTTGTTCGGGGAGCGCGGGTCGTAGTTCCGTTGATGGCCGGTTTCGATCAGGTCGGCGATGCGCAGCGCCATGCCGACCGCGTGGGGCGCCTGGAACCTGTGGGCGATGAGAATGTCGAAGGACTGCTCGCCTTCGAGTCCGTTCTCGGCCAGCACGTGTTGTGCTTCGGTGACCAACCCGCGATCGACGAGTGCGTCGATGAGCACGGCCACGGCCGACGGGGTGTCGGGGGGTCTGGTCTCCCATTGCATCTCCAGGGCCGCGCGGCCGTCGGCCTCGGCTTCGAGCAGGCGACCGGCGAATAGCGCGGTATGTGGGCGCAGCATGGTCAGGCATCTGTCACGCCCGGAAAGTGGGCCCGTCGCAGCGCAGCCCGCTCGGCCAGACGGGCGGTTTCGCCCGCGGTCCGATCCCCGGTCACACACGCACCGAAGGCGAGAAAAGCGAGGACCAACCGATCGGTGTCCCTGCCACTCAGCGATTGAGCAGCTATTCGATCCAGATTATTTATCCACGTCCTGGGCGGCTTCATTGTCAACAGGTCGGCAAAGGCGAGTACGGTGTGCACCTGGAGAGGGATCTCGGGGTCGTGACTGACGGCGGCGAGCACACGCTGGTGATCGCCGTGGAGGGCGAGCCGAACAATCTCAACCCGATTTCGGCGACGTCTCCTGACCAGCCGCAACAACCTCGCCGCAACGCTTCGGGCAGCTCAGACTCGGTGTGCTCACCGGCGGCCCGCCGCGTTCGGCTCCGGCCGGGCGTGCCGGGCGCGGACGGTGAATCCGGGCAGGGACATGCCGGTATCGCGCTGAGCGGACGCGGGCTGAGACGCGGCCGTCGTCGAAGCGGGGGGCTGGTCCAGGTCCAGGACCAGCTGGTCGGTCTTGCCCGGCCATCCACACCGCGCAAGACCGACCAGCTGGTCCTGCTCCAGCTCTGTAAAGCCGATCAGGAGACGATCACCACGCTCGAAGAGCTGCGACAGGAAGCCAGCCAACGGGGCTGGTGGTCGACCGCTCGGCTCCCGAGCTGGCTGGCCGCTTATGTGGGGCTGGAGGACGAAGCCGAACGCCTCCGCGTGTGGGCGCTCGGCATCATTCCAGGGCTGCTGCAAACACCCAGCTACGCCAGACTGCTCCATGCCCAACGTGATCAGCTCCCAGCTGACGAGCTGGACAAACGGGTGGATGCCCGCATGCGGCGCCAAGCTCGTCTCGATGGCGACCGGCCGATGCAGCTGACCGCTGTTCTGGCCGAGGCCGCGCTGCGGCACTGTGCTCATGAGCGCAGCCTCGCCCGTGAGCAGTTCCACCACCTGCTCGCGCGAGCGCGGCAGCCCAACATCGAGCTGTACGTCCTGCCGCTGGAGGCGGGCATCAGCGTCGGACTGTCCGGGGCCTTCACCCTGCTCGATTTCCCCGACCACCTGC
>JBQTGW010000324.1:0-7921 GCA_052390495.1 Pseudonocardiales bacterium
GGGCGGCGTCCACCAGCTCGGCCAGCGGACCGGACGTGGCCAGCCCGGCCGCCGGGAGCGTGGTCAGCACCACACGGCGTCTCACATCGTCCTCCCAGGGAGGAGCGGGTAGCGAACGGCGGGAGTAAAAGCCCAGCTCCGCGTCCGAGGTTACCCCGAAGTATGCCCGAAACGCCGCACGGTACCGGGCGTTCGGCCAGGTGATCACACCCCGCTCCAACCGGCCGATGTACTCCACATCCACCGGATACCCGAGCAACTCACCGATGGCGTCGGCCACCTGTTGCTGGGTCTGATTGCGCGCGGTGCGCGCCCGGCAAAGCCGCAGATTGCGCAGGTACTCCCCATTCATGCGCCGCACAGTAACGAAGCGAAGCCGCTGGGTGAATCCGGCGGTTTCGCGGACCTACCCGGCATCGACAGGTGCTCGGCGGGGTACGAGGAGGTTAGCTGTGGGAAGCTGCGGTTGTGGTGGTGAGGGTGATGTGGTGCTGCATGGGCTCTCTCTCGATCAAGACCCAGGATGCTTGGGGCTCGTGATCACCGGTGCGGGCCCGGCAGACGACCAGGTAGTTGCCGGTCAATGGGGCAATCATTCCGTAGCTGCCGTCGTCGGCTGAGGTGGTGTGATCTACCTGCCTGCCCTCGGCGTCCACCAGGGTGAGTACCGCGCCGGACAATGGCGTCCCCTCCGGGGTGCTGACCAGGCCCGCCACGACCGGCTCGCCGGACAGGTGGGCCGGAACGATCGGTGCAGGTGAGGCGGGTGGCACAGGGTCGGGCTCAGACGTGACGGGCAGCGGCGCGGGCACGGCGAGCTGGGGCTGGGGAGCGGGGGCAGGGGGTTGGGGGGCGGGCTCGGCGGGCGACGGCGCCAGCTCCGCGGGCTGAGGCTCAGCGGGCTGGACAGCAGCGGGTTGGGGCTGGGCAGCAGCGCGGGCGCCCACGTCGAGACCGCTGCGGCGGCGGCGGGCCAGCCGGGCGCGGTCCACCAGCGAGTACAGCACCGGCACCAGCACCAGCGTCAGCAGGGTGGAGCTGATCAGTCCGCCGATCACCACGACGGCCAGCGGCTGGGAGATGAACAGCCCACCACCGGACAGACCCAGTGACAGCGGGAACAGCGCGCAGATCGTCGCGACCGCGGTCATCAGGATCGGGCGGAGCCGGCGGCGGGCACCGTCGATCACCGCGTCGTATCCGCTGGCACCCTTGTTGCGGTACTGGTTGACCAGGTCGATCAACACGATCGCGTTGGTGACCACGATGCCGATGAGCATCAGCATGCCGATCAGCGCGGGCACCCCGAGTGGCGTGCCGGTGATCAGCAGCAGGCCCAGTGCCCCGGTCGCCGCGAACGGGATCGACACCAGCAGCAGCAGCGGCTGCACCAGGCTGCGGAAGGTGGCGACCATGACGAGGTAGACGATCGCGACAGCCAGCATCAGCGCCAGCCCCAGTTGGGCGAACGCCTCATCCTGCTCGGCGCTGACCCCGCCGATCTCGGCGGTGGCACCCGGCGGCAGCACCACGGCGTCGAGGCGCTGTTGCAGGTCGGCGGTCACGGCGCCCAGGTCCTCACTGCTGGATGTCGCGGTGATCGAGGCGGTGCGGCTGCCTTCGATGCGGGTGATGTTCGCCGCCTGCGGCACCTCTCGGACTTCGGCCACGTCACCGAGCCGGACCGGACCCAGCGGGCCCGTCCGCAGCGGCAGCGCACGTAGCGCATCAAGGTCCGCAGCTCCGTTCCCGGTTCGCAGCATCACGTTCTGGGTGCTGCCGTCGAGGGTGATGCTGCCGACCGAGGCGCCGCGCAGCGCGGTGGTCACGGCCTGGCTGATCTCCTGATCGGACAGCCCGGCCAGCGCCGCGGTCAGCCGGTCCACCACCACCTCGACGGTAGGTTGCTGGGCGGCCAGGTTGTTGCGCACGTCGACGGCACCGGGCACGTCCCGGACCGCATTCTCGACCTCGCCTGCGGCCTGGGTCAGAACTTGCTCGTTCTCGGCTCGGACGACGACCTCCAGCGCATCCCCACCGGGTCCGCCGCCGCCCTGGACGATGACATCGCCCAGGTCAGGCAGCGCGGTGAGGCGGTCCCGTACCTGGTCCTGCAACGCGGTCTGGTCGGCGTCGACATCGGTGGTGACGTAGAACGAGGCCGTGTTGCTTGTGATGCCCTGGCCGCCAAGGGCGCCCGGTGAGGAGCCGCCCTGGGACCCGACGATGGCCTGGTAGCTCTCCACTCCCTCGGTGTCTGCCAGCACCTGCTCCACCTGGCGAGCGGCGGCGTCGGTGGTCGCCAAGTTGGCGCCGGGGGGCAACTCCTGGGAGATGCTGAAGCTGGGCTGGCCGCTGTCGGACAGGAAGTTGGTCTGCAGCAGTGGCACCATCGCGAAGGTCCCGACCAGCACAAACGCAGCGACGAGGCAGGTGATCAGCGGCCGGGCCAGCGCGGTGCGCAGCACGGGCAGGTAGCCGCGCTGCAGCAAGCTGCCCTCTTCTTTCGCGACAACCTGGGCGCGATCGACGCCGTGGCCTGCATCGGCCGTGGGGGTGCGCAGGAACCACGAGGCAAGCACCGGGACGATCGTCAGCGAGACGACCAGCGAGGCCAGCAGCGCGGCGGCAACGGTGATCGCGAAGGGCCGGAACAGCTCCCCGACCTGGCCACCGACCAGGGCGATGGGCAGGAACACCGCGACCGTAGTGATCGTCGAGGCGGTGATCGCGCCCGCCACCTCGCGCACCGCGCTGAGCACGGCGTCGCGCATCGGTTCGCCCAAGCCCAGGTGCCGCTTGATGTTCTCGATGACCACGATGGAGTCGTCCACGACCCGGCCGACCGCGATGGTCAAGGCGCCGAGGGTGAGGATGTTGAGCGAGTAGCCACTGGCATAGAGGGCGATGAGCGCGACGAGCAGGGAGAGCGGGATAGACACCGCAGTGACCAGGGTGGCCCTTAGCGAGAGCAGGAAAAGCATGATCACCACCACCGCGAAAGCCAGGCCGAGCAGACCCTCCGTGGTGAGATCATCGATGGACTGCTCGATGAAGGGCGCCTGGTCGAACACGACCGTAACCGCACCGTCCGGACCCGCCAGTCGCTCGATCTCAGGCACCAGATCCCGGATCGCATGGGACACCGCAACGGCGTTGCCCGACGCGGTCTTCGTGATTCCGATCCCGATGCTGGGTTTGCCGTCGGAGCGGGAATAGCCGGTCGCGGGCTCGATCTGGCTGCTGACCTGCGCCACGTCCCCGAGCCGGACCGGAGCGCCTCTCGTCGTGGGCAGGTAGAGGTCGCGCAGGTCGTCCAGGGACGTGATCGGCGCGCCGACCTCGACGGAGAGCTGGCGGTCCCCCGAGCCCACCGTTCCGGCCGGCATGCGCACGCCGCCGCTGCGCAGTGCCTCGGACACCGCCAGCGGCGAGACGCCCCGCTCGGCCAGCGCTGCTGTGTCGAGGTCGATGCTGACCATGCGCTCGTCGATCCCGGACAGCGTGACGTCGCCGACGTCGGCTATCTCCTCCAGCTGGGGGACCGCCTGTTCCTGCAGGGTACGGGCCAGCTCCGCAGTGGGCACCGAGGAGGAGACGGCGAGCTGGACGACCGGGATGTCGTCGGTACTGCCGGTCACCACCGTCGGCGTCGCGCCTTCGGGCAGCTCGCGCACCTCGGCGACGGCCAGCTCAAGATCCCGCTCAACCTGAGCCGGATCGGCGCCGTATTCCATCTCGACCGTGACCGCCGAGACGCCGCCACTGCTGGTTGACGTGATGCTGGTGATCCCGGACACATCCGCGACCGCGGCCTCCACCAGGGCGGTCACCTGCTGCTCGACGACGGCAGGCGACGCACCGGGCAGCGGGGTGATCACGGCGGCGACCGGGATCTGCAGGGAAGGGATCAACTCCTGCTTCAGCGACGTCATGGAGATGACCCCGAAGATCCCGACGAGCAGCGCAGCGAGACCAACCAGCGTGCGGTTGCGCAGGCTGAGCTGAGTGAGCCAGGTCATTCGCTCCTCCGGGTGGCGACAGTGTCAGCAACGTTGCGAAGCGTAACCGGTTCGGCCTGAGAAAGGGTTGAGAGGGTGAGTTGCGGGGACCGTATCGGCACGGGCACCCTGAGTGGGTGATCCCTCCGGTGGCCTACACCCACCGTCAGATCATGACGATCCTCGCCGGACTGATGCTGGGGATACTGCTGGCGGCGTTGGACCAGACGATCATGTCCACGGCGACCCGTACGATAGCCGATGACCTCAACGGGCTGCAGGGGCGTTCCTGGAGATCCTGTTCGCCACGGTCGGTAATAGGATCGTCGAATCGTTTCGAGTCATCGCCCCTACCCCCGAATTCCAGGCCGCACTCGCCGATCCGGCGGTACGCGCCGACCCCGCCAACAGGGTCGTGTTCGAGGCCATCGAGAACGGTGGCATCAGCCCCAACGCAGGCGGGGTCCTGCAGGACTCCTCGTTCCTACAGGACATCGACCCCCGCCTGGCCCGCCCGTTCCTGGTCGGCTTCTCCGACGCGATGGATCTGGTTTTTTGATCGCCGCCGTAATCATGTTCGTCGGTTTTGTGCTTATGCTTTTCCTGAAGGAGGTTCCCTTGCGTACTCAGTCCGGCATCGAAGCCCGCGCCGCGGAACTCGCTGCCGAAGCCAGTGCCGCGCCCACCCCTGACCAATCCCGACCGTTGATCTTCGGACAGGTCTGGGAGAGCGGGCACACCCCGCTGTCCGGGGCCACCCTGACCCTGACCGATCTGTCCGGCAGGCAACTGGACCGCGACGCCTCCGACTCCGGGGGCCATTACCAGCTCCGCCCACCCGCCGGTGGTAGCTACCTGGTCATCGTCGCCTCGACGGCACACCAACCGACCGCCGCACTGGTGGCCGTGGCCGACCTGCCGGTGCACCACGACGTCGTACTCTCCCCCGGCGGTGCGAGCCTGTCCGGCACCGTCTACCTGGCCGGGACCGAGAAACCAGTCGGCAGCGCAGTGGTCGCCCTCGTTGACATTCACGGTGACGTCGTGACCGCGTCCACCACCGAGGCCGACGGTCGATTCATCTTTTTCGAGCTCGCCCAGGGTCAGTACACGCTCACCGTCGCGGTCCCCGGCCTGCACCCGGTGGCGCACGCCGTCGAGGTACCGAGCCAGGGGCTCGTCCAGCACGACATGGAAGTGGCGGCCCGGGTGCAGCTGGTCGGCATCGTGCGCACCGCCACCGCCGGAGTGCCGGTGCCCGAGGCCCTGACTACCCTGGTCACCTCCGACGGCCAGGTCGTCGGTTCGACCATCACCGACACCGCAGGTGAGTTCGTCTTCGACGACCTGGACGCCGGGGTGTACACGATCATCGCCACTGGCTACCCTCCGGTGGCCACCGAGGTGCGTCTGGACTCCCACGCGCCTAACCAGGCAGTGATCACCTTACGGCCGCCAACGGTGGCTGGGGCCGTCACGGCCGGCTATGGCGCTCTTCCCACCGGAGAGGACGGGGATGACCATGGCGTCCGCTGACGTCGGGGGCGCCGTGCTCACCGGCACGGTGGTCACCCGGGATGGCTGGCCAGTGCCGCATGCCGTGGTCACGATCATTGACGAGAAGGGCCTGCAATCCGGCCGCAGTACCGTCAGCCAGGACGGGAGCTTCGCGGTGACCGGGCTCGCGCCCGGCACCTACAACGTGATCACCGCCGCCGCCGGGCACGCCCCGCAGGCCCGGACCAGGCGGGTCAACAGCGCAGGACCGGTCGACCTGGGTCGTCTGGTGCTCGGGCAGCTGGGCGGCACCGTGCCACTCGCTCCCGGCACCTGGCACATCGACCCAACCCACTCCACCGTGTTGGCCACGGCTGCCCACCTCGGTTTCGCCAAGATCCATGGCCGGTTCCGGGATTTCGCGGGCACCCTCACCGTGGCCGACTCGCTGGCGGACAGTTCGGTGGAAGTGAGCATCGAGGCGGCCAGCCTCGACACCGACAACGCCGACCGCGACGCCCACCTGCGCTCGCCGGACTTCCTCGACGTGGCGGCCTTTCCGCAGATCCGCTACACCAGCAACCGGCTGATCGTGCTGGAGCCGGACACCTGGGCGCTCGATGGCGAGCTCACGATGAAGTCCGTCACCCGGCCAGTGCCCCTGCAGGTCAGCTATCTGGGCACCGGCGATGGCCCGATGGACGATATCCGGGCCGGCTTCCACGTCACCGCCCAGCTCGACCGCGACCAGTTCGGCATGATCTGGAACCTGTCCCTGCTAGCCGGTGTGCTCGCGGTCGGCCGAACGATGCGCATCACCATGGACATCGAAGCCGTCTACCAGCAGCCGGGGTAGACGCTGCGAGCGTGGCGTGACTAGAATTCGGACTATGAAGGTTCTTCCGCTGGCCGAGGTGAAGGCGCACCTGTCCGCGCTGATCTCCGAGGTCGAGTCCCAGCATGCTCAGATCACCGTCACTCGCAACGGCATCCCAGCGGCGATGGTGGTGTCGGTGGCCGAGTGGGAATCGCTGCACGAGACATTGGCCGTGCTCAGCGATCCGCAAGCAGTGGCCGACCTGCACGAGGCCGAGATGTCGGGGGCCGCCGGTGAGGTGTACAGCACCGACGAGGTGTTGGCCGATTTCGAGGCCCGACGGTCCCAGATCGCGTGAGGGCACCGTACGCGCTGCTCTGGTCTGGGCCAGCGAAACGGGCTATCAGCAAGGAGTTGCCAGCGGCGGTCGCGGCCGCCGCTCTGGAGCTGATCCTGGGAGCGCTGCGGAACGATCCGCACCGGGTTGGCAAGCCGCTGCACGCGCCGATGGAGGGGGTCTGGGCAGCTCGGCGGGCCACGTATCGCGTGTTGTACCGAATCGACGACGTCAGCCACACCGTGACGATCGAGACGATTCGGCACCGACGCAGCGCCTACCGGTAGCGCCCACGTCCGGCTTGATCGGCTAACGGCTGGGACCTCGCGATGGCAACCGGCCAGCGGGTGGACTACGGCGACGACGCTGCGCAGGAGGTCTACCGGTCGTCTCATCAGATTCAGCTGCGCCGCGGTGCCGGTATGGCCGATCATCTGGGTATGACACGACCGGGTACCCCTGAACCATCGCTGTCCCGGCTGGCCGATGAACTCACCGCAGTGGGCGAGCGGCTGGCCTGGATCGGGTACGAGCTCCGGCAGGTGGACGCCGCAGCGCGCGCCTACCAGGCCGTCCCGGCACCACCGCCCGCAGACCCGGCCGGTCCGACATCATCGCCCATGGCTGCACCACCGCTCGACGCTCCGATCTCGCCACCGTGGACACCGGTGCCATCGACGCCACGCAAGCCTGGGTTGCTGGAACGCGAGGGGGCCAGCAGCAGGCTGCTGGCCTGGGTTGGTGGCGCCGTCACCCTGCTCGGGGTGCTGCTCCTGCTGGTGCTCGCCGTGCAGCGCGGCTGGCTCGGCCCGCTGCCCCGAGTACTCGGTGGGGCCGCGCTGGCCGTCGCCCTGATCGGGGTTGGCGTCGCGGTGCACCGCCGACCGGCCGGGCAGGTCGGGGGCGTGGTACTGGCGGCGACCGGGTTCGCCGCGCTCTACCTGGACACGGTCGCGGCCACGGTGCTGTATGGTTACCTGCCCAGCTGGGCAGGGCTGGCGGTGGGGCTGCTGGTAGCGGCGGCGGGTCTGGCGCTCGCCGACCGCTGGCAGGCCGAGCCGTTGGCGATCGCGGTGGTGGCGGGAGCCGCCGTGCTCGCCCCGGTGATCACCGGGCTGGACCCGGTGCCGCTGGTCGGGTTCCTGCTGGTGCTGCAGGTGGCTGCCACTTTGGCGCAACTGCGGCGCCCCGTGAGTGGGGGGTGTGGGGGTATACACCCACCCCCCACCCCGGGGGGGGCCCAACAGCCCGGGTGGGGCCCCCGGGCCC
>JBQTGW010000325.1:0-2280 GCA_052390495.1 Pseudonocardiales bacterium
CACCACCGCGGAGACCGCGAGCGCCGCCCCGAGCCCCACTCAGGCCGTCGATATGCGACCACGCCAAGTCCAGAAACACCCGAACCTCAGCATCGAAGTAGACCCCATCGAACATCGAACGGATGAAGCCGCGGTCATCGGCAGGCGGCCCGCAGATCACCCCCACCTCCTCGGCAGACAGCGTCTCACCGCTGTTCTCCACCGTGGCCGCAGCGATGATCGCCGGAAAGTGCAGGAAATCGTTGGTCGTGACCCGATAACCCAACCCCTTGAGAGTGCAGGCCACCACCCCACTGCCGGAGAACGCGTCCAGCGCGGTCCTGCCACCGATCCCGGCGAACACCCCGGCAAGCTACGGCACCAGCCGATACTTCGACCCCAGGTAACGCAACCACGGAAACACCGCAACCCGCGCCACAGCACCCGCAACAGCCGATGATTCCACAGTCAAAGTCACCACCGCATACTGCCGCACCCGCATTGGCAACAGGGGGAATCACAGCAGCTTGGTCAGGTCCTCAACACTCAGGCCGATGATGCTCAGGACGCCTCTGAGCGTGCCTTTGGGTACGTCACGGCCGGAGTGGACGGGAACCGCGACGTGCCGACCGTCCGGGTGCTTCATGACGTGGTGGCTGCCATTGACGCGCACGACCTCGAAACCGATCTTCTCAAGCGCGCGCCGCAGCTTGACACCCGGCACAGCGGGAACCGGAGGCATCAGGCAACGTCGAGGGTCAAGGTCAGCTCAGCTGGCGGACCGACCTCGGCCAGCAGGACCGTGAGCGCCTCGCGCAGATCCGCGACAGCGGCTTCAGGAGTGTCGCCATCGCCCACAGCTCCGACACCCGGCCGAAGCTGCGCGAGTGCGCACCAAACACCGTCCTCGTCCTGCTCAAGCACATACGGAACGTGGACTTCCTGGCTCATACGTACCACCGTACCCATCGCACCTGCCGCCGCCTGACAGTGAGCTCGGCGCGCAAACACCGAGCTGACCACTCGGCCTCGTCCTGCTCCATGTCCGGCTCCGTTCGAGAACCAGGAGAACAGCCCGCAGCCCGCTGTCTGGCTTAGGCCCGTCACTCGGCATTGTCACCCCTCCCAGTGACGTCACCCCTCCCAGCGACAAACCCGACCAGCTGGAAGATGCTATGACACTCGGTGAGCGGCGGTACGGCGAACCTCGGTGTTGCGGTCACGTAGCAGCCGTAGCAGATGGCGCCGGATCACCAGTTGATCGACCAGCGCGCCCAACCACCCGGCGGGGAGCCGGTAGGAGATCATGTCGAGCATGGTGCAGCCGCCGTCAGGGTGGGGCAGGAAGCGGTGCTCGTGGTGGAACTCGGCGAGAACCCCGCGGCGCCCGCCCACGATGCGGGAGCCGAACCGGGCGGTGGCCCGCAACTCCAGGTCAAGGTCCAGGGATAGCGCGAAGGTCCGCTCGCATGAGCATCAGCTCCCCGGCTAGCTCACCGTGCATCAGCGCCGTATCCGGCCACCCATCACCCTGAGCCGGGCACCGAGGCGACGCCGCAAGCTCCGCACTCTGGCCCGATCAGCAGCAGAGGAGTGCGTCCAGGACTTGTCGTGGGTTGGTCAAGTCCGCAATTACAACATCGGCACCGGATTCAGCAAGTTCTTTGTACGTCGACTTGCCGGTAGCCACTGCCACGATGCGACTACCACTGGAGTGTGCAGCCTCGATGTCGCGTGGTGTGTCACCGATCAGGATGGTATGGGCTAGCTCGACCGTTACGTAATGTTTGGCGGTAAGCCGATCACGTGCTGTCGTTACTAGGTCTGAGCGTATAGCACTGTCCTCACCGTATCCACCGATGTCGAAGTCGAGGTACTTGTCGAGCGCGAACGCGCTGAGCTTCCGTTCGGCGAGCGCACGAACGTTCCCGGTGAGGACCGACTGATACAGGTCTGGAACTTCGGCGAGAACCGCAAGCGTCGCTTCGGCTCCATGCGTCGTGCTCCCGATTTGGGGTAGGTTGTCCTGTACCGTGTCGAGCTGCTCGACGAGGGTGTTCCAGAATCGGGTGAGGTTTTCGTCGTTGGGCTCGATGTTGTGTGCTCGGAGGTATTCTGTGCTGCTGTCTCGGTCGGTGCGACCCGTCATGTCGGGCAACTCGTCGACCTGGCGGCCGAACGCAGCGGGTAGCGCTCGCGCATACAAATCGTAATGCAGTTGGTGGAGTTCAAGCAGTGTGTGATCGACATCCCATAGGAGCAGTCGTACCGGCAAGGTTGTCTCCGAAGGTCCAGCGGTCA
>JBQTGW010000326.1:0-22126 GCA_052390495.1 Pseudonocardiales bacterium
CCGGGGGATCGAGTCCTCCACCTGGGCGATCAAGGTGGCGTCCACCTGAGCGCCGCCCAGGGCCGCGGCCAGCCGATCGGGCTCGGTGTTCACCGCCATCCAGGCCAGATCGGTCAGGGCCGAGCCACTCACCGCCAGGAACACCCGACGATCCATCAACCCTCCCAGCAGCCAGTCCTGTGCCACGACCAGCGTACCCGCCAAGGTCCACGGCACCCCCAACCCAGCTGTCGCAGAGACCAGGAATGACTCGTGCGCAACGCACCCCGGCCACAACTGGCTCACCGTGATGAGCCGGCTGCTGGCTTCGGAGAGCACGAACGCGGCCACCTGACGCACCTCCTCCCGGCGGGGCCGATGGCCCTTGAGCCACTTGTACGGCGCCGTCGAATGGACTGCGCCCGTGCCCAGCACCCGGCAGATCTCCCGGCCCAGACGTTCACCGCTCCAGGACAAGCAAGCCAACAGCTCGCCCAACGTCTCATTCGGGGTCTCAGCCGCCATCGTGTGCGTCCTTGCCGTCGTGGACAACATGTCAGCACGGAGAGTAGGGCGTAAATCACCGACAACAGCGGAAGTTCAGGGTTTTCAGGGAACACTTCTTTTCGCCAGACCTGCCAGGCGGCGCGACGGTAGTCACCGCCGAGCCAATCTCTGGGGGAAACATCTCCGCGGTTCAGGGTCTGGTTCCTTCCGATCCGTCCGGGGTCGGGAGCGTCCATCGCGGACCGTCTTGGGGATCGCGGAGCCAGATATGGTGCTCGGTGGGTGTGGCGGTCAGCCCGAACTCGTGCCAGGCCGGGGTGCCCAGCTCCCGCCATTTATACCGAGGCCCGCCATCTCGGCTTCTCCGGAAGCTCACTGTGGGAGCTGGGCATGCACGGCAAGTTCGCCGCCGAGACCCGCAACCGACTCAGCGCCGCCCACGCCATCCGCACCGACGAAGGTCACCGTGCCCGCACCGGCGGCCAGATCAAGCTCGCCAGCCTGATCATCACAACCGGCGACCCCCTCGAAGCCGTCGCCCTCGGCACCCAAGCCCTCGACGGCATGGGCTCCCTGCGCTGGTGCACTCACCCTATGACACCAAGCTCTGTGCGGTGAGACCTACCCGCTCTGCCAGGCGGGTAAGTGTCAGTCTCCGCCGCTTCCGGGCTATGGTGAGTCGAGCCGGAGTAAACATGGCCGCATCTGTCCTCCGTGATTCGCCGTGCAGCGACTATTTTAGCTCTTCGGCGGAACTTCGTAGTCCCCGGGGCCGTCGAATCCCTCGTTAGGATCATTAGGGTCGAAATCTTCGGCTGTTAGGGGGTATGCTGGTGCGATCAAACGGGGGCGCCGCGCCGACAGATAACCCTCGGTCAGTGGACTCCGGAATATCTAGCGGAAGTGGGTCCCCTAGAAGCTCTTTGTTCTGCCGCGCCAATGCCTCCACGATGGCGCCTTTAGGATTCCGGCTTCGTGGGTATTTCCCGGCTCCGGTCATCCCGGTATACGCGTCTCCACTAGAGACGAACAGTATGTTCTTCTTATTCTTCTGAATGAGGATCGGGAGGCATTGCGGGTCTCGTCGTTCCCAGTCGAAGGCCCGAACGGTCAGCGTCAGGCTTGCCAGTATCCCGTTCCACGCGTAGAAGCCCTGAGCGCTCAGGGCATGTTGATTGCCAAGCACCCGCGTGCGCTCTCGGTTACCGTCCCCCACGGCCGTTCTGATCCATTCCGCTTCAAGGCCGATCTGTCGAAGGTCTTCCTCGAACGAAGGCTGACTGACTGCTCCTCCGGCTATCACGCTTCCTCCGTTACCTATAGTTCCACTCCCTCATTCGAGGGTGAGAAATAATAAGAGGACGGTACACGACAGGGTCGTCGTGTATCTCGTGTTCTGGGTCGAGTCCGCTCGGCGTGTCGAGTCAGCGTTCGCAGGCGGTTGTCAAGTGATAGCTCACCCCTGGACGCGCAGTGCGGCGTCGAGGTCGGTGCTTAGCTGGGTTGCTCGTTCGGTGTAGGCCGTCACGGTCCGGAGCCGTTCTGCGGCCTCGGTGGCGGAGCGGGCCTTGGCTGCCGCGTCCTGGGTGGCCAGCGTCGCCAGCTCGCGCCTTCGCAGTTCGAGCTCGCGCTGCCGGGCGGTGAATGCCTCCTCCACCGTCTGCTCGGCGCTGGTCCGCCAGGTGGTGATGGCGCGTTCGACCGCGAGACAGATGTCGTTAGCGGCGACGGCGAACAGGTCGCCGAGCGCGACTACCAGCGCCGCCCGGTCGCGGGCGAGAGCGGTGAGCCGCCGCTTGTGCACCAGCACGCTCGCCCCGATCGCCGCCCCGAGCGCCAGCGGCGCCAGCGGTGTCAGCGTCGCTCCCAGCGCCGTTGCCAGCGTCATGGTGAGGTAGCCGGCCGAGCCGGCCATCATCACCGCAGGCAGGCCGTCGGTGAGCGCGTCGAAGCGGGGGCCGGTGCCGTCCGCGCTGATCGACGCCCGGGTCCGGGTGGATATCGCCAGCGCCTCGATATCCAGCTCGGTTGGTTGCAGGCCCAGCTCGGCGAGGTAGCCGGTGATCGCTTCGGTGGCGAGCTGCTCGGTCTCCACCACGATCTCCGACCAGGCCGCGGCCAGCGAGCGGTCGATGCTGTCCCCCAGGTCGGCCACATAGGTTGCGATGACCTTGGCCGAGTCCAGCTCCGCGATCTCGCGCTCGTAGGTCCGGCGGTAGGTCTCCAGCCGGGCGCGCGCCCGGTGCGTCGACTCCCGGCCGAGGAACTGCTGGTCGACGCCGCGCAGCCGGCGCGCCCGCCGCAGCTCGGCCAGCTCGGCGAGCGCGGCGTCCAGCTCCGCCTGCCGCGCCGCCACCGCCCCGTCGTCGGCGCCGCTGCCGATCGCCTGGTCGCGGCCGACGGTGTCCAGCCCGCGCAGCGCCGACACCGTCAGCGCCAGTACCCCGCCCGCTCGCACCAGCTCACGGCGCCCCGCGCAGCGCCGGATGTAGCGCTCCAACGCGTCGAGCCCGCTGCGTTGGCGCCGCGACTCGGCCCGGTCATGCTGGCCGACCTCCCGCAGGGACAGCGCGGCCTCACCGAGCTTGGCGCTGACCGGGATCCACGGCGCACCCAGCAGCCGCCGGGCCACCGCCGGGTGCATGCCCTCCTCGCCGTTGCTACCGGACTGCTCGACGAACCGGGCCAGCCGGTCACGGTTCTCAGTGAGCAGCTCCTGCCAGGAGGTGGAGTCCTCGACCTTCGTGAACACGAAGGCGACGGCGTGGATCCGGCTGGCCGCCTCGGCCAGGAACTCCAGCTCATGGCGCAGGATCGGCTGGTCCTGCGAGCTGACTGCGAACAGCAGGGCGTCCGCCCGGTTCAGCGCGGCCATCGTGGCGTGCCGATGGCCGAGGGTAAGGCTGTCAACGCCGGGAGTGTCGACCAGACAAACCCCTTCGAGGAGCGGCTGGTCCACCGTGACGTCCAGGCCGGTGACGTGCTGGCGCTTGACCGGATCGCCCAGCACCGAGGCGTAGTGGATCAGATCGGCCGGAGCAACGACGGACTCGGACGGCCCACCGGGCCCGCTGCGGTGCACGGTGACGCTGACGTGCTCGCCGTAGCGGATGGCGACGTGGGTGTGGGTGGCGATATCGGCGTCGACCGGCAGCAGCCCCGGCCTGCCGAGTAGGACGTTGAGCAGCCGGCTCTTGCCGCGTTTCTGGGCGCCGGCCAGCACGATCGTGGCGGTCGATTCGGTCCAGCGGCTCGCCTGGTCGGCCAGCAGTGCGCCGAGGTCGTCCCGGCCGCAGGTCTGGGCGTGCTCGTGCACCTCGTTGGCCAGCCGCAGGACACGGTTGACCACCTCCGGAACCGCGCTGGTCGGCTCGGTCACTTCAGATTCCCTTCCGTATTCCGTGCACGATCGTCTCGAAGGCGTCGCACACCGCCTGCACTGCACGTCGGTCCGGGCCGGGCAGCGGCCGGTGCAGCAGCACCCGGAACCGACCCGCCAGCTCGGCCGCCCGCGCGGCGATATCGGCCTGCGACGAGCCCGGCGCGACACCGACTGCGGCGCCGACGCCGGTGGCGTCAAGCAGCGCGCCGACCGCGTCTCGCTCGAGCTCGCCGAGCAGCGGTGATGCGAGCAACCGGGTCAGCAGCTGCCGGTCCGGTTGCGGCAACTGCGCCGGTCCGGCCTGCGTTGGTGGCAGCGCCATGGGTGGGGGCGGCATTGGTGGGAGCGCCATGGGTGAGGGCACCGTGCGCCGGGCCTGCTCGGCGGACAGCTCGGCCGCGATGTCCTCCAGTGCCCCGAGGACGTCGTGCAGGCGGTGCCCCTCGACGGTGGGCCCGGCCAGCAGCGCGGCCCGGCGCCACCGGCGTGAGGCGTCCACGACGGCGGATCGGACGTCGGCGGGCGGGGCGTCGGCGGGCAGGCCGAGCTGGGTGGCAGGCGCATCGCCGCGCGCCAGCCTCAGCAGCTCGGCGGTCATCGCGTCGTCCAACCGCAGCTGACCCCGGCCGAGCGCGGCGACGGCCGCCAGGATGCGCAGCCCACGCAGCCCCGCGGCGAGCGGCCGGTTCTCGTCCACCGTCGTGAGCAGCTCCGCGACCAGCCCGCGGTCGGCTGTGCCGTCCCCTGCTGCGGTACTGGAGTTCGCCAGCTCGCGCACCCGGATCATCGCCGCGAACGCCTTGAGCTGCTCTGCGTGCCGGGCGAACCGGGCGAGCACGTCGGAAACAGTCGGCCGGGACGGATCGGCGTGGACCCCACCCGGATCGAACCCGGAGCGTTCGGCCAGCCAGCGATGCAGGGCGTCGGCGTCGGCAGTGGGATGGCGGCGCAGGTAGCCGACGGCTTCCCGGATGCCGTAACGATGCAGCCGGGCCGCCAGCGCCCTCCGGGTCGCCACCGGTACCGGCCAGCCCGGCTCGTCGGCGTCGGCGAACTCCACCAGATCGAGCAGCAGGTCGTCCACCTGATCGGCGGGCAGTCCGGCGAGCGTACGCAGCCCGGCGACCTCGGCGGGGCCGAGCAGCCGCCCGCGCGCGGTCTCGGCGAGCAGCCCGATCACCGGCGCCACGTCCAGGACCACACCGCGCAGCTCGGCTGCCGCCCGGTCGGTGAGCCGCCGCGCCGTCGGCCACGGGTCGTCCTCGTCGGCGCGGCGGTCGATCTGGCTGAGTACCGCCGCGGTGTTCACCGCAGCCATGCCGCAGGCCGCGGACAGCGACCGGAACTCACCGAGGGTGTCGGCGTCGAAGCGCTGGACATAGCGCAGCACGTAGATCAGCGCCTGCGCGTGCTCGGCCGCGGCGTCGCCGAACAGCAACCGTCGGGTCGCCTCCTCGTTAGCGGCGCTGACCGTGTTGATACCCGGAGTGTCGATCACCGTCAGCGCCCGCAGCCGCGGCTCGTCGAGCTGGACCCGCAGCCGGACGACCTCCTCGGCAGGCACTCCCAGCACCGCCGGGAGCCGGCCTGCACCATCCAGCCGCAGTTCGAGGGCACCTCCCGACCGGCATTCCACCAGCACCCGCCCGTCGTCGCGGCCGTACTCGTACCAGGTGACCAAGCGCGTGCACTCGCCCGCGTCGGCGGGCGCGACGGGGCGCCCGAGCACGGCGTTGACGAGGGTGGATTTACCCGCGCTCACCGCTCCTGCGAACGCCAGCTGCAGGGGTAGGTCCAGCTGGTCGGCGATGGCCAGCAGCTGGGTGCGCAGCCGGGCGCCGCGGGCCCGGCGGGCGCCGTCGCGGCACACCGAGCGCAGCACCTGCGCCGGACTCTGGGCGAGCTGGGCTGCCGACGCTGCGGACACCCCATCGGGATCGGTCACCAGGACGATCCCGGGTCGCCATCAAGACCGACGGTGCCCTCGGGCGTCGGCAACTCCAGCGGCGGGCCGTTGGTGAACCACGCATCCCCGGCGTCGTCAATGAGATGGGAGCCATCAATACCGACATCCCCGGGGTCATCGGGATCATCGGGGTCAGCAGCCAGCGGTTCCGGCGTTTCGGCTCCGCCGCCGAACAGTTCGGGCGGCGGAATGAGATCAGTTCCGCCGGGCTCCTGGCCGGCGGCGAAGGTGCGCTCGAAGATCGCTTCACGCACCGATTCGGCAGGCAACGCCGCGGTATCGAGCAGCAACTCACGCAGCGCCACTCGCTCCGTCTCTTTGCTCTCTTCGCTGGTCACGACATCACCTCCGGCCCCGCAACGCTAACGATTGGCGCCCGCCAGGCGAACAAGCTTCTGTCAGGCTGATTCGACCGCAGTGGAGGATGTCGGGTGGTCACGCTCCCTGGATGCTGTCGATGACCGGCGGCCCCTTCCCGGCTCCCGATACCGGCGGCCCCTTCCCGGTTCCCGACGCCGACGAGGTGACCGGGGATCGTGATCCTGTCGACGAATCCGCTCTGGTTCGGGCTGCTGCCGCCGGTGACGAGCAGGCGTTCCGGGTGCTGTGGCCGCGGGCCGAGCGCCGAGCGTTCGGGTTGTGCGTTCGCCTGACCGGTAACCACGCCGACGCCGCGGACGCCCTGCAGGACACCCAGCTCGCCGTGTGGCGCAACCTGCACCGCTTCGAGGGCCGCTGCCCGTTCGAGCTCTGGGTCTATGCGATCGCCCGCAACGCCGCCCTCGCGATCGTCCGGGCGCGGGGTCGACGCGCCGAGGTCGGCCTCGCCGGGCTGGATGACCAGCCGCACGACACCGCCGCGCACTTCGCCGACACGATGGTGGAGTCGATGGCCGTCCGCGCGGCCTTGGAGTCGTTGCCCGAGCGGCATCGGGAGGCGCTGCTGCTGTGGGTGGGCGGCCTGACCTACGACCAGGTCGCCCAGCTCATGGCGGCGCCGACGAACACGGTGCGGGTGTGGATCCACCGGGCCCGGGCGGCACTGCGAGCCCGGCTGGACGCCCCACCGCAGCATTAAACGCCAGCTCAGCTCTGCCCGACGTCTCACAGTTGCCCGGCGTCTCACAGCTGCCCGCCGGAAGCACCGGGTGCCACGAACCGGTACACGACGACCTGGGGTAGCCGCACTACCCGGGCGCCGTCGCGGTAGCCGAGCCGGGTGGTCTGCGCCACATGGTCGTGCAACTCCGGGCGCGGAGCGGGGGTGACGTCGACCGACTCGTGGTGGCGGGTGTCGAAAAGTTCTCCATCAACCCGGATCTCATCGACACCAACTCCACGCAAGGCAGCCAGCAATCGATTTCCCGTTGCCGGGTCCCGCTCGGCGAGCTGGTCCCGGTAACGGATGCACGCCAGGAGCAGGTCATCGCGACTGACGTCGGCCTCGAGTAGTCGTTCGATCTGCTGCCTGATGGCGGCGCCCGGTGCCACGGCCGCCACCGCACGTAACGCCTCGGCCAGCACCGGTACGTCCTGCGCGCCCCGCGGGGCCGACTGGGGCCCAGGCGTGGTCTCCGCACGCATCGGAAGCGGCGCGGCGCCGGACCCGAGTTCCGCGAAGACGGGGGGTCGGCGGCGCCGGAGAACGACCAGCAGAGCGGCCCCGGCCAGCACGGCCGCACCTAGCGCACCGAGGATGACGCCGGTCGGCCCCCCTCCGGTATCGGACCCCTGGTCCGTACCTGGCAGCAGGCCGCCGGTCTCCGCTGGCTCCGGGTTTGTCGGGGTTGTCGGGCCTGGAGGTGTCGGGTCCGGACGTTTCGGACCAATGGGAGTCAAGTCCGGAAATACCGGACCCAAGGGCGTTGGGGCTGGAAGTGTCGGGTCAGGAAGTGTCAACACTGCGGGCGGTGAGCCCGAGAGCGGCGGGCTCTGGGTCGGTGCAACGCAGCTGGCCAGCAGCGTCACCAAGGTGGCCCCCAGCAGCGCTGCGAACCAGACCCGCAACGGTGTGCGCGATGGGCCGTGGATCTGAGCGGTAGTCATCTCGGTCTCGATCGTCTCGGTTTCAGAGCATGTCGTCGGCGCGGCTGATCGCCCGTTCGTTCTCGATCCACACGTCCGTGGCGGTCCGCTGCGCCTCCTCCACGGTCTGCCGGGTCAGCTCGTCGGAACGAATCTCGTTGGCGACCTCCTGCTGGTAGATGGAGCCCTCCAGGGCACGGGAATGCTGCGCCGCGTTGTCGATCCGCTCGCTCGCGGCGGCGATCTCCTCGGCGGACACCGAGCCCGGATCCGCGGCGTCCCGGTAGATCGTGCCCGCGTCTTTCATCCCACTGTTGACCATGTCGATGACGGCCTGCGTCCCGCTGGGCGCGTCATAGTTGGGCACGTCATAAATGTCACCGGACGAATTCGTGGTGACGACCGCACTATCGTCCGCGGTGACGACTGTGTCGGCGTATCCGTCGTAGTCGCTGTCCACAAAGGCTATGTCGGCCACCCCGTCGCGGCCGGTGTCGATCGCCAGCACGTCGGAGTAGCCGTCGGCGTCCGTGTCGAACTCGCCGATGTCGGCGAGTCCATCTCCGTCCAGATCCGACAGCACGCTGTCGGCGACGAGGTCACCGTTGTAGTCGGTTACGAGGCTCTCTCCGATGCCGTCAGCGTTTCAGGTCGGCGACCGTGATGGTCAGGTCCACGCTGTCGAAGTGGTCGTTCATCCTGGTCTCCTTGCCGGTGGCGGGTGTGCTCTCACCGGAAGATGCCGGGAGCGGCAGCTGAGTTACACCCGGTCCCGGCCTCGTCGGCAGCATCGCTGTTACCGCCCCGATTCGTCCGGCTCGCGAGCGTGCCGCCAGCGGGAGGTTGACCTCAACAATGGTTGATGCGCAACGGTGGAGGTATGACGCTCTCAGAAACAGTCGCCGGGCGCAGGGCTGGGCGCCGCGAGTGGATCGGCCTGGCGATACTCGCATTACCCGCCGTGCTCGTCTCGATGGACCTGACGGTGCTGCATCTGGCGGTTCCCCAGCTCAGTGCGGACCTGCGGCCAAGCAGCTCCCAGCTGCTGTGGATCGTCGACAGCTACGGATTCATGATCGCTGGGTTTCTGATCACGATGGGTACCCTGGGTGACCGGGTCGGGCGCAGACGGCTGCTCTTGATCGGCGGCGCCCCTCCTGTCGATCGTCGCCGGGTTGGTGGTCGGTGTCGTCTTCGTCCGCAGGCAGCGCAGGCTCGACGACCCGCTGCTCGATCTGCGGCTCTTCAGGGTGCGCACGTTCAGCGTCGCGCTGGGCGCGCTCACGCTCGGTGCCGTGGTCCTGATGGGAGTCGGTTACCTCACCGCGCAGTACCTGCAGCTCGTGCTGGGGCTGTCAGCGCTGGAGGCGGGTTTGTGGTCCCCACCGAGGCCACCGAGGCCGCACGGGACACGCTCGGTGGTGCCACGGGGGCAGCCGATCAGCTTCCAGCGGCACTGCTCGCCACCGCCGGAGGCGTTCACCGATGGGCTGCAGGTGGCCGCCATGGTGAGCGCGGTGGCGCTGGCGACCCTCGCCGTCGCGTCCGCAGTCGTGCTGCGACGGGTCTGACGGGCGATCGCCAGCACCGATCACGCACCGACAGCTGACGACGCTTCCCCTGCCGCTGCTGCGCTTCGCCTGCGCCCAGGCTTACGGTCCCACGTGTCCCGGAAGTGCTCGATCGTCGGCACCGTCCAGATCGGCCCCGTCGCCAACCGCGCGTACGGCTCGGGGAACCGCGGGTGCTCTGTCACCAACTGGTGTACCCGCTGCCGCGTCACACCGAGGATGGTCGCCACGTCGGCCGCGGACGCGAGCTGCGGGGTATCCGGCTTACGCGCCTCAGCCTCGTAGATGTCCGGGTCACAGACGCGAGCGTCCACCAACTCGGGGTCAGTCACGTCGCAGCAGGTGCTGATGCCCTTCGCCGCCCACGCGATCACGACGTCGATGGCCTGCGCTGGTGACACAGCCACCAGATCCACCGTCACAGCGAAACCCACACCCTCAGCACGGTTCGCGACCGTCCCGTCCCAGCTCTCGGCGTAGTCGGCCAGTGAGTCCAACGTCTCCTCCCGCAGCCCAGCGCCGGTGGCGAACACCAGCCGCACCGTCCACTCCCGCGCCGCCATCACTGACCTCCTGTCCTGCGGCGTGAACGCAGCTCCGACTTCGACGGCCTGGGCCACTCCAGGCCGTGCTTCCGGACCTCAACGATGACATCGCGGAGGCGTCGACGCGGGTTGCTGGGTGTGGCGGGGTAGCGGACCACATACACACCGTCAGGCCGGTAGAAACGACGGTAACCGTCGGCATCGCTCTGCACGTCCCAGCCTTGCGACCTAGCCCACGCGATGAGCTTGTCAATATCGTCGGCCACCAGTTTCCACTTATCCTTGCGATGTGTCAAGGTTAAGATTGACGGGTAGCACCCGTGAGATCCGTCTGCGGGAAGTCGTTGCCGGTGCACAGCAGTGGGCGTCCCGCGAGCCGACAGGTCGCATAGGTCAGGCAGTCTCCGAAGTTCAACGCGGCCGGGTGCCGCGCCTTGCCATAGCGCACGACCGCGTCGACCGCGACGGGCCAGTGCGCGGCGGCGCACGGGATGGTCTCGATGTCGGCCTCGTCAAGCAGCCGCGCGAGTAGTGATCTGCCCGCGACGCCGAGCCGGACGGTGAGCACAATGCCGGTCTCCGCCAATGTCGGGGCACCGACTCCGACCACGGCCGCGACCTACACGATGGCCTGGCATGCCGCTGAGCATCACACCGACCTCCTGATCTCGCCCGCCGACCTCGCCGAGCTGTTCACCGTCTCTCGGGCTGGGTGCCGGTTAGCGGTCCTTGCCCTCAACGAGCAAGGCCAACACGGCATCGAGCTTGCCGCTCAACTCGTCGAGCTTCGCGCCGTGCTGGGCGAGTATGGCGCTGTGCTGGGCGAGTATGGCGCTGTGCTGGGCCAGTATGGCGCTGTGCTGGGCGAGCGTGGTGGTGTGCTGGGCGAGTACGGCGGTGTGCTGGTCGAGTACGGCGGTGTGCTGGGCAAGCGTGGCGCTGTGCTCGTCGAGCTTCGTCTTGATCTCCGCTACGTCTTCGCGGATCTCGATCACGGTGTCCGAGATCGCGTGCAGGTCCTCATCGTGCGCATCGACACGGCGGGAGAGATTGGGTGAGGCCACGCCGGGCAGCATAGACGCCCAGCGAGACCGGAGCACCCACCTATTAATAGGGACGTTCTGGAGGCATTCGATGCCGGGCCACAGGTAGCAGTCGCTGGTCACGCTTGTCTGGCTCGCTTGATCTCAGTCGCCATCACGTCATCGGCGGACCTGAAGCCGAGTGCGATGTCCCGGAGGATTTCCCGCCAGTCATCGTCGATGATCAGGCCCTGCATGGCCGCGCTCGCCGCGGCTATGGCGACCGCCACTTCGGCATCGGAGCGCTGCCGGGCGTAGTAGGCACGCATCTGGTCATGCGAGATCGGCTGCGAACCGTGCTCGCCCTCGGTGGCAGTGGCTCGGGCGGCAACCCAGGGAACCTCCTGGTCGGTCATCCGCGACAGCTCCTCGGCGGAGAAGCCGCCGTACTTGTCCACCACCCACTCCACGGTCCGCGTCTCCACCGGATCGAGGCGGCTCGGTTGCCCGGTAGGCCAGTCGGTGACCCGGTATCTTCGCCGGTGCTGGCGGTGCAGTTCGGGGACCACCGGACCTCGGGCCCATGCCTGGATGGTCTCGGGGAACAGGGGTGAGCCGGTGAAGGCGAGGTGCCATGCCTGGCTGTAGAACACGAGCTTTTGCAGCTTCATGGTCGTCACCGGCCCGGTGCGGATCAGCAGCGCCGCAGCGACATCATCGACCCCGGCCATCCCCAGCCCTCCCTTCGGCCTACCGTGTTCGCCTGAACCACCGAACCGTAGCGCGCTGGGGGCCGTCTCGGGCAGACCGTCCAGGCGTGCCGCTTGAGCGCGATCTCCAACCAGACCGGGCCGTAGCGGGGCATCTACAGCCGGACCCAGTTCCCGTGCTCGTCACGAGCGAGCAGTCCAGTGACGTCGCCGACCTTGGCCCGAGCGACCTGCGCCTCCCGGAGCGCCGGCCCGGAGCGCTCGATCTTCGTTGCCACGGTCATCGGCTCAGTATCCGCCCGACCCGGCCGAGTCCGCCGTCAGGGCGCAACTCAAGGTGTGGCGCTCCTGCTCGCCGTCGAGGCCTTCGACAACGGCGTCGTGATCAGCCGAGTTCATCGTCGCGGAGGGCGGCGGCAGCAGGTCCCATTTCACTCTCGGGGCGGCGCGACGCACCCGGCCAGTTGCTTCGAAATACGGGTGGCCACGACCCGCTCTGCTGTCATCGAGTTCGACACCAGGGCTGTCCGAAACCGCCCGGGCAGTTCTGGTGTCGAACTCGACGCACGTAGGGCCGTCACGCGCGCCAGTCGGCCCAATTTCGTCCCTCAGGGCGGCGCGCAGCGCCCTCCGACTTGGCTCCGAATCGCGGTCCGAGAAGTACCCAGAACCGCCATTCAGAACCGAATTGCAGTTTTGCTATTCGGAGCCGACCCGCGGTCCACGCGATGACCGTGACGGGCGGGTGACGGTCATCTGTTGTGCTCGGTCAGCTCGTGGCTCCTGCCGAGCATGCCTCTCTCACAAGATCCATGCTCGTCGAAGACCGTGCTCATGCCCCGCCGCCGCGACACGCCGACGACTCGGCTACCACCTGACCGCCACCCAGGTGTAACTCCAAGCTGACAACGCTACGTAACAGATCTCCTGTCCCACCCTGTGCTCAGCTGGTAACGGCATCCCGACCAAGTTCGAAGTACTACATTGACGGACGAACAGACACGATTGGGGAAGACACGGTGACAACCCAGGATTACTTCATCAAGGATCTTGCCGACAGCGTGACAGGCGCCATACCCAGCACCCCGGCTCCCACCGCGACCAAAGACCATGACGACCCCTTCACCACGCAGGCTGTCGGTGAGGAGGGCGAAAACCCGATCACCACACAAGCCCTCGGCGAGGAGGCAGGGCAACGTCATGTTCGCTCAGCGTCACCCGTAGTGACATTAAGTGGTCACTGACACTCCACGACTCATCCTTACGCATGCTCCTGCCCTCAGCAGATGATCATCGCCCGACCCGTCGGCCCCGTGGACCGCAATTCGGCTCCGAACAACGGTCCACGGGGTACCTCACACAGCCATTCGGCTCCGAATGGCGGTTCTGGGCACCCCAAAACTGCGATTAGGCTCCGAATGGCGGTCGGCGAGAGCCTGTGCTGGGCGAGGAGTCCAGATGCGGTCTCACTGTGCGGTAGCACTACCATCTAACGTTACTAGTCCAACACATTCAGTGATATTGGTGTGGTAGTGGGTCGGCACCGCAATAGGAAAACTACCTCAAGTAAGGATCACTGAACGCTAAGCGACCTTGCCGTTGCCCTGCACCTACACCGACTGCTCTAGCCGGCCGGTTCAGCAGTGACTTCTCCGTCGCCGACCGGGTGACCCCGGTATGACGGAGGTATCCGGGTACGTTGGTTTTCGTCCGACGCCGCAGAATGCGTCTACCGCGACCGGAGTGCCGATTCGGACGGGATCAGGTCGCCACAGCGGACACGGGACCAGTCCTGGTTCCAGCAATTCCAGGTGATCGAAGAAGCGGATAAGTTGCTGAGTGCTGCGGGTCGTGATCGGGGGTGTGGCACGTTCATTCCAGAGCCGTGTGTACTCGAGCATCGTTTCGCAAGGGTCCGGGCGGCTTCCCGCAGGATCGCCTCGGGGTCGCGCAGGTCGGCATCGAGGTAGTCGATGCTTCCCGGGAAGGGGCTGGTGAGCAGGGCTCGGGCGTGGGCCAGGACGAGCGGATCGTAATCGACGTAGACGACCCGGCAGGCCGGTGCGATCGCCTGGGCGACCTCATAGGTATTGGGGGCGGCGGGAAAACCGATGCCGATGTCGAGGAACTGGCGGATTCCTCCCGTATCGGCCAGATGACGGACAGCGCGGAGCAGGAAACCCCGCCCGGCGCGGGCGATGTCGGTGATGGCGGGAGTACGGGCACGAATTTGGTCAGCGATCTCCCGGTCGGCGGGGTAGTTGTCCTTGCCGCCCAGCCAGTAGTTCCAGACCCGAGCCGAGTTCGCCTTCCGGATGTCGATTACCGGTTGGTTCTGCTGGATGGGTGATGGTGAGCCGGCGGTCGCGGGTGTCCTTGGTGTGTTCCGTGCGGGCAGCCAGCTACCGCTGGTCGCGTTCCGGGGCATGCTTGACGTTGCCTGAGATCGGGATGCGTTCAGCACGGTTCGATCCTGACAATCCTGACCTCATCCAACGGGAGCGTCGTCCGGACGGCGACTAATCCCCCTGCGTGATCCATATCGATGACCGTCCCGCCTCGAACGTCCACTTTGATCTCCTGATTCCGGGCCGACTGTCACGCCTCGCGGCGGCCACCACCGGACAGCGCCGGGCGCGGGACCTGTGGAAGCGGGTCGTCCTGGTCTGGGTCGATCCTCGGTAACACATCGGTGATGTCCGGACCGGCGACCGGTGCCCCCTGGCTCAAGCCGGATCCCTCGGCCCGCTCACCAGCGCCCGGCGACAGCCCAGGGTGCTGGTCCAGCTCCTGAGCCAGCAGATCCAGCAGCAGCGTCTCGTCGGGTTGGTGCAACCAGAAACATGCCTCGACCCGGACCCGGCAACGCCGTCGCACCCACCAGAGCAGCGCACCCGGACGTCGGCACGACCGGCACCGACCCCGCCGATCCACCGGATGCCCCTCCACCAGCGAGTACAACGCCGCACACGCCCGCCACCGCACCGAGCCCATCCCAGCCTCAGTACCAGGCCCGGACTCGACAACTGCCTCCAGGACACCGCGCAGCCTTTAGCGCAGCAGGTCGTAGCTGGTCTGGTAGACCGTTGGACCTTTACTGATCATGGGCATGATGTCGAGACCAGCCCAGCTCAGGAGACGGCTCATAGCGTCGCCACGTTGGGATCAGCCAGTACCGCCGACTCGCACGGCCAAGCGGACCCGCACACCGTGCCCCAGAGGCCAGCCTGGTTGGTGTGCTCGTTGAGTAGCGTCACCGTCAGCGACGACAACACGTCAAGCTCAGCCGAGAGATTGCCGTCCGTGAGAGGCGGGACCGCCTCTTGGCTGCTCATGTTCGGGGCCTTCGTATGCAAAGGTGTACGTCGATGATCACGACACCTACTGTGGCGGCGTGTACACCCAGACGGAAGACTTCCGGTGTCAGCGCAAGACAGGTGACAACCGAGGGAGACAGGCGACGCGGCATGAATACTGACGGACGTGCGGGCTTCGCCGAGCTGTTGCGCACCCTCCGCGCCGACGCCGGGCTGTCGTTGGCGGAACTCGGCACTGCCGCGCATATCTCCCGTGGCTATGTTCACCACCTCGAACACGGCCGCCGATGGCCCTCCCACACATTCGCCAAAGCTCTCGACGACGCACTCGAAGCGCACGGATCGCTGCTGGACGCTTGGGCCGCAGCAGCCGAATTCCCGGACGGGCCGACACCCCAGAATGCGGACGACCGGGAACGGCTCGCCCTGGCCCGTGCCCATCCCCGGCGAGTGGACGATGCCACGGTGTCCGCGCTGGCCAACGTGCTCGCCGCCACCCGGCGGCTGGAGGATGCTGCCGGGGCGGCCGCCGTACTACCCGACGTCCGCCACCATCTGGCCCTGGCCCGCGACTTCCGCACTGACGCCCGTCTCCCGGTCCGGAACCTGGTCAGCGCGCTGACCGGCGAGCTGCACCAGTACCTCGGCTGGCTGCTCACCACGACCGGCCGTCACGAGCAGGCGAGTGTTGAACTCGACGCGGCCCTGGCGATCGGTGTCGAGCTCGACGACCCGGATTTGACCTCGCTGGCGCTGTCCTTCAAGGGAACCCTCGCGTGGATCCGCGGGGACGCCCACGAGGTGATCGCGCTGTCCGGAGCCGCCGGGCGCGACGAGCGGGTACACGTCACGCAGCACGCCTTCAACGCCTACCAGCAAGCCCGGGGTTGGGCCATGACCCGCGATGCGGGAGAGATGGACCGCATATTGGGACGGGCCGTCGACCTCGCCGACGCCGCACTGGCCCGGCGGGCCGATACACCGGGCAACATGTACTGGTACGGAGCAGGTTTCTTCACGATGCAACGCGGACTGACCTGGCACATGTTGCGCGACAGCCGCTACGCCATCCGGGCAGCTGCCGAGCTGACCAACGGCGTCAGCCAGCTGCCCGACGCCGAGCGCGACTCCGAATGGGCCGCGGATTTCACCATCGCTGCCGCCGAGGCGTACGCCGACGCCGACGACCCGGAGCGGGCCGTCGAGCAGGCCAGGCGCGCTCTCGCCGTGTGCCGGGCGACCCGCTCCACCCGGCTCGCAGCATCATTGCGCACGCTGCATGCTCGTCTGCGGGAACAGTGGCCGACGGTGCCGGCCGTACGTGAACTGGGCGACGAGGTACGCACGTCGAGCATGCCTACTCACCGACCAAGCCGCAACCAGGCTCGTACTCGCCAGCCGTTGACGCAGGCAACAGGGCGGTGGCAGGGATCCACACGACGGTCCGGCCTGGCGAGCCCGTCAAGTAGGTTGACTGCTACCCGGGTCGAAGGCATCCTTTCGGGGTAGCTCACCCCTCCAGAAGGGATTCGCACATGCGCCTGCTCAACCCGGACAGCAGCTCCAAGGACGTTCAAGGTTGCGACCGGCTCTGGGATGAGAACAGTGATGACGTCCTCATCCAGCTCCGCCCGGCCAGCACCGCCGATCACCGGGCGATCCTGCCCAACTACGTCCCGGACGGGGAGATCCTTGCCCGGGTGTCCAAAGTGGCGCTGCTCGAAGCGGCTCACAACCTGGGGTTGTCATGAGCGAAATCGATGTCATCGGCCTATACCAGGGGATCACAAATCGCGCGCTGCGACTGGAGACCCGGCAGCGGTACGCGGTGCCGTGGGAGGACGAAGGACTCGCGGCGTGGCGTCGGGGCGAGCCGGAGCCGAGGACACAGCAGACGGACAACACGATGGAGACCCTCCGCCTAGCCACCGAGTCCGGTCGGCGAATCGGCCGGGTCCGGTTCGTGGAACTGCCGATGACCGAGTACACGCGTCACGAATTCGAGGTCGCCTACCCCCGGACCACGGAGGCCGGTGAAGAGATCCACGTCCTAGACCGGGCGCTGCATCCCGAGTTCGACCACGTCCGGGAGGACTTCGTGGTTTTTGACGACACCTCTGTCATGTGGTATCGCTACACCGCCGAGGACATCCTGACCGGCTACGACTACACCGAGGAGCCCGATGTGGTCCGCGACTGCATAGCGCTGGCCGAGGAGGTGCGCGCTGCGGCGGTGCCCTACCGTGAGTTCCTACTCCGTATTCGTTGAGTTCCACGTTCGGTAAGGGCACGGCCCGGCAACGCAAGTTGGGCGGGTTGCTACGTCGGCTGCGCAAAGCAGCAGGCATGTCCGGACCTGCCCTGGCGGGTCGGCTCCGTGTATCCCAGTCCCATCTGTCGCGGGTGGAGCTGGGGGATGCGGTCGCCACCGCCGAACTGGTCGACCAATGGACTCGTGAGACGGGCGCGAGCCACGCGGATCGACAGGCTGCCGCCGAGTTAGCGGAGGCCGTCGCGACGGAGTTCGTCACCTGGCGGGAAGCGCTCGCCAGCGGGCTGGTCAAGCTGCAACGTGACGCCCTGGCCGCAGAGGCTGCTGCGGCGACGATGAGTGCGTACGTGCCCGCGCTGATCCCGGGGTTGATACAGACCGCCGAGTACGCCACGCACCTGGTAGCCGGTGACAATCCAGACCGGGACGATGTCGCCGAGGCGGTGGCGGTGCGGATGCAGCGCCAGGTAGTCCTCTACAGCCGGGCCAAGACCATGCGATGGGTAATCGGAGAGGCCGGGCTGCGGTGGCGGGTCGGACCGCCGGAAGTAATGGCCGCCCAACTGGACCGCCTCGCGGCGCTGGCGGTCGAGCCGCATCTGGACCTGCGAGTGCTCCCGTTCGAGCGTACCGGGCCGGTGTGGCACGACCATGGTTTCACGATCTTCGCCGACCGTACTGATGGCGAGCTCGACCTGGTGCGCCTGGAACTGCTGACCGGATTGGTCAACATCACCGATCCGAAGGAGGTCGCTGAGTACCGCGCCGCGTACGAGCAGCTGGCGGACCCGGCACTTCGTGGCGCCGAGGCCGTACCGCTGATCCATCGGGTGCGTGCCGAGCTGTTGTCGGAAGACTGATCGGCGTCAAATTTTACCCAAGCTATTGACTTTTCGCCAGGGTAGAAGTCACTATCTCCGGGTAATTCGGACACCAGAGCTGCGGCGGGATCGGGGCTGACTCCGATTCCTCCGGTCCCGTCGCGATCCATCCCCGGTGGCGCGTCACCGGGGATGGATCATCCGCCGCCATGGTGAGGAGCGCGTCTGATGGTTGGCCTGGGCACCGTCGCAGTGGTGCTGGCGCGTCGCCTGCACGGCCACGGCGTGGCAGCAGTGCACACCAGGCTGCGCGCCGCCGCCGACGCTGCGGGTGGGATATGAATCAGGGCAGCTCGGCGCCGGTCGGGTGGGTGCGGCTGTCGGGTGGGTACACGATCCGCTGGCGCCGGGGTGATCCAGTGGCGCATGTCCTGCGTGATCAGCAGCTGGACGACCATGGGATGGCGGGCGTGGTGGACACCATCGCGGTACCACCCACGGGCTGGACTGATCTCGCCGAGATCCGCCAACTCGGCCAACGGTGGCTACGCGGGAAACACCAACAGCGCGGTGCCTGATGCACCCCCGGCACCGGAAGAAGAAAGGTGAGCAGGATGGCTCTCTACAGAGGTGATCCGTTGGCGTCGATCACGGCGCAGTTTCCGCTGGCGCCTTCGCCGTTCGAGGTGATACCGGACGGTGGCACCCCATCTGGCCCGGTGACCCGGCCGTGGGGGCTGCGCTGGCTGCGGCCGACACCGGCTCGGGTCCCACCGGCCTACCGGTACTGCCCTGCGCGCCAAGTGGCGGTGTCAGCTGATGACAGCGGGCGGTTGTGGATGGACAGCGACGGGAAGGAATGGTCCTCGATCACCGAACTCGACGGCGACGAGGGAAAGTCGGAGGACTACGGCTGGGACACCACCGGAGACGTGAGCTGATGACCGTCCTGGTGGTGGCGAGCGAGCTCGATCGCACTGTAGACCGGGTGGTCATCGCGCTGGCGCAGCGCCACGTTCCAGTTTTTCGCGCCGACTGTTCCTGGTTCCCGCAGCGGCTCACGCTCGACGCGGAGCTGCGCGACGGCCATTGGCAAGGTTCCCTGGCAACGGCGGATCGGCAAGTGGAGCTGTCCGAGGTGCGCTCAGTTTGGTACCGCAACCCGTCGCCATTCGTATTCCCCGCTGGAATGTCGCAGGCTGAATTACAGCACGCCGAATGTGAGGCCCGGATCGGGCTCGGTGGGGTGCTGAAGTCCTTGCCCGTCCTGCAGGTCAATCATCCCCACCGAGTCGCTGGTGCCACCAAGCCGTGGCAGCTCACCATGGCTGCTGGAGCCGGGCTGTCGGTGCCCATCACCCGGATTACCAACACCGCGCGGGCCGTGGGGGAATTCGTCGGTGTGGCTGGTGGGGAGGTGGTGTGCAAGCTGTTCGGCAACCGGGTCGTCGAGCAGGGGTGTTCCAAAGTCGGGCACACCCACCTGCTCACCGCTGCCGACCTGGCCGATCTGCGGGGTTTCGACACCACGGCACATCAGCTGCAGCGGTTCGTGGACAAGCATTACGACCTGCGGGTCGTGATGGTCGGTGAGCGGCTCTTCCCGGTCGCGATCCACCCCACCAGCGCAGCCGCGCGGGTCGATTTCCGCAGTGACTACCGCGCGCTGCGCCATACGATCGTCGATCTCCCGCCGACCGTGCAGGGCGGGATCCGGGCGTTGATGGCCAAGCTGGGCCTGATGTTCGGTTGCTTGGATTTCGTGGTCGACCAGTCCGGGGAGCACCACTATCTGGAGGTGAACCCGACCGGCCAGTTCGGCTGGCTGGAAGCCACGGTCGGCGTGCCGATCACTGCTGCGCTGGCGGAGCTGCTCGCCCGGCCGCGTCCGGCCGCCACGTCGTATCGGGAGTCGGCCTGATGGACTGGACGCAACAGCTGGCGGCATTGGCCGATCAGCTCAGTGCGGCGGGCAAGCTGACCTGCCCGGCCTGGCGGGCGGCGTACTGCGCGGTGCCCCGCCACGAGCTGGTGCCCCAGATCTACACCCTGGACGAGAACCGCCGCTGGTGCCCGCTCGCCCCGGGCAGCCAAGCCTGGTGGGAGCTGGTCTACTCGGATACCACCGTGATCACCAGGGTGCTGCCCGGCTCCCGAGGCATCCCAGGGCCAGTCTCCTCCTCCACCAAGCCCGGCCTCATGCTCCGGATGCTGGAAGCACTCGACATCGACGACGGAATGCGGGTACTGGAGATCGGCACCGGCAGCGGCTACAACGCCGCAGTCTTATGCGCGCGGCTCGGGGCGCAGCAGGTGTACTCGGTGGACCTGCGGCCCGAGCTGGTCGAGCTGGCCCGCGAGCGGCTGGCCCGGCTGGGCTACCAGCCCACCTTGGTCGCCCGCGACGGCGTCGAGGGACTGGCCGAGTACGGCCCCTTCGACCGGATCATCGTGACCTGCGGCATGCCGTTCATCCCTACCACCTGGATCACCCAACTGACCCCCGGCGGCCTGCTGCTCGTCGACCTGGAAGGCCCGCTCAGCGCGGGCAACCTCATCTCACTAAGCCGAGAGGACACCGCCCAGGGCCGAGACGGCGCGGCCCCGCGGTTGCGCGGCCGGTTCCTGCCCTGGCTCGGGCGGTTCATGCCGATGCGCCGCGACCCCACCGCCGCCGACTACCACCTGACAGCCCCCGACCGCGACCTGACCGCATTCGTCGATACCGGCCTGACCAGCGTGGATCCCATCCAGCTCGACGGGGAGTTCCGCTTCCTCGCCCAGCTGCACCTGCCCAGCGGGACCTTCCACACCCTGACCGCCTGCGCCCAGCAGCCCCACCCCACCCATACCCGGCTGGTCAGCCCGGACGGCTCATGGTGCGAGGTAGCCCGCGAACCCGCCACCGACGGCCGGTATACCGTGCGGCAGGCTGGCATCCAGCGGTTATGGGGCGTCGTCGAAGCCGCCCACCACCAATGGCGAGAGCTGGGCGAACCGGACTGGTCCCGCTTCGGCGTCACCGCCACCCGCACCGACCAGCACATGTGGCTCGACGACCCCGATCACACTCTGCACCGATGGCCCCTGTGGACGCACGGTCCCGACTGCCAGATACTACCCAAAAAGGCAGCAGAATCCTGACCGAAGATTTGGCTCATGTTTTATTATCGCAGGGTCAAGTAATCCGCAGAGCTGTCGCCGCACGCGGTGCAGCCCGGTCGATGAAGGGAAAGACAGAATATGAGCGACGCAGCGCGAGACCGAACCCTGACCAAAAGCCTCATAGCCAGTCTCCTGATCACACTGCTGACAGCTCTTACCGTCCTGATTGCGCCAGTAGCTTCGGCCGACCTCCAGCAGAGCTCCGCGCAGTCTGGAACGTGGATAGGGCAGGTGGAGCGGGATGATGGCCACTTCGACTACGTCGGTTCACCGTGTCCGATCGAGGCGGAATTCTGTATTGACGCTATCTACCGGTATCGAATCACGCCAACCACATTCCAAGCAGCCAGGGCCTTGCCCACAGTAGCCGGGAAGTCGGCAGAACTGAAAGGAAAACTAGACCCGACCGGCGATGACACACACCAGGGAACCTTGTTTGTCGAGCGGGTGACCCCCACCTCTTAACTTCGCGGAGGTCGCCCCTCTTCGACCAGAACGCAACCGGGCTCCTTCGCAATGACCGTTGACGCAACCAGTTCGGCTGTGCGTTCGCCCCTCGTTCGAGCTTGTTTCGCTCGTTATGGGTCGACGGTGCGGTATTCGTCGGAGAGGCGGTCGATGCGTTCCTGCATCCGATAAGCGCCGCGACCGGCTCCTCTCCCAGGGCAACGGCAAGTTCGCCGACTGTCGTGTGATCGTCACATGGAGTCACAGGTTGAGATTGAGTCCCCCCTGCCCGGAGCGGGTGCGCCGGGATCCCGGCCAGGCCTGCGCCCTCTCCGGCCACCGCTGGATCCTCCTGGTGCCGGGCCGGTACCCCATGATCGTCGTTTCGGCAGAACAA
>JBQTGW010000327.1:0-5256 GCA_052390495.1 Pseudonocardiales bacterium
AGGTCCGCTTGCTGGACACCTCCGCCATGCTGGGCAGCTTGCAGGAGATCAACCCCGTCTACGACGTCGCCACCATCCCCGCCTCCACCTACCCGGCCGCCACCGACACCCCGACCATCGTGGTCCCGAACCTGCTGGTAGTGCCCGAGAACCTGGACCCACCCACCGCCTGCGTCCTCACCAAGACCCTGTTCGACCGCAAGGCAGATCTCGTGGCGGTCAACCCAGCCGCCGAAAACATCACCCTCCAGCAGGCCCGCCAAACCACCCCCGTCCCCCTCCACCCCGGCGCGACCGAGGCCCTAAACACCCTAGGCGCCCCCTAAACCCACCCCGCATGTCCGCCCATCAGCCACCCGGTTCGCTCTCAGCCTGCGTCGAAGATGTCGCACGCGTCGCAGAGAACCTCCCGTCCATTAAGCTGCTGCACCTTCCGGCAGTTGTTGTTCTCGAACAATTTCTGGAAGGAGTCGATCTGCTGTCTCGAGAGTGTGATCGAGTTGGCGAACACGATGAACGAGACGGGTTCAGTGAACGGCGGGGTCGTCAGCGACCCGGAGTAGTGGAACGACTCACGCTTGTCAGGAAGTAAGCCACGCAGGCGCACGTCTGGCACGATGCGCGTGCCGCCAGACTGCTCAGGAAGTTCCCGGAAGATCGGATCGATCGCTTTGTTCGAGCGCCCCCGCTCGATGAAGACCCCGATCACGAGGAAGGCACCGTCCTTCCGGCGGTGCACGAGGTGCATCTCCAGCGGTGTGTGCCGACCTTCGATCTCATGTTCGGACGGGGTGTGCCAATGGAACTGTGACAGGTCGTAGCGGGCCCCGCAGAGGGTGATGTGCGCAGCTCCGGCAGGAACATCGGCTCGGATGGTGGCGTCCTCGTCCGGCGACCCGGTATTGACCACCGTCACGTCCGTGCTCTGCGGGTAAGAGAAGTCGATACTCGGCAGGTGGTCGACGAACTTGATCTCGTTCTTGCAGAAATCGATCGGGCTCTGCGAAGTTCCAGGAGCGGTCATCATACTTCCTTCCCGATATCCGACGAGGGGCTACCAAGTCTATTCGACGTCATCGCGAACGCCACGCCGACACTGTGACCCAGTCAGGTCTTGACCCCAGAGCTGACTTGAGGTTGCAGGACGAGCAGTGGTGCCGGTGGCCAAGGGAGCGCTGATGACGGTGTGGACTTCGTGGCGGGACTTCACAAATGCCGATGCCGATGCGATCAGTTGCGCCAGCAGATCCGGTTGGGACAGGAAGGGATGATGCCCGCTGCCGCAACTGGGTAGCTCGACCACGTGACTGCTCAGACCGAGCTCGGCCAGCGGAGCGTCCATCCGGTGCCACCACCATGCTCCGTCGGTGACACAGGCTCCGTGCACGAAGACGACCTTCATCGGCGCTCCTCCAGCTCGGCGGTCGTGCTGTGACAGTCACGTGACCCCAGGCCATCATCACGGCGGCCACCAGGCCAGCCCTCCTCACTGTGAGCGCAATCAGCCGTCGCGTTACGCATCTGGGTGATTCACGGATTGCTCGTTAGCAAAAGGTGAACCAGGCAACGGCGAGGGGAATCGATGGACCAGCTGACCTTCGGGGGCGAGCCACGGCCGTGGGCCGAACGGGGTACCTTCGTACCGATCGATGGCGGTTCCCGTTCATGGCTGGACGTACGTGGCGGGGAATACCCGTACTCCGACGCCGCGGCAGTGGTTTCGGGCGCGGGAACCGTCAATTCCGGTGGGAGTCGGGGCCACCTCGGCGTGAGGAGAAGCGGTCGATGGCGGCGTCGGTGGTCAGTTACGAGCTCGACGACAAGACGGTCGTGCGATTCGAGATCGAACCGGGTGACGGTTATCGGCCGGCGGGGCCGGAGGAGATCCTGGGCCGGATCCGGGAGGCGGTGGCCCCGGCGGTGGAGGGCGCGCGGGCGGTGCTGGAGAAGGCCAAGGAGGCCGCGCACTGCCAGGTCGAGGTCAAGTTCGGGATCAAGGTCAGCGGCACCGCGAACTGGTGGGTCGCCAAGGCCGCCACCGAGGGCAACTTCGAGGTCACCCTGACCTGGGCGCCTGACCTTCCGGCCGCGACCTGAGCCCGGGGCTGCTCATGGCCACCGGGGCGCCGCCGAACCCGACCTGGGTCGCCGCGGTCCATGCCTCAGCGCAGGACTTCACCCCGCTGGGGACCGCGGTGGTCATCGACGACCGGCGGGTGTTGACCTGCACCCACGTCGTCAGGGCGGTCGGCGGGGTGCGGGAACAGCTGTGGGTGGCCTTCCCGAGGGCGGAGGACCCGTTGCCGGAGGACCCGTCCGTGTCCCGCCGATGCGTGACCGCGGTACGGACGGCCGGGCATCAGATGGCGGATCTGGCCGTGCTGGAGCTGGCGGACCCGGTCCCGGACGGGGTATCGGCGGCGCGGTTGCGGTGCCCGAAACCGGCCGATGTGGTCGGCCGGACTTGGTGGGCCTTCGGATTCCCCGACCAGGACCCCATCGGCAATGAGGCGGCCGGGACGGTGGGTGCCGAGCTGAGCTACGGCTGGGTCCGGCTGGACACCACGAGCTCGCCCAACGTCGTCGCCCCCGGTTTCAGCGGTGGCGGGCTGTGGTGCCCGGACTACGGCGCCGTGGTCGGCGTGGTCAGTACGGCCAACGGCCGGGGCGATGCCCAGGCGATCACCCTGCACCAGGCGGACGGCTGGTTGCCCGCGGAGAAGATCCGGGTGCTGACCCAGTGGACGGTGGCCGCCGCCGACGAGGTGGCCCAGACCGCCTGGGGCTGGACCCTGGCGGCGGACCAGGAAGCCGACCGGCACTGGCGGCCCCGCGCCCGGGGCGTGTCGGTGGCCGCCGAGCGGGGTCACCGCTTCCGCGGCCGGCGCACCGCCTTGACCGAGATCGTGGCCTGGCTGGACCGCCCGACCCCGGATCGCAAGGTGCTGGTGCTCACCGGCTCCCCCGGGGTGGGCAAATCCGCGGTCCTGGGCCGCATCGTCACCACAGCGGACGCCGACCTGCGGGCCGCGCTCCCCCCGGATGACGACGCCGTCCGGGCCGGCGAGGGAACGGTGGCCTGCGCGGTGCACGCCAAGGGCAAGACCGCCCTGGACGTCGCCCTGGAGATCGCCCGAGCCGCATCCGCCCCGTTGCCGGACCGGGTGGATGATCTCCCAGCCGGACTGCGGGAGGCGCTGGCCGAGCGGGCCGGGCAGCGGTTCACCCTCGTCATCGACGCCCTCGACGAGGCCAGCGACCCCACCCAGACCAGGGCGATCATCACCGGCATCGTGCTGCCGATCGCGGCGACCTGCGCCGAGGTGGGCGCGCAGGTGGTGGTGGGGACCCGGCGCAGCGACGAGAGCGGGGACCTGCTGCGGATCTTCGGATCGGCCCGGACCACCATCGACCTCGACGAGACCCGCTACTTCGCCCTCGACGACCTGACCGCCTACGCCCAGGCCACCCTGCAGCTACGCGGCGACGAGCGCCCCGCTAACCCGTACCAGCCCGACGAGGTGGCCGCCCCGGTCGCCGCCCGGATCGCGGCACTGGCCGAGCAGAACTTCCTGATCGCCGGCCTGGTCGCCCGCACCCACGGCCTCTACGACGACACCCCGATCAGCCCGGCGGCGATCTCCTTCACTCCCAGCGTCGAGTCGACCCTGGCCACGTTCCTGGACCGGCTGGCCCCTGTGGGAGCCGTGCCGGCCCGGGACCTGCTGACCGCCCTGGCCTTCGCCGAAGCACCCGGCCTGCCCTGCGAACTCTGGCAACTCGCCGTGCAGGCACTGATCGGCACCCAGGTCAGCACCGAGCAACTGTCCCGGTTCGCCCGGGGTTCGGCGGCGAACTTCCTCGTCGAGTCCACCGGCGAATCCGCCACCGCTGCATTCCGGCTCTTCCACCAGGCACTCAGCGATGTCCTGTCCGCAGATCGGGCGAGGTCGGCGCCGTCGGTCGCCGACGAAGCCGCGCTCACCCGGGCATTCACCGGGTACGGGACCCGGATCGGGTGGGTCCGCGCGCCCGCTTACCTGTTCCGGTCCCTGCCCGCCCACGCGGTCCGCGCCGGGATGATCGACGAACTGCTCGCCGATCCCGACTACGTGCTGCGCGCCGACCTCCGCCGGCTGATCCCGGCCGCAGCTGCCGCCGTCACCCCCGCCGGAGTGCAACGGGCCCACCTGCTGCGGCTGACCCCGCGAGCTATCCCCGCCGAACCGCCCGAGCGGCTGGCGATGCTCATCGTTACCGAGACCCTCGATGACCTCGGCACGGCATTCCGCCACCGCGAAGAGGCTCCTTACCGGGGTTTGTGGGCTCACGCACCGCGTCGAGAGGAGCGGACGGTTCTGGAGGGCCACACCGGCGGGGTGTGGGGGGTGTGCGCGGTGCGGGTGGCCGGTCGGGAACTGCTGGCCTCCGCTGGCGGCGATGGCACGGTGCGGTTGTGGGACCCGGCCACCGGTGCTGCGGAACGCACCTTGGAGGGCCACACCGGTCGGGTGTGGGGGGTGTGTGCGGTGCGGGTGGCCGGTCGGGAACTGCTGGCCTCCGCTGGCGATGACACGGTGCGGTTGTGGGACCCGGCCACCGGTGCTGCGGAACGCACCTTGGAGGGCCACACCGGCGGGGTGTACGGGGTGTGTGCGGTGCGGGTGGCCGGTCGGGAACTGCTGGCCTCCGCTGGCGAGGATCGCGCGGTGCGGTTGTGGGACCCGGCCACCGGTGCTGCGGAACGCACCTTGGAAGGCCACATCGGCTGGGTGTACGGGGTGTGTGCGGTGCGGGTGGCCGGTCGGGAACTGCTGGCCTCCGCTGGCGGCGATGGCACGGTGCGGTTGTGGGACCCGGTCACCGGTGCTGCGGAACGCACCTTGGAGGGCCACACCGGTCGGGTGCGGGGGGTGTGTGCGGTGCGGGTGGCCGGTCGGGAACTGCTGGCCTCCGCTGGCGAGGATCGCACGGTGCGGTTGTGGGACCCGGCCACCGGCCAGGAACTTCACCTGATTTCCACCCATTATGAAACGCTCGGACTCGCGAGCTTCGACGACGGCCGCCTATTCATGGGGCTTTCCGCGGGGCTGCTCGCCTTAAGTCTCACTTGACGCGGACACTCTGACCAAGATAGAGCTCAGAGACTGTCGGGTAACCGATGGGTTGCGTGAGGTAGTCGCTGGGTGGGTCACCCGAATGCCGGGTAAAGGAATCATCCCCATTGAGATTGTGTGGTGTGTGAGCACTCATCAA
>JBQTGW010000328.1:0-6393 GCA_052390495.1 Pseudonocardiales bacterium
GAGCCCGCCCGAGGCTCGCTCCAGCCGACGCAGCGTGCTGGTCGGCAATAGCTGGGTGCCGGCCTCGGTGGTCATGACGGCCAGCATCGCACGCCGGATGCGGTGTCAGCGGGGAATGGCGCGCGCGTACTACTGGTTGACGCAAACACCATGAGGCTCCAACACCATGAGGCTCCAACACCATGAGGCGCCGGTTGGTCCGGAGCCCGAGGAGGGACGATCGTGAGTTCGCCGCTCAAGCTCGCATCCGGGGTCGACGTGCGCCGGGCGGGGGATCGAATGCACACCGGGATCGAGTGGCTGGGATCCTGGCACTGCTTCTCCTTCGGGCGGCACTACGACCCGGCCAACACCCACTTCGGACTCCTCCTGGTGAGCAACGAGGACGTGGTGGCGCCCGGGATGGGGTTCGAGACCCATCCGCACCGCGATATGGAGATCATCACCTGGGTACTGGACGGATCAGTGGTGCATCAGGACTCCGAGGGCAACGCCGGGCTGATCTATCCAGGGCTCGCCCAGCGGATGAGCGCCGGATGCGGGATCACGCACTCGGAGAAGAACGACTCCTGGCGATTGGACGGTGGTGAGCCGCACGATCAGAGCGTGCATTTCGTGCAGATGTGGGTGCCTCCGGACACCCGCTCGATCGAGCCCAGCTACGAGCAGCTCGACATCAGCGCTGAGCTGGGGCCGGTCGACGCCGGGTCGGGCGAGCTCGTGGTAGTCGCTTCCGGGATGGAGATCCACCGCGACCGGCGGGCGATCTCGATCCGGCAGCAGCGGGCGGCACTGCACGCGGCGCGGCTGCAACCGGGTGCCGCGGTCGAGCTACCGGTGGCCCCCTTCGTGCACGTGTTCGTGACCCGAGGTGCGGTAGATCTGGAGGGAACCGGCCCGCTCGTCAACGGCGACGCCGCCCGGATTACGGTGTCCGAAGGTCAGCGAGCCACCGCCGGGCCAGCGGGCGCCGAAATCCTGGTCTGGGAGATGGCCGCACGACTCACCACGGGGTAGGACCGGAGTCTGGAGCAGTGGTGAAGTCGAATCACACAGAATATCAGCGAGCGGGTGTCGACTATTCGGTGTTGGACCGGGTCAAACATGCCGCAATGGAGCGCGCTGCGGCGACAAGTGTGCTGCTCGGGGCCTCCGGTGGGACCGAGTTCGCCGGATCTCGTGGGGCGACTGCCTATGTTTTCGACCTCGGCGGCCTGACACTGGCGCTGGTCTCCGAGGGGCTGGGGACGAAATCTATCATCGCCGAGGACTATCTTGCGCAGTCCGGTGAGTCCAGATTTGCTGATATCGCGGTGGACGGAGTTGCCGCGATCGTCAACGACGTCGTCTCGGTCGGCGCCAACCCAGTGGTCGTGACTGCTTACTTCGCCACCGGAGACGCCGCCTGGTACAACGATGAGCGCAAGTCCTTGGAATTGCTCGCCGGTTGGCAGCGAGCGTGTGAGATATCTGGTGCGACGTGGGGCGGCGGCGAGTCCCCTGCGCTTCCGGGTCTACTCACCGGCGCGGGTATCGAACTCGCTGGGAGCGCGCTGGCCGTCGTACCGCAGGATCGCCGACCTGTGTTCGGCGAAGATATTCGACCCGGTGACTGTATCGTGGTATTGCCCAGTTCTGGCCTGCACACCAACGGCGCATCCTTGGCCCGGCGAGTCACTGTGAATCTACCCGACAAGTATCTGACGGTCTTGCCGAGCGGCCGCAGTTTCGGGGCTGCGTTACTCGATCCTTCGGTATTGTATCCGCCATTTGTGCGAGCGTTACTCGAGTCACCGGTACATCCGCACTTCTTGAATCCCATCACGGGGCATGGTTTGCTGAAGATGATGCGGCCGGCCACCGAGGTCAGGTACGTTTTGCACACGCTGCCCGAAGTGCCCGAAGTGCTGGAGTTCTTGGTCGGGCGCACTGAGATGTCGGTAGCCGAGGCTTATGCGACGTTGAACATGGGTTTCGGCTACGTGGCGGTTGTCGCCCCAGCGGACGCCGAGCGGACCGTGGAGATCGCCCGCCAGGCCGGTTATGGCGGTTTTATCGCCGGCGAGGTGGTATCCGGAGACAAGTCCGTTTCCGTCCCTTCCTTGGCGATCGAGTACCACGGCAGCCAATTGGACATCGGCTGAGGTCATCGACGGGCCTGGCGAACCGTATCGGGGAGGCGATCGAGAATTTCACCGCTGGCCGCGTTCCGCGCAGCGTTACCCAAGCTGTTATCAGCTAGGCCACCCCCGAGTCCGAGGTTTGCGGACCGGCGGCCTGGGGGTCGTCGATGCGGTAGTGCCGGACGGCTTCGGCGACGACGGACTGCTCCACCGCACCGCGGCGGGCCAGCGCGGTCAGCGCGGCCACGGTGATCGATTCGGCGTCCACGAGAAAGTGTCGCCGCACGGCTGGGCGGGTGTCGGAGAGCCCGAAGCCGTCGGTGCCTAGAGTGATCATGTCGATGGGCACCCAGGGGCGGATGAGGTCGGGTACCGCGCGCATCCAGTCCGACACCGCCACCAGCGGACCAGCTGCGGGCGCAAGCATCCTGGTGACGTGCGGCACCCGTGGCTCTGCCTCGGGATTCAGCAGGTTGTGCCGGTCGATCTCGACGGCCTCGCGGCGTAGTTCCGTCCAGGACGTCGCCGACCAGACGTCGGCGGCCACGCCCCACTCCTGCGCCAGCATCTCCCGTGCCCGCACCGCCCACGGCAGCGCCACGCCGGACGCCACCAGCTGCACGCGCGGCCCTTCGATGTCCGGGGCTGTGGCGAAGCGGTACAGGCCGCGCAGAAGGGACTCGACATCGAGACCATCGGGCTCCGGTGGCTGCCGGTAAGGCTCGTTGTAGACGGTCAGGTAGTAGTAGACGTTCGGATCGGACGCCGAGTCCTCGCCGTACATCCGGCGTAGCCCGTCCCGGACGATGTGGGCGATCTCGTAGCCGAAGGCGGGGTCATAGGCCACCACGGCGGGATTGGTCGCGGCGATGAGGTGGGAGTGCCCATCGTTGTGCTGCAGACCTTCACCGACCAGCGTGGTGCGCCCAGCGGTCGCGCCGAGCAGGAACCCGCGGGCCATCTGGTCCCCGGCCGCCCACAGGCCGTCACCGGTGCGCTGGAAGCCGAACATCGAGTAGAAGATGTACACCGGGATGAGCGGCTCGTTATGCGTGGCGTAGGAGGTGCCTGCCGCGGTGAATGACGCGGTGGAACCCGCCTCGTTGATGCCCTCGTGCAGGATCTGCCCCTGCTCGCTTTCCCGGTAGGCCAGCATCAGCTCGGCGTCCACCGAGGTGTAGAGCTGCCCGTGTGGGTTATAGATCTTCTGCGTGGGAAACATCGAGTCCATGCCGAACGTGCGTGCCTCGTCCGGGATGATCGGCACGAACCGTGGTCCGATCTCAGGATCCTTGATGAGCTCGCGGAGTTGCCGGACGAATGCCTGCGTCGTGGCGACGTCCTGTTTGCCCGATCCACGGCGCAGCACGTCGTAAACCTTGTCGCCAGGTAGCACCAGAGCTTTGGACTTGGTTCGGCGCTCGGGCACGAACCCGCCCAGCGCCCTGCGCCGCTCACACAGGTACTGAATCTCAGGCGCGTCGGGGCCAGGGTGGTAATAGGGAGGCAGCTTCGGGTTCTGCTCAAGTTGAGCGTCACTGATCGGGATGCGCTGGGCGTCGCGGAATCCCTTGAGGTCTTCCAGAGTCAGCTTCTTCATCTGGTGGGTGGCGTTGCGGCCCTCGAAATGCGGGCCAAGGCCATAGCCCTTGATCGTTTTGGCCAGGATCACCGTGGGTTGGCCGTGGTGCTGGGTGGCGGCCTGGTAAGCGGCGTAGACCTTGCGGTAGTCGTGACCGCCGCGCTTGAGGTTCCAGAGGTCGGCATCGGAGAGTTTGTCGACGAGTTCCTTGGTGCGGGGGTCTCGGCCGAAGAAGTGCTCCCGGACGTAGCCGCCGTCATTGGCCTTGTAGGTCTGGTAATCGCCGTCCGGGGTGGTGTTCATCAGGTTCACCAGGGCACCTTGGCGGTCGGCGTGCAGCAGCACGTCCCACTCGCGGCCCCAGATCACCTTGATGACGTTCCAGCCGGCGCCGCGGAAGAACGCCTCCAGTTCCTGGATTATCTTTCCGTTGCCCCGGACCGGGCCGTCGAGGCGCTGCAGGTTGCAGTTCACCACGAAGGTGAGGTTGTCCAGGCCCTCGTGCGCCGCCACCTGGATCTGCCCGCGGGACTCCGGCTCGTCCATCTCACCGTCGCCGAGAAATGCCCACACGTGCTGGTCGGAGGTGTCGGTGAGCCCGCGGTCGCGGACGTAGCGGTTGAGCCGGGCCTGGAAGATCGCGTTGATCGCCCCGAGCCCCATCGAGACGGTGGGGAACTCCCAGAAGTCCGGCATCAGCCGCGGGTGCGGGTAGGACGGCAGGCCACCGCCAGGGCCCGCGTGCGAGAGCTCCTGGCGGAACCCGTCGAGCTGATCGGCCGAAAGCCGGCCCTCGAGAAATGCGCGGGCGTAGATGCCAGGGGAGGCATGGCCCTGGATGAAGACCTGGTCCCCACCGCCGGGATGGTCCTTGCCTCGGAAGAAGTGATTGAAGCCCACCTCGTAGAGCGCGGCCGAGGAGGCATAGGTGGAAATGTGCCCGCCAACGCTGACCCCTGGCCGCTGCGCCCGGTGCACCATCATCGCCGCGTTCCACCGGATCCAGGCGCGGTAACGCCGTTCGGTGTCCTCGTCACCAGGGAACCACGGCTCGTTCTCGGTCGGGATCGTGTTGACGTAGTCCGTGCCGGTCACCGACGGCACGCCGACGCCGGTTTCGCGGGCCCGCTCAAGCATGCGCAGCATGAGGTAGCGTGCCCGCTGCTTGCCCCCGGACAGCACTGCGGAATCGAAGGATTCCAGCCACTCCGCGGTCTCATCGGGATCGATGTCGGGCAGGTGCGCCGCCATCCCTTCGCGGATAACCCGGATGCGGGCGGGCGTCCGATCGTCGTACGTGGCCAAGAGTTCTCCTTGCCTCTCCCTGAGCCGCCGACTGGTCCAGGGCACTGCTAGTGGCCGATCTGCCGATGGCGCAGGCCGGTACCCTGGGGCCATCGTGGTCCATGCTCGTCTACCTCGTCTCCAGTGTCACCTACCCGCAGGTAAGCCGTCAGAGCAATCCGGCACCGGCGTGTCCCGACGCTGGCTGTTGCGCTCCGGCCAGAGCTCAGTGTTCGCTTGGATGCCATCAAGTAGTAGTCCGCCGGGCGGTCCGCCGCCGGGCTCAGTGTTGTTGAAAGGGGTGAAACCGTGGTCGCCGCCGCGGCGGGAGACACGGGCAGGCTCGGTGTGGTCGGGCAGCTCGGGATCCACAAGGACATGGTCGTACAGGAGCTCGGCTGGGATGAGGACGTTGACGACGACGTCCGCTCCGCGATCGAGGAGGTGATCGGTGCTGACCTGCTCGATGAGGAGTCTGACGAGATCGTCGACGTGGTGCTGCTGTGGTGGCGCGACGAGGATGGCGATCTGTTCGACGCCCTGGTCGAGGCCAGGACGCCGCTGGCTGACGACGGCGTGATCTGGGTGCTTACCCCCAAGACCGGCCGTGACGGTCACGTCGAGCCCTCCGAGATCGCCGAAGTGGCCCCCACCGCCGGCCTCGCGCAGACCTCCAACATCAGCGTGAGCGACGATTGGGCAGGCACCCGGCTGGGTGCACCGAAAAAGGCCAAGTCCAAGCGCTGACCGTCCGCCCTGAGGCCGGATACGCTCAAGTCCTGGTACGCACCGGACGGTGCGGCTGCTGACCTAGTCGAGGGAGAGAGCATGTCGCTTGAGGTGGGGGACCGAGCACCGGACTGCACACTGAAGGACCAGAACAATCAGGAGCGCACACTCTCGGAGTTCCGGGGGGTCAAGAATGTGCTCCTGGTCTTCTACCCGCTGGCCTTCAGCGGGATCTGCACCGGTGAGCTGGACCAGGTCCGTGACGACCTGGGCGCTTTCCAGAACGACGACGTTCAGGTACTGGCGGTCTCGGTGGACTCCGGGTACACGCTCAAAGCCTGGTCGGAGCAGAAGAAGTACGAGTTCCCGCTGCTGTCGGACTTCTGGCCGCATGGCTCGGTCGCTCAAGCCTATGGGGTGTTCAACGACAAGACCGGCTTCGCCAACCGCGGTACATTCCTGGTCGACACGGACGGTGTGATCCGCTTCGCCGAGCTGAACGGGCCCGGCGAACCTCGTGACCAGACCGTCTGGAAGCAGGCCCTGGCAGCATTACCGGTCTGAACCTTGCGCCGCGCGGGTAACCTTTCCGCGCAGCGCCGGGGCGCATAGCTCAGCGGGAGAGCACTCGCCTTACAAGCGAGCGGTCGCAGGTTCAAATCCTGCTGCGCCCAC
>JBQTGW010000329.1:0-9349 GCA_052390495.1 Pseudonocardiales bacterium
TCGACCACGTCTTGGAGCTCCGCAGCGCTCGCGTCGCCACGCTGGTACCACTGCTCGGACATGACCGCTGCCATCACAACCTCCGCGCCGCATGCCTACGTACAGTGCCGGTGCTACAGAGTCGAACAGTCCACCGTTTGATACGCATTCCGGGTAATCCGGCTGGTCGTTCGACGGTGTGCGCACCCCAGGTAACACGATCATCACCCGGCCCGAGCTGTCAAGATGAGCGCCACCGACACGAGGAGGACCCGATGAACACCCACGAGTTCACGTTGATCATCGACCACGCGCCCAGTGGCGAGGAAATGGATGCGCTGTTCGAGGCGGGCTGCGACGACTCAACTCCGGAGACCGTGGCCGGTAGTGGGTGGCTGCACTTCGATCGGGCTGCCGGTTCGCTGCTGGAGGCGCTGATCTCCGCCATCTGCGATGTCGAGTCCACCGGGCTGATCGTGTGTGCGGTGGTCAGTGATGATCTCGTGTCCCTCAAGGACATCGCCGCACGTACCGGGCGAACCTATGAGAGCGCCCGGCTGCTGGCGTCGGGGAAACGCGGCCCGGGTGGCTTTCCCCCGCCGGTGACGGCCGGGTGCAGCACTCCCCCGTCGGAGGTGAAATCGTTCTGGTACTCAATCAGCACGACGGCGGTGGTGCTCGGGTCGATCGACATGGGTGGTCCCCTTTTCGGTTTAGGTTTTCACCTTGTGGTGCGGCCAAGGGCACTGAGGAGTGTCCTATGCAGCGCCGCCAAGCCCAGCTCCCGGGTGGGTCCCGCGCCGATCCGTCCGGGCCGCAGTGTGGTGCGGTCGTGGGAGGCAAGCCGCAACAGCGCGACAAGCCGACCGAGTTCGTGCCGGTGGACGTGGTGGAACCGGTGGGCGCCTGGCTCCTGAAGCAGTGCGGCGTCGCTCGGGCACACCACAATGACCGGCACGCCCGTCGCGAGGTAGTCATAGACCTTCGCGGGAATCCGGGACTCCACAGCACTGGTGTGGTCGACGTTGACCACGGCCGCATCGGCTTGCTGGAGGCGCTGGTAGAGCTCGCGTTTGGGCATTGCATCGAGTTGCGCGATTCGTCCACCCGTCGCCCCCTCCAGCGCGGTCACTATGGGCGCTGCCACTCCCCCAATGACGGTGAGCTGCGCGACGGAAGGACCGACGCGTTCAAGGGCGTCGAGGAGGATTCCTGGACCGTTGCGGCCGTACCAATAGCCGTTCATGACGAGCTGGAGGGCTTGGCCGTTCCGCTCAGGACGCGGCCGGATCGGGTGCAGGCCCACGAGGTCGTGGGGATCAACACCATTGGGGACAGACACGACGCGGTGTGACGGGAGCCGAAAATGCCGGATGAGCAGATCGCCGAGCGTAGCCCCACCAGCGTAGACGACGGCCGAGGCGCGGCGGACAACGCGTCGCTCGATCGCCCGGGTTGCCCGAGCGACCGGCGGCGGATTGTGACGCGCGCTCCAGGGGTCGCGGTAGTCAACGACGAGCGGCACCTTCCGATCGAGTGCCAGCATGGCGCCCAGCAGGGAAAATGGCGGTACTGACACGACAACCACATCGGCGCGGACGTGCCTCAGGGCGTGCCGTACGTGCCACCCGAGGGTGGGTTGGACATCTCCCTCGATCCCAACACCTTCCAGCGCGGATCGCAGCGGCGTGGGTGCATGGTCAAGCAGCCATTCGATCGCAGTGCTGTCCGAACGCCGGGCCAGGTCGACAATCGTGACCCGCCAGCCGCGCTGAGCAAGCCCTCGGCGGAAGGAGTCGATGCGGCTGCCGACAGCGCTGTTCTCGCCCGCGCCCACCGCAATGAGAGCAACGCTTGGCATTATGGATTGCTGGCGGCATCCCGGTCCGGCGCACCGTGGTCTTGCGATTCCGCGATGGACTCGAACACCCAGATCCTCGTTGACACACCGAGCAGCCGTAGCGAGTGGGTGGCTGCCAGGTTGAAGCCGCGCAGCGGGTGGGGAACCGGTGGCGGGACCAAGACCACGATGCGTCCGCCGGGGCGTGTCACGCGCGCCATTTCCGCCAACGTTTGTGAGAGCCAGCGCGCCGGGTCTTCCACCTCGAACTGCCGCCCGAACGGCAGGTTCGACACGACGGCATCGAACATGTCGTCGTCGTGCGGAAGATGCCTTACGTCGGCGGTGTGCACAGATGCGCGGGGCACGTTGTCGCGTGCGGCGGCGACAGCCTCGGGGTCGATGTCGGATCCAGTAGCCTCCCAGCCGGTGGCGAGCGCCTCATCAAGGATCGTGCCTGATCCGCAACAGGGGTCCAGCAAGCGGCCGGGTACCGCACCCGCGAGCCGGACCATCGCTGCGGCGACGACCGGGCGCAGCGCTCCTTGTCGTTCGGTCACCCGCCCGCTGCCGTGCTGACGCAGCTGCTTGTCGGACAGTCGCAGCCCGGAGACGAACGTGGCCCGGTCGTACTCCAGCGCCCACAGCTCCAGCTGGGCTGGATCCTCCACACGCCACCGTGGACGGTTGGCGGCTACCGCTTTGGTGAGGGCAGCACGCAGTTCGGTCCGCTTGAAGCGACCTTCGTCGACCACGCGGGCGATCACTCGGAAGCCCATCGACGAGGTGAGGCGCCTGCCGAAACGAGCCCACACCGACAGGCTCCGCTCCAGATCGGTCCTGTTCACCAGCGAGTTGGCAACGGTACGGGGTGGCCCGCCGCGCGAGCGGGCGAGCATAGTGAAGACATCCTCGGCCAACCTGAGATCCCGAAGGCTGAGCGCGGCCCCGCGTCGCGTTCGGAAGAACGCGATATCGGATCGTCCGTCGTTACCGATGTCCTCGTCCGGTGTGAGATCCGGATTCGCCGAGATCTCCGCCAGCAGCAACCTTCCCAGGCCGGGAAGGGTCGTCGCGAAGAAATCCGAACTGCCAGGGCCGCGCTCCGCGCGCGGGGCTCGCTCTCCTCGCCGCACCCGTTGCACGGTACCGGCAGGCAACCGACCCGCTGGACTCACGACGACTCCAAGATGATCTCTCGAAGGTGTCTGGGCTCGGCCCCAAGGGCGAACTTGTAACGATGAATAAAGTTCAGGGGAATAACTTCCTATCACACTCACGGGCTTTAATCGGCACTTGCCGCTGCTGCTCAGGCGAGAGGTGACGGCGCCCGGGAACGCTCTTCCACTCATCGTTTCGCACCTGACGCATGAGAGTTTCTTGAATCACGATTAGTCGGACCTCCAGATCCAGCCAGGACTGGATCATTCGGTCGAGTTCGGCGCCGAAATCATCCGCCACAGGGGCGTCGTCGGGATAATCTGGAACCTTCGTCTTGATTAGGCGGATAAGCGATGTCTCAACGTCATCGCGACGGTAGTCAACAGCCGCGACTTGCTCTACGACGCATGTCAGTCGCTCTGCCGCAAGCATAGCCGGAACCCATGTCGCAATGCGCTCACGGAACCGGAACTTGAGCATCGCAAACCCATCGCGCGCGAGCAACAGCCACTCAATGTCAAGGGCCAACACTTTGATCAATTCATCGGATGGCGTTGTTGAAAAGTCATCGACGCGGTTGGCTATGATTTCTTTCAACTGGTGGGACTCGGGCCGATCAAGGGGCGGTTCGTGCAGCGGTTCAAGCTGAGCAGTCACAAGGAACCGCATTCCAACTCGCATTTGTGAGACTAGATGACCAAGCGACATGTACGCGATACTCGCGACGCCACGCCACCGGCGCAGTTCACGCTCCTCAATAAGAGCCTCGATGACAAAGGCTGCTACACCGAATAGCAAAAGTCCTGAAAAGATTGAGGTCGCGAGCGGGTAGCTGGCCCAGAACGGACTCAACAATGTTGTCGGCCAATCGCTTGCGGTTACAAGCACAGTCAGAGTGGCCCAGATAAGAAGTCGACGCCGCCTTCGGATAAAGCTCATTATTTCACCCCTCGTTGATCAACTACCGTGTAATGTTATCCGCTGCGGGCAGGGGATGAGTATATGCTGAGCGAACGTGACTGTGCCATAATATCAAAAGGCGACCGGCCATCGGGCGTGGGTATGAAATCTCGGGTACCTCGACGCCGTGTTCCGACGGGCCGCCGACGGTGGCTGGCTGTGCCGCCATGACCGAGCCATGTTCGACGAGCAATGCCTTGATCATGAACTACGTTATGCGCTCGCTGATGAGGTTCAGCGGCTCCTCGCCAGCCTTGCGCCCGAACTGGTGCTGACCTGCGCCGCGATAGGTGGGCACGTCGATCATCTGCACACCCGAGCGGCCGTCCTCGACGCCACTGACACGGAGCTGCCGATTTTGCTGTGGGAAGACCTTCCCTACGGTGTTCGGCAAGCAGTGCCGTCCGGCCGACCGCACCGGTCGTGGGCTCCATCACCGGACTCCTGGGCAAGAAAGTGGCGAGCGCTCGCCCGGTACGAATCGCAAGTACACATGCTCTGGCCTGCCGACACTGACTGGAAATCCGAACTATTCACCCACGCCGTTGACCGGGGACGTGGACGCGCAATCGAGATGTTCCTCGACTCCAGTCAGCGACTCCAGCGCCGCCGACGACGCGGTCCGTGAGCCAGATGGTTATCGTACTGCCACGTCCGTAACCGGCTAGGAGCTGTTCCGGGCGATCGGCAGGAACGCGTCCATGAGATCGACCCGGGACCACCAGAGGTTCCCTTGCCGCCGGATCAGCCCCAGCTCCTGTAGCTTGTTGACGTCACGGGTCAGTGTCTTATCGGTCTTACCGGCGTACATCTCGGCGAGTTCCGCCGTCAGTCTGCGGATATCGGCTCGGCGCACCCCATGATCAATGGGTAGGTTCAGAACGACCAGGAGCTGGCGTTTCCGGGTCGCGCCGTCAGGGGTCTGCCGCATGACCTCGTGCACGTAGTTCACCCAGGCCACTCGCCGTTGCTGGACCTGCACCCGGTCTAGCTGTTCCTGCAGCATGTCGACGTAGCCTTGCGCGGAGTAAGTGATGAACCCGCGCACGTCGCCCTCGCGCGATGCCCGGTCGAGCCGCTGGTAGTAGCGGCTACGGGTGCGGTTGTAGTGGTCGGACAACAGGTTGCTCGACACCCACGGGACGACACCGGAATGAGCCAGGATTGCACATTCCAGCAACCGGGCGGTACGACCGTTCCCGTCGCCGAACGGGTGGATCCACGCGAGGTAGAGGTGCGCAAGTGTCGCTGCGAGGAACGAGCAGAAGAACCTCATGTCGTTCGAGGTGTTCGGGTCCTCAAGTGGGCTCAACAATTCAGCGAGCCATGCGCAGAGACGGCCGATGAGGTACTCGACGTCCTGTGGCGGGGCAGCACGGTAGTTCCCGGCAACGAGACGAATTTCGGTGTACTCACCGGGAACGACGTGCTCCTCGGTGTCGAGTTCCTTCAGAACCAGCCTGTTCTGCTCTTTGATCCATTCTGGGGTGACCTTAAATGGCGCCGCGGTCCGAGCCGCCTCGTCGATGCGGCGCAGACCTTCGATGACATTCTCGACCTCCTGCTGGAGGTACTGCCGCGACGGGGGCAGCTTCCGGCGAGATTCCAGCAACTCGCGGACCTCATCCTCGGTCAGGGTGTTGCCCTCGATCGCAGTCGTCGCGACAGCGCCCTTCACCAGATAGACCCGGCTCAACTCGTCCGCCAGCGCCGGTTGCAGGGGCGTCCCCGCGAGGTGCTGACACTTCGAGGCGGCTTCGCCCAGCAGGCACCACAACACATCTTGTCCGATACGGAACTCAAAGGTGATCCAGGGGTGCGACCCACGGTAGTCCTGATCAGGCTCCACCTGGCCATCCTATGATTGTTACCTCTCAAATGTCCACGCCACTGTCCCTGTGAGTGGCCAGTGACTGTCGCAGACGAGCGGAGCCTGAACGCGTCTTACGCATGAGGATGACGATGGCGGCCGCCTGTTGTGGACCACCGAAGGCGGGCACCACGCCGGACTGGCTTTCGCTGTAACGCTCCGCCTCGATCCCGCCCCCTGGCCTGTTGGGCGCACTTTCGGCAGCGCCGGGCTGGCGGGGTCAGGAGGCTGGCTGCAGGCACGACGGCCCCGCACAACGCGGGATACAGCCCCGAACGCCGGTGCAAAGCGGCCGTCTCGACAGCGACGAGATGCAATTCCTCGGTGCAGGTATCCACCATGGACACGACGAGCGCGGCGTCAGTCACCGGACGCCGCCGGGGTGCTTCCCGGTGGCGCCCCCCAAAGGGACCCGCCCACCCCACCGATACCCGCCAGTCCTGCGGTGGCCGAACCACCGCCATCCGATGATCAGCACCACAGCACCCATAACGACCCCGGAGACGACAGCCAACACCGAGATCAGGCTCCCCAGGTGCGCGACGGTTACGCCAGCTGCGGTCGGTTCGAACACGCTGGTTGTCATCGACCCGTTCCTGTTCTCTGGTCCAATTGGCAACCGCCCGGCCAGCCTGGGAGGTGGGAGGCACGGCAGGACCAGGCCAGGGATGGCACTGACCGGTCCCGCCGTGCCCGGGACCCGGACTTCACCGTCTGGCCGCAGGGGCAGCGGCACAGTGATGTCCGGGAACTCCGGAGATGATGCGCTGGCATGTGTTGAGTTCAGCGCACCGACCGGGGGGTGCGGCAGTGTGCGTATGGGAGTGCAATTCTGCACAACCAGGGTGCTTTACCAGGTGGACGGGGTGATCATGTGAGTGTGCAGAGGGAGCCAAATCGACTGCTGGCCGCAGTGATGGCCGAAGCCGGGGTCAGCAACAAGGGACTGGCCGCGCGGGTCAGGGCACTGGCAGAGCGCAACGGCCACCCCATCTCCTCCGACCATGTGTCGGCACGCAGGTGGCTCGATGGCAGCGTGCCGCGTGGTTGCACGGCGGAATACATCGCTCTCGCCCTTGGTGCGAAGCTCGGACGTCGGGTGACGCCCACAGATCTGGGAATGACCGGCCCGGAGGCGGACTTGCCCCATGAGATGGCGCTCACCAGCGACCCGGTAACAAGCAGTCAACGCGCCTGGCGCGAGGTGCGACAGCACCTTGCCCGGCGCGGAAATGAACTGTTCGCCCAAGCTGCCTTCCTTTATGAGCCATCGTGGCGGCTACCGCAGGCATCCGAGCTATCGCAAGGCTCCTGGCTTCCGGATAACCCTATTTCTTTGGAGGATATCGAGCTTGAATGGGAGCCGAACCCACCCAAACCGATTGTCACCGGCCAGGAACCAGAAGCCCGATCGCTGCTTCCCTTGCGTACCACTCGGCAGAACTTTCCGAGCTACAGTAGCGCGATCCGATATCTCGATCCCCCCGACTTGTTCGAGAACCGTCCTTGCTACCGATTGTTGGAGGCATCACTGAACGGCCCCGGACAGGCTCGCCTCCGGTTTGGGCAATCCTGCTTTTTCGACAAGATCGACGTGGCTGAAATTCTTGTGCACGAGCTGTCCGCGGCCATGATGAACACGACGCCCACCTGGTCGGAACTGCCGTTTCGCTCGCTCATCGCGGATCCATTTGATCTAGCCATGCGGACTGTGAACACGTCCATCAATACCCTCACCATTCGTCGCGATCCCGCTAGCGGTCGGTCAAGTTTTTTCCTGCTCCGTAGGGACCCGACCAAGGTGGCCACGGGCGGTGGCCTGTATTGCCTCCTCCCGGCCGGTGAATTCCAGCCGACGAGCGTTTCCCCCGACAGTTTACTGCCAGACCTTGACATCTGGCGGAACATCGTGCGCGAGTACAGCGAAGAGTTACTCGGGCAGCCGGAGCACGACGGAAGCAGTGGGCGACCGATCGACTATGAGCACTGGCCGTTCTTCCGGGCGATGCAGAAAGCCCGGGAGCGAGGTGAGCTGCGAGTTCACGTGCTCGGCGCGGCCCTGAACGCGTTGAGCCTCAATGCCGCCCTTATCACTGTCGCGGTTATCGATAGCGTCGTTTTCGATTCCTTGTTCCACGAGCTGACTGAGGTCAACGCGGAAGGTGAGGTCGTGGTTCACCTGGCGGGCGACAAGGAAGGACGTGACATTCCTTTCGACGAGGCTACCGTCGACCATTTCCTCCACAGGGAGCCCCTGGCGTCGCCCAACGTGATAGCCGCCCTCCGCCTCGCGTGGCGACACCGGGCAACTCTTCTGGAACCGTGATGTCGGGGGCGTTTGCTGGTCGGCCAGCCTGCGGCACAGGACTGACAGGAAGGCGGCGACCGCTTCCTCCCACGGGGTGGGGCTGAAGGTGCTGGCCAGCATGCTCACTACAGTTCCGATTTCAGATGGTCGAGGCTGTCCGAGCCGAAGGAGATCCCATGATCATGCTTGTGACCACCGGACACCAGGTCCGTGCCCTCGCCCGGGACCCGAAGAAGGCCGGTGTGCGCAAGGTGACGGTGTCATCCCATCCCGACCGGAGCGGCTATCGGCCGAGCGGACCAGGTTGAGGGCTGGATCCGCTGCGTCATCAGGTCGGTATTTCCGGGTCACCCGGTTCGCTCTCTCTTGTGGAAGGCCGCCACCAGTGCCGACGAGCGTCCTCCATCGGGGGCATGGTGAACAGTCATCTCCTCAGTCGGGGTCGGGTGCTCGAGCTGCCACACCTGGTCATCGGTGGTCCGGCCATCCGATGGTCCGCACTCGTGGACCACACGATGAATCCTTGAATCAAGAAGGTCCAATCCATGTCTCGTCAACGAACCGCTGCCTTGGTGATGGCGGCTGCTATCGGGCTCACCGGCGTGATCGGTACCGCACTCGCGGCGCCTGCGGCCGCCGCGCCGTCGAGCGATGCTGCGGCAGCCGCCCTACAGTGCGCAGTTTTCCAGATCGACGCACCGGGTGGATTCGCGATTAATATTCGTAGTGGGCCGGGCACCCAGTATCGGGATATCGGTGACCTTCGTCACGGACAGCGGTACCTCTTCCGCAACCGGGTGCAGAACAATTTCCGCGAACTCAACACACCGGGCCAGTGGGCAGGAAATGATCACCTCATACAGGTCGGCAACTTTGGGCAGTGCCCAGTCTGACCTGGTGCAAGCAGGAGATAGTGCTGGTTGGGTATCCGCTGGCTTCGGACAGCCATTCGGCTCCGAATGACGGTTTTCTGGACCTCCAGAACAGCGATTCGGCTCCGAATGGCTGCCCAGCACGACATGCGAGCGCAAGGCTACTTAGCCGACGGCCTCGATGAACTCTGTCGAGGTCATCGGCTGGGAGAACATTGGGTAGTCGTAACGTAGCGCGTTGTCGTGCTCCTCGATCGAGGTCGCGGCGACGCAGTCGCTCAGGGTGATCACCTGGTAGCCGTTCTCGTAGCCGCTTCGCATTGTCGACTCGACGCAGCAGTTCGTGAGGAAGCCGCCGA
>JBQTGW010000330.1:0-5315 GCA_052390495.1 Pseudonocardiales bacterium
TCTCGAGGAGGACGCTGCGCTCAATGGCACGGCGGATTTGTCCCGGGTCCGTGGTGTGGTCGGCGCGGCTCAGCTGGGTCGCGGTGTGGAAACAGCGAGCCAGCCGTAGGTTACGCACGTCCCCGACCAAGATCACACCCGTGGGCGCGACTCGGTCCAACGCCTTGGACAGAACGTCGGTGAGGTAGTCGGCGTTGGGGAAGTACTGGATGACGGAGTTGATGATGACGATGTCGAAGAAGCCGCTCGGCAAATCGCCGGTGAGGTGCGCGGGTTGGCAGCGTAGTTCGACCCGCCGGGCGAGATCGGGATCGCGGAGCAGGTCGTCGCGGAGCCTGTCGATAACCGGCGCTGAGAAGTCGGTTCCCCAGTAGGTGTCGCAGTCGCGTGCGAGTTGGGACAGCAACAGCCCGGTGCCGACCCCGATCTCCAGGACCCGGCCACCACGACTGCGGTCAGCCCGCAGCTCACGGATACGCTCCACAATGGTGTCGCGCCACTCAAGCATCTGGGGCACCGGGATCGGTTCCCCATCATAGCTGCTGACCCAGATAGAGAAGTCGTCGGTGAACAACGCGGTGCCGTGCTTGGTGTACTCGGTGTCATAGATCTGCTGCCACTCGGCGATTTGTTCCTGTTCCAATTCCCCGCTGGGCACCACATGTGCCGGTTGCCTGGGGACAGTGTAGGCGACCAAGCGGGTGGGGTGGGGTGGGTCGGTCCGGGCGATGACGGCGGCTTGAGCGACGGTGGGGTGAGCAGTCAGGGTGGTTTCGATTTCACCGGGTTCGATGCGGTAGCCGCGGATTTTGACTTGGTCGTCACAACGGCCGCGGAATTCGAGAACACCGTCAGGTCGCCAGCGGGCGAGATCACCAGTGCGGTACAGGCGGGTGCCGGGTGGGCCGAAGGGGTTGGCGACGAACCGGGAAGCGGTCAGACCGGCCCGTTTCCAGTAACCCCGGGCAAGACCGGCGCCTGCGATGTAGAGTTCACCGGGTGCCCCGGGCGGGGTGGGCTGCAGAGCCGGGTCCAGGACGTAGACTTGCGTATTGGCGATGGGCTGGCCGATCGGCGGCTCCTGGGCAGCAGACTTGTCTATCTCCGCAGCTGTCGACCAAATCGTTGTTTCCGTCGGCCCATACAGGTTCGTCACTGAAGCCGCGCAGTCCACCAGTGCGGCAGCCAAATCGGCGGGGAGGGCCTCACCGCCCACTAACACCTGCACACCGCCAAGCTCGGCTGCGCCCTCGACCCCTATTCCACGCCACAAACTCGGCGTCGCCTGCATCACCGAAATACCGGCCGACGCAATCGTTCGGCGCAGCACGGACGGGTCCCGGACCACGTCACGGCCGACTAACACCACGGTCGCCCCGCTGAGTAGCGGAACGAAGACCTCGAGATTGGCGATGTCGAAGCCGATCGTCGTCACCGCAAGAAGGCGATCACCCGGCTCCAGAACGAACCGTTGCTGCATCGCATCCAGGAAATTCCGCAGACTGTCCAAGGACACAACTACACCCTTAGGTCGGCCGGTCGACCCCGACGTGTAAATCACGTACGCAGCATTCGACAGGGACAGCGCATGGTGCCGTTCGCCATTCTCGATATTGGCGTCCGAATAGCCAGCCAATTGTGCACGCGTGCTGGTCTCGTCCAGGATCACCCGAGGGGTAGGGCTCATCGGCAGGTGGTCGACGAGCTCACTGGTCGTGAGTACCAGCGCTGGATCAGCGTCAGCAAGCACGAACCCGATCCGTTCAGCCGGGTACTCTGGGTCCACCGGCAAATAAGCGGCCCCTGCCTTGAGCACGGCCAGCACCGCCACGATCAGCTGCACCGATCGCGGCAGGGCGATCGCGGCAAATTGCTCTGGGCCGACCCCCCGGCCGATCAGCAACCGAGCCAGCCGATTCGCCGCACCGTTGAGCTCCGCGTAGCTCACTACCTGATCCTCGACCACCAACGCGATGGCCTCCGGAACCCGGGCCACCTGCGCCTCGAACAACTCCGGCAACGGCAGCGCCGACACCTCCCGAACCGTGTCATTCCACTCCAGGACCAGCCTGGAACGCTCATCGGCGGACAGCACGTCCACATCCCCGACCCGGCGATCCGGATTCTCAGACACTGCCTCCAAAACCCGCACCAGGCGATCCGCCAAAGCCCGAACCGTCGAAGAGTCGAAGAAATCTGGCCGGTACTTCAACGCGATCTGCAGCCGGGAACCGGGTACTGTCATCAGAGTGAGCGGGTAGTGCGTCGAATCACGAGATTCTATCCCGGTAAGAGTCACCCCGGTGCCGTCCAGCCCCCGTGTCATGGCGGCTCTGTCGAGGGGATAAGACTCGAAAATGATGAGTGTGTCGAACAAAGCGTCGACACCCACCTGCCGCTGCAACTCGGCGAGCCCGACGTACTGGTAGTCGAGCAACCGAGACTGCTCATCCTGGACCCGACGCAGCAGATCCACCAATGACTCCGCCAGATCGAGCTGCACACGTACTGGGACGGTGTTGATGAACAAGCCGACCATCGACTCGACCTCGGGCAGCTCGGGCGGTCTACCAGAAACCGTCGTTCCGAACACTACATCCAATCGCCCGACCAACCGGCTCAGCACTACTGCCCAGGCCACCTGCACAATGGTGTTCAGCGTCAGGCCACGAGTACGGGCCGACGACGTAAGCCGGGACGCTAAGCCCGCGGAAATGTCCGCGTCCAGCTTCTCGTGCAGTACCGCTGGACGTGTCCGGTCAGTCTCAGCCAGCAGTGTGGGCCCCTCAATCCCCTGCAGTGCCTGCCCCCATGCAGCCGATGCCCCTACTCGGTCGCGGGTGGACAACCACACCAAATGATCACGATACGAGCGCACCCTCGGCAACGCCGAACCATTCCCATCCGAGGCGTAGAGCGTGAACAGGTCCCTCAGTATCACCGGGGTGGACCAGCCATCCATCAGAACATGCTGGGTCGTTATCACCAGCCGGTGGTGCGGCTCATCGATCTTCACCAGGAGAAACCGCATCAACGGCGGGGTCTGCAAATCGAACCGGGTCACTTGGTCCTCGTCCACCAACCGATCGAACCGAATGGACCGGTCTCCGGCAGGTTGGTCCGACAAATCGACCTCGGTCCACGGCACCGTCACATCCCGTACCACGACCTGCACCGGGTGATCCGTATCCAACACGAACGCCGTGCGCAGGCACGAGTGCCGATCAAGCAATGCCTGCGTGGCGATCCGCAACCGGCCAGCGTCCAGTGGTCCCTCAAAATCAAGCACCAACTGCACTGTGTAAATATCCAGGCCCTGCTCATTGAACATGGCATGGAACAGGAACCCCTCCTGCAACGGTGACAATGGCCAGACGTCCTCCATCGGTGCCGTCTTCACTTGCCGCAGCAGGTCGATTTCCTGCTGTGACAGCGAGACCAGGCTCAAATCCGACGGAACCAACGTGCCGCCACCATCATCGGTAGTGACTCGAACCGTCAGCTCACGCAGCGCGGTGGCCCACCCGTCGGCAAGCTCACGGGCATCCTCTGCCGAGAGTGCCGCAGCGAGGTAAGTGAAGGTGGCCTGCAGTTGCGGACCCTCGGCCGTATCTACACAGACTGCATTGATCATGAGTGGGTACGGAATACCCATCTCAGCATCGGGGGCAGCGGTCACTGCATCGGACTCCGCTGCCAGAGTCCAGTTCCCCTGCTGGCCGATGTCGAACCGTCCGAGGTAATTGAAGACCACCTGGGGCTGACTGGCACTGGCCAGTAGTGGAGCCACCTGGGCGTTGGCGTAGCGCAGCATTCCGTAACCGATGCCGCCATCCGGCATGGCGCGCAACCGCTCTTTGGTCACTCTCAGCGCGCCGAGTACGTCCGGGCTCGCAGGCAGCCGAACCGGCGCAATGCTGGTGAACCAGCCGACTGTGCGGGACAGGTCAACACCAGGGACGATCTCCTCCCGACCATGCCGTTCCAGATCCACCAAGAGATCCGCGGAGCCATCCCGACCGTTATGTTCGTGCCATCGCGACACCGCAACTCGTAACGCTGCCACGAACACGTCGGTCACGTCGGCTCTGGCGGCCTCAGGAACTGACGTCAGCAACGGCGCTGTGTCTGACACCGACAGTTGGACATCGTGATGACGAACTCCACTCACCGTTCCCGCCGCGACGGCTTCTGGCACCAGCTCGCCACCTGGAGATAGTGTCTCGGTCCAATGTTCGAGCTCAGACAGTCTCGTCGGCTCCTGCGCCTGCTCCACGAACATCCAGGCAAATCTGCGCAAGGAGGTACCCACGCGGTCCAGCTCTGGCGGCCTGCCTGCGCGCACTGCCTTCCAGCCAGCCGTGAAGTCCTCCAGCAGGATTCGCCAGGACACTCCATCAATCACCAGATGGTGTGCTACCAGCAGCAGGCGGCCTACTTCTGCCCGGCCAGCGTCGAACCACACTGCTTGCAGCATTATCTCTGCGTCCGGATCCAACCGGCCTGCCGCCGCGTCTGACTCTGCGACGATCACTGTGTGCAACGCCGCCAAATCCAGATCTGTCACGTCAACCCGACGCAAGCAATCCATGACCCGCACCGATCCCACCGTGGTCGTCTCCAACGACCACACACGGGAAGCATGACGAGTCAACCGCAACCGCAAGCCGTCATGCCTATCTAGCACTGCCTGCAGGACCTCGCCGAGGGACTCCAAACTGGCCGCTGCCGGAACCCGCACCAGCGCGGACTGGTTGAACCGCGCGATCGGCCCACCCCACGCGCTACAGCGTTGCACGATCGGTAGCGGAGGAAGACTTCCAATGCCGTCCGGCGCGGACTCCGGTACGGCGATTGGCTCCTCGTCCGGAACCAGAGCGGCGAGCGCTGCCGGGGTCCGGTGCTGGAACACTTCCCGAGGACTAATGGACAAGTGCTGCTTCCGCGCTCGATTGACAAGCTGAATTGCGATGATGCTGTCCCCACCGAAAGCGAAGAAGTCATCATCGATCCCGACCTCAGGTAGGCATAGGACTTCGGCGAATAATTCACAGAGGGTTTTTTCTTGGGTGGATCGTGGTGCCCGGGTGGATGTTTCCGTCAGGTCGGGGGCTGGTAGTGCTGTGCGGTCCAGTTTTCCGTTTGCTGTCACTGGTAGACGGTCAAGGACAACGAACGCTGAAGGGATCATGTACTCGGGTAGATGTTGTTGGAGGTGTGTGCGTAGTCGTGGTACAAGGCTGGTGATCTCGCGGTTCGCGTCCGGGTTGTTTGTGTAGCTTGACAATGACCGGGGGGTGCGGGTGCTCGGTTGG
>JBQTGW010000331.1:0-8450 GCA_052390495.1 Pseudonocardiales bacterium
TTCCCGGCCCCCGGGTGCCCTCCACCCTTGACAGGACAGGGTTATCACCGTCTGTCACTTCGGGGGCGGTGGGGTCGCGGCATACGGACGTGCCACCAGCGGCACACCACTCTCGTCTGGAAATCGAAAGGTGAGGGTCGGGTGGCTGAATTCTCCGGTTGCCGCGCGTGGGTCTGTTTCCCGGTTCCCGGACTCGGCACCAGGGTTGCCAGACGGTCTGTGGCTGGTCCGTGATCGGCGGCCCTGGCCCGGCGTCGCTGCCGTCGGGAGTCGCTGGGGTCTGGCAGTTGCCGTGGGTGGCACCTCCGCATGCGGCGACCCCACCGCCCCCGAGGTGACAGACGGTGATAACCCTGTCCTGTCAAGGGTGGAGGGCACCCGGGGGCCGGGAACCGGGCCCAGTGGGGGACGGCACCCTGCTGTGGCTACCGGCAGCACCAGCCGACGGCGACGAAGAGTGAACCTTTGACTACGCATCCCGGCCAAGCTTGAAGAGCCGCGTTCGCCAGGGCGTGGTCTAGCGCGCGGCGCAGCGCCAGGCTCGGCGGGTGGGTGCCGCGCTCGGCGTTGCCGATCGTCCGCTTGTCGAATCCCAGCTCTTTGGCGAACTTATCCTGTGGCAGGCACAGACCCACCGCGCGGAGCAGCCGGATGTGGGCTGCGGTCCATTCCATCGGCGAAGCGTAACGTGCCTCATTGTTCGTATTCCGGACACCTGCCTGGGGATCGCTCGGGCGCTCAGCCGAGCCGGTAGCCCATGCCGCGGACGGTGTCGATCCGGTCGGCGCCGAGCTTCTTGCGCAGCGCTCGGATGTAGACGTCGACGATGTTGGATCCGGGGTCGAAGTCGTAGCCCCAGACGTGGGACAGGATCTGCTTGCGGGAGAGCACCTGCCCGGGATGGCGCAGGAACAGTTCCAGCAGCACGAACTCCCGTGCGGTCAGGTCGACGGTCCGCGCGCCGAGCTGAGCTTGCCGGGTTCGCAGGTCCAGCGACAACCCGTCGAAGTGCAGCACGGTGAGCTCGGTTGCGCGGTCTTCGCGCAGCCGCAGCCGTATCCGCGCGAGCAGTTCCTCGAAATGGAATGGCTTGGTCATGTAGTCGTCCGCACCGCCTTCCAGCCCGGCCACGGTGTCGTGCACGGCGTTCCGCGCGGTCAGAATGATCACCGGTGTGGTGACTTTAGCCTCGCGCAGGATGCGCAGCACGGAGAAGCCGTCGCGGCCGGGCAGTCCGAGGTCGAGCATCATCAGGTCGAACTCGCCGGTGCGAGCGTATGCCAACGCGGCGTTGCCGTCGGCGACCACGGTGGTGATGAATCCGTTAGCGCGCAGGCCCTTCTCGACAACGGCCGCGATGCGGTCGGAGTCTTCTGCGATGAGGATGCGGTTCACGGCCGGTCCCTCCCCGCCAGGCCCGGTGACGCCGGGAGCTCGATGCCGAAAGTGGCGCCGTGGCCCGGATCGGAGATCAGCCGTACCGAGCCACGGTGCGCATCGGCGATGGCCCGGACGATGGCCAGCCCCAGCCCGGCGCCGGTGCGATGGTCGCGGGCGCCGCCGGTCGAGCCGCGGGAGAACCGTTCGAAGATCTTCTGGGCATCCTCCGGCCGGACCCCCGGCCCGGTGTCGGTCACCCAGAACAACAGTGTCGCCAGTCCCACGCTGTCCTCCCGCAGCGCGGAGCCGATCCGGATCTCGGCACCGTCGTCGGTGTGCTGCACGGCGTTCTGGGCGAGCTGAACCATGGCCTGGGTGACGCGCTGAGGGTCCACCACCGCGGCGCCCTCGCCGATGCTCTCCAGCACCCAGCGCCGGTCGCCGAGCGCGCGCACCTTGGCGTCCACATCGCTGGTCAGGTCGGCCACCGACACCGGTTGCGGCCGCACGAAGTCGGGTTGCTGCGATGTTGCCAGCAGCAACAGGTCCTCCACGATCCGGCTCATCCGGTCCAGCTCGTCGAGGACCAAGCGGACCACGTCGGCGCGCTCGGCCGGGTCGTCACCCATCAGCTCCAGGTTCCCGCGGATGATGGTGATCGGGGTGCGCAGCTCGTGACTGGCGTCGTCGACGAACTGCCGTTGGGTGGAAAATGCCTTCTGGAGGCGGTCGAGCATCGCATTGAACTGCTCGGACAGCGCCGAGACGTCGTCTCGGCCGTGCACCGGGATCCGGCGCGTGAGGTCCTGCTCACTGATCTGGGCGGCAGCCTGGCGGACCAGCCGCACCGGCGCCAGAATCCGCCCGGACACCAGCCAGGCGCCCGCCCCGGCCAGCATCAGGCAGACCATGCTGACCAGCATCAGCGTCTCCAGTGTGGCTCTGACCGCCTTCCGATCGACATCGGGGAACAGACCGACGACGAACCAGCCTGCTGGGGCGGTGCCACCCGCTGGCGGCGTCACCCGCAGCTTCTGCCAGCGCAGTTCACCCGCCGGTGTCTCTAGCGAGCCGGTACCGAAGGGTGAGCGCAGGATCTGGGTTAGCAGCGCCTTGTCGGCGGCGACGTCGTATGGCGGGTTGGCGCCCTGCCGGATGGGGGGCGTGCCTGACGCTGCGGCGGGATCCTTCTCCACGAAGCCGAAGAGGATCTCGTCGTCGTGTGGGATCTGCTGCTGTAGGTGGGTATAGATCAGCGTGTGGACGTCCGTGAACCGCTCACCGGTCCGGGGATCGACGCTGATGCTTGCGGACGTGCCGAACTCATCGATCTCCTGTTTCAGCACGACAGGGACGCGGTCCTCGATGTCGCTGAACAGGCTCTGCCTGGTGACGAGGTTGACGATCACGAGCACCTCGAGCATGAGCAGCATGACCCAGCCCATAATCAGGATCCGGGCCGGCAGCCGCCAGCGCAGGTCACCCCCTGGCTCCGGCGCCGGGCCCGGATAGGGCGCGGGCGAGGTTGCCGCCGCAGTGATCGGCCGATGGACCGTGGTAGGTGCCCCGGGGGTTAGCGGCTGAGTTAACTGGGCGGTGTTGTCGACGGTAGGCGTCAACTTCGGCTCAGCCATCGCCGTTGCCATCGCCGTTGTCGCCGTTGCCATCGCCGTTGTCGCCGTTGCCATCGCCGTTGTCGCCGTTGCCATCGCCGTTGTCGCCGTTGCCATCGCCGTTGCCGTCTCCTCCGTCTCCTCCTCTTCCGGTGCTGGCTCTTTCTTCGTCGTCGCTTCCGATGCTGCCCCCGTAGGTGCTGCCCCCGTAGGTGCTGCCCCCGTAGGTGCCGTCTCCTCCGTCACCGCGGCCGGTGCTGGTTCCGTTGTCGTCGCCGCGGTTGCCGTCCCAGTCATCGTTATATACGGCGACCGGTGGGAGTGGGGGCACGACCTCGACCGGTGCCTGATCGGGAGGTGGCGGGAGCGGCTGCTGCTGGGGGAGCTCCTGTGGCTGCGGGGGCTGCTGCTGCGGGAGCTGCTGGGGGGGCTGCTGCTGTGGCTGGGGGGGCTGCTGCTGTGGCTGGGAGGGCTGCTGCTGGGGGAGCTGTGGCTGGGGGAGCTGCTGCTGGGGGAGCTGTGGCTGGGGGAGTTGCTGCTGGGGCTGCGGGAACTGCTGCTGCGGTGGTGGCTGTTGCTGTTGTGGCGGCCTGGTCGGGGGCGCCAGCGAACGTGGTGCGGCCTCTCCCATACGCACCTCAGCGGGGGCGGTAGGACGCAGTCCCTCCTCGGCGAGCGCGTCGATCATCAGCGCTACGCCCAACGGGATTCCGAGGGCAGCGGCCAGCACGGCGACGCGCGGATCCAGTTTCATAGTGCCAGCATGCGAGGGGTGGGTGAGTGCTGGATGAGCGGACCATGAGTACGTCTTCATGAACATGAAACAGCACGCTGAAGTCAGTTGGCTGCCCATAGCAGCAGGCGAGTCACGCTACGGATGCAGAATCCGCACCGGCCGTCGAAAACCATCGTCCAGAGGTCATCGCATTCTCGCCCACCTCAGCAACTTGTCAATATCGAAGAATGACAGGTAGGCGGTCCCGGAAAGCTGGTATCGAAACTTGATCTTCATTATGGCCAGAATCCCCCAGTGCATCCCGAACGCGGCCAGTGCCCAGAGCCGCCCGGCGCGTGGACTGATCAGCGCGACTGGCGCTGCGAGTTCCACCACCAGTGAGGTTACGGCCATGGCGGTAAAGATCTCGGTGTGCCGGTACATCAGGTACGCCAGCGGGGATGCTGTCGACCCGAATACCTCCTTGCGTATCCCGTCCACCGCGACCTGCCTGCGCAGTGCGCCGCCCAGCGCCCACCGCCACCCCAACTCGCCTTCGATCTTCGCGATACCTGCCAGTAGGTAGGTCGCCGCCGTGACCGTGTTCATCGCTTGCAGTGGCCAGCCGTACCGGCCGTGCGCGGGGCCCGCAGACATTGCCCGACGCCAGCCGTGGCGTGCCACGGCATCCAGCGAGACCGCGTCACTGCAACGGCTTGCACCCAGCACAATCGCGTGCAGCACGAGCAGGTTGTCGCTGTGGAACACCATCGACCAGGAGTTCCGGTAGGCCAGTGTCCAGGTCAGCAACGCTGAGTAGATCGGCCCAGTGATCCGGTGCCCGGCGCCGAGGGTAAAGGCGACACCGGCGGCCAGCGTCGCGTCGGTACACCGGTTGGCGGTGGACGGGCTCAGCGGCCGGTCGAGCACCCGCGACGGGCCGACCGGCGCGAACAGCTCGGGATCGGTCTCCGCGATTCGGGCGAGCATTCGCCGCCGCCGCGCCAGGTAGTACACCGAATAGCCGCCGACCAGCAGCCGCACCGCGCCGAGCCGGGTGGCCGGGGTCGGCCGGAAGAGCCACCTCATCAGCCGGGCCGCCCCGGTCGCCCTCATGGTTGCCCCCCGCGCTGGGCAGTGGCGGGTTTCATGGTCTTCATGAGCGGCGCTACTGGCACCTCGGCGGTGGCCAGGATGTGCTCGGAGCCGGCCACATGGCGTCGCTTGAAGCAGCGGTCGAGGTGGAACCGGCCACGGACGACGTGCACCCGGGTAATCATCCCGGGCCCGCTGTGCGCGATGACTCGCTCGGCGACCTGCTGGGCGAGCGTCGCGGCCCCGCCCTTGGCCACTCGGCGGTTGACCTGGCGGCGCACCTGGTTGAGCCCCCCGGGGCCGACATGCCGGTGCGCCAGATAGTGGCGGTCGCCCTCAGGGGTCTCCGCGACCAGGTAGTACATGGTCACTTTGGCCGGACGGAGATCCGTGAACATCGGATAGTGCGACAACGGGAAGCCGTCGTGCCGCTCGGCGCGCGGACGCTGGTACTGCCGCAGCGGCCACAGCACGCAGGCCAGCAGCACAGCGGTGAGTGTCACCGCCGCCCGCCGCTCCCCGGTGTCCCAGGAGTTCATCGCGCACCCCAGGTGGCATTGGCGTGCGGCCGCCACGCGACCTGGAGCCGCCCACCGGCCAGCCGCCAGGTGGTGCGGGCCTCGGTGAGTCGTTCCGGCCGGTGGGTGACCACGATGACGGTGCCCGCAAACCCGGCGATTACCCGGTCGATGACGCTGGCGGCGGCCGGGTCGAGGTGCGCGTCGGCCTCGTCTAGCAGCAGCACGCGGGGCCCTGTCAGCAGGGCACGAGCCAGTGCGACGCGCTGGCGCTGACCCGCTGACAGTCCGGCGCCACCCTCGCCGACGCGGGTGTTCAGCCCGTCGGGCAGGTCGGCCAATACCTCATCGAGCTCAGCGCGATCTATCACGTCGTGCAATGCCTGGTCGTCCGCGTCGGGATTCGCATAGCGGATGTTGGCGACGATCGTGCCGCGCAGCAGTGGAAGGTCGGGTGTGACCAGACCGACGACGTGGCGGATGTCCTCCTCGGCGACAGCGTGCACGTCGGCCCCGTCCAGTAGTACCCGGCCTTTGTCCGGGTGCACGAGCCCCGCGAGCACGGTGAGCAGCGTGGACTTCCCGGCGCCGTTCGGTCCAACCAGCGCGACGACCTCGCCCGGCTCGGCGGTCACTGACAATGGCCCGAACACCCCCTCCATCGTCACGCAGTCCAGCTCCAGCTTGCCCGCTCCAGCGGGAAGCGGCGGCGCGGGCTGCGCCGGCCGGGGCCGAACCGGGCGGGCGAGCACCTCGGTGATCTTCTGGGTGGCCACTACGGCACCTGCCCGATACTCGGCCACTCGGGACAGGTCCCGCAGCGGGGTGGCCAGGACGGCGACCACCGCGATCGCAGCGGCAGCCGCACCCGCGCTGACTCCGCCGCTCACCGCGGCCAGCAGCGCGGCGGCGGTGGCGAGCAGGGTAGTGGCCTCCCCGATGCCCCGGACCAGCCCGACTGCGTGCGCCCGGCGGATCATGGCGCGGGCCAGGCTGCGGCCCGCGCTGCGCACCCGGCGCCGCTCGGCGTCGGCCCGCCCGAATGCCTGCATCACCAACCGCTGGCCGACGTGTTCGGTGACGTGCGCTGCGACCCGCGCCCTGCGCTGACGCGCCACCCGGCTGGTGGCTCGCAGCTTTGCCGTACTTGCCAAGGTCGCCCCCAGCCCGGCGACGACCACCGCCCCAGCCGCCACCGCGACCAGCGGGCTCACCAGCACCAACGCCACTAGACAGCCCACCACCAGCGGCACCGCGACGGCTAGCTTGGCCACCCCCAGGCTCGCCCAGCGGCGCAGCGCGGTGAGGTCGCCCACGAAGCGCAGCGTGGTCGCCCCCGTCGAGTGGCGATGTTCCCGTACCGGTGTTCTGGCAACGTGGCCGAACAGGAGTACCCGGATCTCGTTAATCCAGCTCTGCCCGAGGTGTTCGGCGAGTACTCGCTCCACGGCTACCAGCGATGCGGACACCAGCGCCAGGCCGATCAGTTCGATCGCGCGAAGCGCGAGTCCTGTTGTGCCCGGCGTGGTCAGTCCGTTGACCAGCGAACTGATGACGAGTGACCAGGCCACCGCGGTGACCGCATGCCCCACGCCGATGGTCACCAGTACGCCGAACGTGATGCGGCGCCGTCCCCGCAGCGCGCGGGGGATCGCCGGGGTCGTCATGCCGTGTGCCCCGTAACTGCACGCGGCGTTCTGGGGGTAACGAGACGGTCGAGTACGCTGTGCGCGAGCACTGGGTCGCACAGCTCCGAGTTGCCGTAAACCGGTACGTCAAGCCCGGCCTGGGCCTCGCGGATGGCCAGTGGCGAGGCGGTGAGCAGGCCACCGACGGCGAGCACCGACAGCCCGGCGACGCGCAGCTGGTGTACCCCGAACAGTGCCCCGGGGGCGTCACACGCAGCGAAGAACACCCCGTCGGTCAGCTCCCGGATCCTCGGATGGGACAGCAGTGCCGCCGTCTCCGCTTGCAGCACTCCGTCGGCGATCTCCAGCATGATCGCGTCCACGCCACGGCAGGCGAGGTGCGCATGCAGGCCGGTGGCGCAGTCCAGGAGCACCGGCAGCCCGAGCTCGTAGGTGGTTGCCAACCCAGCGTCGGTGAAGTCCAGTACCTCGGCCGCGCCGGCGTCGTGGTAGAGCCACGGGTCCCCGCCAGCGCCGGTGCCGGTGACTTTTGCCGTGCCCACTCGCAACCCGGCGGTGGTGAGCCCGCGGGTGATCGCGGCCATGGCAGTGGTCTTGCCGGAGTTCATCGAGGTGCCGGCCAGGACGAGCGTCGGAGGCCTGTGCAGCGATGGCGGGGGGCCGGGTAGTGCGAGATCCGAGAGGTTGATAACCGCGCCGTTGGAGTCCGCGAGCAGCCCGACCGGCGTCAGCTCGGTCGGGCTGCTCATCCTGGTATGCGCGCTGCGGGTGCGGCTGGCGATACCACCGGCAGCCACCAGGTGGCATGGCCCGAGGTCTTGGGGTAACCCGGCCTCGAACTGGTCCGTGGCGTAGCGGGTTGCGGTCGCGACGAGCACCTCGTCGCCCGGATAGATGGTGGCCCGCCGGCCAGTGGCGAGTTCCAGTCTGGTGTGCTGCCCGATCTTGGTCACCGTGGCGAGCATCAGGTCACCGTGCTGCGGTGCGAGATCGTCGCTGTGGACGATGGTGAGCGGGCGCCGCAGGTCGAGATTGCGAGCGGTGTAGGAGACCTTCCATCGGGCCACGCGCTGCGGGGTCAAGGAGACGGCGAGCATGTTGGGATCCTCTGCGCTTGCTGCGGCGGGGGAATCCACCGCTGGTAGCCACAACTTTCGGATCGTAGGTTGAGGCCACCATGAGCGCAGGATGAAGAGGTATTCATGACTCCCAGTCCCTGGCCGCGCGAGTCGGCACGACAGCCACTCGGCGCTAGCAAGCTGTATCTGACTCCGAACTCGCCTTATCCCGTGCTGGGCACGCTGATCGTTGGTAGCACGGAGAAACTAGCCGAGACAGGTGACAATTCCTACGGAGTGCAGGTGCTGCGTCTGGAATTGGAGGAAGCGCTGGCCACTACCAGCGTGACGCATGTGGTGGATTTGTGTGATTCTCGTTCACGCCGCCACCGCTGGCCAGGGTGGAACCCAGGGCAACGTCA
>JBQTGW010000332.1:0-1593 GCA_052390495.1 Pseudonocardiales bacterium
CACCTGGACCACACCCAGTGGGCATGTCTATCACTCTCAACCACCACCACTGACCGACCCCGAACCACTGACCCCCCACCCGGCACCCGACCCGGACGAACCTCCACCTTTCTGAGGTGCCCACCCCCTGAACTGGGCTGGCCCGGTCAGTGCTGGCGAGACCGAGGTGTGCTTGCCGCTCTGGCGGGACATGCTCTGGCGGGACAAGTGTCGCGTGATCTTTCGACCTGGCAGAACCTGGCGCTCCGCTGGTCATGGCAAGGAGGGTCATTGCTAGCAGTTTGAACATTACCAATGATCGGAGGAACTGACATGGCCAGGGAACTCCAGGGGCACCAAGGTTGCGATCCTGGCGACCGATGGCGTCGAGCGGGTCGAGTTGGAACAGCCGCGCGGTGCGCTCTACGGCGCGGGCGGGGCCTGTGACCTGCTCTCGATTCATCCGGGGGAGATCGAGGCTCGCCAGTTCGACCGGGTTTCGGCGGGCACGTTCGCGGTTGACCGGATGGTCTCCGACGCCTCGGTGGATGACTACGACGCGCTGCTGCTGCCGGGTGGAACCGTGAACCCGGATGCGTTGCGCATCAACAGCGACGCGGTCGCTTTCGTCAAGGACTTCGTCGCGACGGGTAAGCCGGTGGCCTCGATCTGTCACGGTCCGTGGACCTTGCTCGAAGCCGACGCGGTGCGGGGACGTCGGCTCGCGTCTTGGCCGAGCCTGTGGACGGACGCCCGCCACAGACACGACCCGGCAGGGCGGTTAGCGGACCGTCTCTCGTGTCGGCAAGCTGAGGCGCCGCCGAGTCGGTGGGCGCACGATGGCCTGGTGATGTTCAACCGCCCACCACGATGGGAATTCCCGTGACATCTAACCCACTCGAACAACTACGAGTTCGGCCTGCTGGAGGATTTCGACCACCTGTACCGCTACGCGAACCTCTACGAGCTGCTCCAGCACCGCAAAGCGGAGAAGATCGTCGACCAGCTCACCGAGATGATGCCGGGTCGGCCCACCCGCTACCACCACCGGCACCCGATCGACAATGTGCGCGAGCCGTACGACCGCAGCACCGCGGTCCCGATCTCGAAGCTGCACGCCTTGACGATCCTTTCCACCGAGCAGCAGACGATGAACTTCTATCTCAACGTTGGCCCGGAATACATGGAGCCGATCGCGCGCCAGCTCTACCACGAGATCGCGATGGTCGAGGAGGAGCACGTCACGTACTACGGGTCGATGCTCGACCCGGGCGAGACCTGGTGGGAGCGGTGGGAGATCGGGATCTATTTCCTGTGCGGGATGCTCGCCAAGATCGCCGAAAGTGGGCCGCCGCCTCTGGGTCTGCACCTGGTCATGGGCAATGACGCGCCAGTGAAGATTAAGAATATGGTCGAAGGTCTGGAGCGTGGCGTACTCGCTCCGATCGAGCTGATCTGCTCCGCGCGCTGACCGACGAGCCTGGGCACGGCGTTGTGGCCGGACCGGCGTGTCGTCGGCCCTTCCGTGGCGCCCTGGCCGCAGGATCGAGGCTGAAGCCGTCAGCTAAGCCAGGGAGCTCCCATGATGCCGTTCGCCCGACTTGTGCGGGATGT
>JBQTGW010000333.1:0-5857 GCA_052390495.1 Pseudonocardiales bacterium
GTCGTCGTCGAGCCAGCCGACGCACAGCATTTGGTGCAACGGCAGCGCTGTCAACCCCCCGGGCCGCGGAACGCCGCGGGCTGGTGCAGCATGCAGGTGGCGGCGATAGTCAGACCTGCCCGGGTGAGCTCCAGATCGTGTGAAGATCCACTCAGTACTCGACCCGATCGGGGTTGGCCAGCCAGGTGTCGAACGGCTCTGCGCTGCCCGGCACCGCGAGTGCCTCGACCTTCATCGCCCAAGTTGCCCGATCACGGGCGAAGAGGTCGTGAAACTCCCGGTCGTCGAACCCGCCGCGTGCCGCGTCGTGCCGGTCCGCGGCGTAGACGACCCGGTCCACCCGCGCCCAGAGCGCGGCAGCCAGGCACAGCGGGCACGGCTCGCAGGAGGCGTAGAGGGTCACGCCTGCCAGCGAAAAGTCGCCCCGCGCGGAGCACGCCGCGCGGATCGCCACCACCTCGGCGTGCGCAGTGGGGTCGTTGTCCAGGGTGACCCGGTTCTGGCCGCTGCCCACCAGCGTGCCCTCGGCGACGATCACCGCACCGAACGGCCCGCCTTCGGGCACGTTGCGGATGGCGAGCTCGATCGCTGTGGCCAACCACTTCTCATCCACCGACATCGGCAGTCAACTCCCCCGGTAGGTCGAGTAGGCGAACGGAGGCAGCAGCAGTGGGACGTCGTAATGGCCTCCTAGACGGTGAAACGCGATGCTCCCCTCGGGATAGAAACCCCGCTGTCCGCTCGCGGTGAAGTAGGCGGCCGTGCCGAACACGAGCCGGTAGGTTCCCGGCGCCAGCGGCCCGGCGACCAGGACGCCGACCCGGCCGTCGCCATCGGTGGTCGCCATCGGTGGTCGCGATGGCCAGCACACCGCCCGGTCCCTCCAGCCGGACCGACACGCCCACTGCCGGGCGGCCGAGCGCGGCATCCAGACCGTGCGTACTGATCCCCTCGTGGTCCATCCCTCGGTCTTACCGGTTGCGCTGCTCCAGCACGCTACCGGGCCGACACTACGGTCGCCGGATGGCCATCTCGCTGGGCTACAACCAGTACGGCAAGGCCGAGATTCGGCTCGTACACATCGACCGCTCGACCCCGGTACACCAGATCAAGGACGTGAACGCCACCAGCCAGCTGATCGGTGACTTCACGGCAACCCACCTCACCGGCGACAACGGCGCGGTCATCGCCACCGACACGCAGAAGAACACCGTCTACGCACTGGCTCGGCTCCATGGTGTCGGCGGCCGACCGGCCCTACGGGCTCATCGAGGCCTCGATCTTGCGCGACGACGCTCCACCCGCGGCCGGTCTGTGGGAGGGGATCCAGAACTTCGTGTGAGCCGCCCGCGCCACGAGGCGCTGCGAGGAGCCGAGTTGCGCGGGCCGGCTTTCGGTGCGCGGCAGGTGGGCCGGATCGCGCGATCCGCTGAGAAGTCCCACCCTCAAGTACGCCGCGCACCTGGTGGTCACCGCGCGGTCAGAAGCACACCGTCGGCGGGTGGGGGGACCGCCGTGGGGTGTTCCGCGGGGTGACCGGCTTGGGGGCCTGGAAAACCGGCCGGTCGGAAACATGACCGCTCAGCGAAAGATCAGCCGCACGATCAGACGCAACGCCAGGTAGGCGAGCACGCCGAGCAGCGCCAGCACGGCGAACTCCCGCAGCCACAGCGGCAGGCCGACATCGACGGCTGCGCTGTCGACATACCCCACCATCGGTCCCAGCAACGGCAGACCGGTCAGCCCGTTGATATCGGGCAGCACGATGTTTGTGCTGGTCATGCGACCGCGATGGACAGCAGGGGCGCCGGTTCGGAGTGATCGACTTCCGGGTCTGGATCAGCCGTCGCGTCCGCCAGGCGGGCCTGGATGTCCGCCACCGTGGGCCTGGCCACCGGGCGCCAGTGCAACACGGTGCGCCTGGGCGCGGCGACCATCCCGGCAGCGGGTTCAGGCCGTGGTGGCCGGCCGGAGAGCTCGGCGCCGCCGAGGAGGCCGAGATCGAAGATGACCTCACGCAGCGCCGCCCGCAGCTGCCCGACCTGGAGCGGTCGCAGGTAGAACGGGCCGACGGCGGGACTGTCCACCGTCACCAATCCCTTCCCCAGCCGCAGGGACAGCCGGGCGCGCCGTCCGTGCCCGTCCAGGCACGGCACGGTCCACAGCGTCGGGTCACGCTGCCAGCCCAGCCGCACCAAGATCGTCAGCAGCCCGAGGCTCCGTCGATGACGACTCAACATGTGCTCCTTTCTGGTATTTCCGGCCGGTGTCCGGCTTCTCTGATCGGGTGCTGACCCGCGTGACCCGGTGCTGCGAGGTACCGAGTCACGCGGGTCAGACCTCGGTGCGCGGGAGGTGGGCCGGGTTGCGCGGGATTGCCGCGCAACCCGCTCGGGACCATTCACCTCGCGTCGTCCGCGCACCTGGTGGGTCACCTCGCGGTCACAACACCGCTGGCGGGGGGGTGACCGCGGTCGGATGCGCCACGAGATGACCGGCTGAGGGGCTGGGCGGCCTGCCGGTGGAAACCCAGTGAGCGGGGCTGCGTCGGGTGCCGACCCCGCCCACCGGGCGTTCTGGACCGTGCCGCGAGTCCGGCACGGAGCACGAAGAAGTTGAACAGATGTCGTGAACGTCCATCTTGAACTCCCAGTTGATCGTGACTAGGATCAAGTGCCATGAACCTAATAACTGGAAGTACAAACCGTAAATCCCCTAACTGAGTGAACCGCTTGTGTACTCTCCGTGACCCCTGGAAAGGACCCCGCAGATGACCACCCCGTCCCCGGCGCCCGGCATCCAGCGACGCCAGCTCGGCAACGAGCTACACCGGCTCCGCGAGGTCGCCGGATTGACTCAGGAGCAGGCCGCGGTAAGTCTCGGCAAGGCCCCCAACAAGATCAGCCGGACGGAGACCGGTCAGGTCGGCATCACCAAGACCGACCTGGACGCCTTACTGCGGCTGTACAAGGCGTCGGAGAAGGACGCCGCGTGGTGCCGGGAGCTGGCCGAAGGCACTCGGCGCCGTCGCACCAAGGCCATGGCGGAGACCACCCTGTATCTGGGGCCGAAGTGGTTCCGCGCGTTCCGCGACCTCGAAGAGGGCGCCTCGCAGATCATGCAGGTCGGCTCGGAGATCGTGCCCGGCAACCTGCAAACCGAGAGCTACACCCGGGCCATGTTCCTGAGCCAGGGCAGCTTCCCGGACCACCAGACCATGGAGGACACCGTCCGGGTGCGCCGAGACCGCCAGGGGTTGCTGACCCGGGAGAACGCGGCACAGTTCATCTTCGTGCTCAGCGAGTCCGTGCTGCGCAGAGTGATCGGCGGCCCGAAGGTGATGGCCGAACAGCTACGCCACCTGGCCGAACTATCCCAGCGGCCCAATGTGGACATCCAGGTCGTCCCATTCGAGACACTGTCCTATGAGCCTCTCGAGTATGCCTTCACCGTGCTGCGCTTCGACTACAGCTCGGCCACCGACATCGTCTACATCGACACGTACGACGACGGGTTCTGCCTGGACAAACCTGAGACGGTCCGCCGATACGCCGAGCTGCAGCGACGGCTGGGGGCCATCGCCCTGGGGCCGGTGGAGTCGCGTAACCTCATCGTCGAACTGGCAGGCCAGTTCGCTGCGAGACCGGACTAAGAAGGGCTAGCCCCATGTCAACCGCATCTTTCCAGGACGGGTCCTGGTTCACGTCCAGCTACACCAACGGTGGGCAGAACAGCTGTGTCGAGATTAACTACTCATTGCCGGGTCACGTAGGGCTGCGTGACTCCAAACTCGGCCCGGCGAGCCCGGTACTGACGGTCCGCTCGACCCCCTGGGCTTCTCTGCTCGCCGCGGTCAAGGACGGCGCGCTGCACGCCTGACTCCCCTGCTCCTCCCGATGCCGAGGCGGCACCCCTCCCCCGCCGCCTCGGCATTACTCATCTCCCGCCCCACTCCTGATCACACATTTTCACGAGTTCGCCGAATCCGGGGCGCCTGATCGACTCGTCTGCCATGATGACCCCCGGCCGTGACGCTGCGAGCACGGCCGCACACGACCAACGCGTGGGGTGAGCGTCGATGGCTGGCGGATTCGGCACCTTCGTCGGAGCGGCCCAACAGGGCAAGTTCTCCATAGACACGAACTCAGCCCACGAAATGATCATGTCCATAGGAGAGATCCGGGAGCAGCTGAACGTCCAGCTAGCACAGATCCAGCGACTCAAAGTACGGGCCAAGCTGGGTGACCTGCCCGAGGCACAGGCGATCGCGAAACTCGACGCAGAGGTGGCTGCCGGAGATGATCCACAGTCACTGGAGTACGTGATGCAGCTCTTCAAAGAGCGGTTGGACGAGGCGCACCAAGCATTGGAGATCGGCATGCGCAACTACGAGCAGATCGAAGCACAAGCCGAGCAGGACATCCGCTGGGCCGGTGAGAGAGAAAGATGAGTCTCCGCACCTGCCTCGCGCCGCTGGTTGTGATACTCGCGGCTGCTGCCTGCTCGGTACCGGCGGGCATCCCGGCCGGTGAGCCGGGCACGTCAGTGCCACAGCACCCCTCACAAACCTCCCCGGCTTCGCCGAATGGGATGGCTGCGATCGAGGCGTGCGATCTGCTCACCGCCCAAGAGGCTGGCTCGCTCGGTGTCCCCCCGCAGGGACAGGCCAATGAGATCCTAGGTCTACGCAGCTGTGACTGGACAACGCCAGAAGGCGTGGTGTCTACGACCATCGACGAGGAACTCGGGACGGATGATCTTGTGCTCTCCGACGCGTCGAGCATCACCGGCGTCACTATCGGCCGACACCAGGCGAAGCGGGCCGTGGAAATCAGCGGACCAGGCTATTGCGACGTGTTCTTCGCGGTCGGTGACAGCGCGAATGTCAGCGTCTCAGCCCTGTATCTGGGCGACACGTCCCGTGCCTGCTCGGTGGCTGATCAAGCGGCTGCGTTGGTCGAGCCCAAGCTGCCGTAGCGACGGCCCGCCTGGTGGCAATAGTGGATTGACGACGGGTTCTGCCTGGACAAGCCGGAGACGGTCCGCCGCTACGCCGAGCTGCAGCGGCGGCTGCAAGCCATCGCTCTGGGACCGGTGGAGTCGCGTAACCTGATCGTCGAACTGGCAGGCCAGTTCGCTGCGAGACCGGACTAAGAAGGGCAGCCCCATGTCAACTGCATCCTTCCAGGACGGGGCCTGGTTCACTTCCAGCTACACAAACGGGGGCTTGGACGACTGCGTCGAGGTCAACTACTCGCTGACGGGTCACGTAGGGGTGCGTGACTCCAAACTCGGCCCGGCGAGCCCGGTACTGACGGTCCCCTCGGCCCCCTGGGCTTCTCTGCTCGCCGCGGTCAAAGACGGCGCGCTGCACGCCTGACTCCCCTGCTCCTCCCGATGCCGAGGCGGCACCCCTCCCCCGCCGCCTCGGCATTACTCATCTCCCGCCCCACTCCTGAGCACACATTTCCACGAGTTCACCGAACCCAGGGCACCTGATCCACTCGTCTGCCATGATGACCCCGGCCGTGACGCTGCGAGCACGGCCGCACACGACCAACGCGTGGGGTGAGCGTGGATGGCTGGCGGATTCGGCACCTTCGTCGGAGCGGCCCAACAGGGCAAGTTCTCCATCGACACGAACTCAGCCCGCGAAATGATCATGTCCATCGGACAGATCCGGACACAACTGAAGGACCAGTTGGGAATGATCTACGCGCTCAAGACTCGGGCGATGCTGGGTGATCTGCCCGAGGCGAAGCGGATCTCGGAGCTTGACGCTGAGGTGGCCGCTGGGGATCACCAGTCACTGGAGTACGTGCTTCAGCGCTTCGCCGAGGCGCTCGACGAAGCGCAC
>JBQTGW010000334.1:0-15101 GCA_052390495.1 Pseudonocardiales bacterium
CGACCGCCATCGCCGACAAACCACTACCATGGCGTTGAATGAAGGAGACTGGTGTGAACGATCTCATCGATACCACCGAGATGTACCTGCGCACCATCTTCGAGCTCGAAGAAGAAGGTGTGGTCCCGCTGCGCGCGCGGATCGCCGAGCGCCTGGGACAGAGCGGACCCACCGTGAGCCAGACCGTGGCGCGAATGGAGCGCGACGGCCTGCTCACCGTGGCCGATGACCGGCACCTTGAGTTGACCGCGGCGGGTCGCGGCCGGGCTACGTCGGTGATGCGCAAGCACCGGCTGGCCGAGCGCCTGCTGGTCGACGTGATCGGTCTGGAATGGGAAGAGGTGCACAACGAGGCCTGCCGCTGGGAACACGTGATGAGCGACGCGGTGGAGCGGAAACTGATCGCCTTGCTGGGTAACCCGACCACCTCCCCTTACGGCAATCCGATCCCGGGGCTCGACGAGCTCGGGGCCGACCAACCGGCCGCACCGATGGAACTTGACCTGGTCCGCTTGGACGAGGTGGCCCGGCGCGGGGGCGGTGCGGTGGAAGTGCGGCGTATCGCCGAGCACGTGCAGTTGGACCCCGCTCTGATGGCGGACCTGCACAAGGTTGATGCGGTACCCGGCAACCTGGTGCAGGTCGCCGCACTCGCCCAGACCGGCCATCCGGTGGTACTCACCGGAGCAGGCGCCACGGTCGAGGTGGACGTCATCCTGGCCCGCGCGGTGCTGGCCCGTCGGCGGTGACTGGGTCGTCGGCGGTAATTGAGCCGGATCGGATGCGGCTGCTGGTCACCGGGGGTGCGGGTTACGTCGGCAGCGTCTGTGCCGCGCGTCTGCTGGAGGTCGGCCACGACGTCACGGTCCTCGACGACCTGTCCACCGGACATGCCGACGCGGTGCCTGCGGGCTGCCGGTTCGTCGAAGGTTCCGTCGAGGATGCGGGGTCGCTGCTGGCCGAGGGGTTCGACGGGGTGCTGCACTTCGCCGCCCGATCTCTGGTTGGTGAATCTGTCACGGCGCCCCAGCGCTACTGGCTAGGTAACGTCGTCGCCTCAGTGCGGCTACTCGAGGCGATGCGCGAGCACGGCACCCCGCGGCTGGTGTTCTCCTCCACCGCAGCCACCTACGGGGAGCCCTCATCGGTGCCGATCACCGAGGACGCCGCCGCGCTGCCGACCAATCCCTACGGATCGACAAAGCTCGCGATCGATCACGCCATCGGGTCGTACGCTGCCGCGCACGGTATCGCCGCGGTGAGCTTGCGGTACTTCAACGTCGCGGGCGCGTACGGCCGCTACGGCGAGCGGCACACCACCGAAACCCACCTCATCCCGCTGGTCTTGCAGGTCGCTCTCGGTCACCGCGAGAAGATCATGATATTTGGCACCGACTGGCCCACCCCGGATGGCACCGCGATTCGCGATTACATTCATGTAGTCGACCTCGCTGATGCCCACGAGCTCGCGCTCATCCATGCGGTACACGGCGAACACCGGGTCTACAATCTGGGTAACGGCACGGGGTACTCGGTGCAGCAGGTGGTGGATACCTGCAGGCAGGTCACCGGGCACCCAATCCCGGCACAGTCGGCGGCCCGGCGGCCGGGTGACCCGGCCGTGCTCATCGCCTCCAGCGATCGGGCCCGCACCGAGCTGGGCTGGAAACCGGAACGCGCCGAACTCGCCGCGATCGTGGCCGACGCCTGGGAATTCGTGGCCACCCTGGGTTGACCGGCTCACCGCCGTCCCGGCCGTCGTTTACGGGGGCGGCGCGGGGGTCGTCGCGACGCCGCCGAAGCGTCCCCGGCCACGGTGCGCAACATCTCTGGAGGAAGCCCCCCGTCCAGTGCCGCCCGCAGCAGCCCGGACAGCGAATGGTCCGGGCACGCCTGCAGTGCCACCTCCAAGGCGAGACCGGCCAGCGCACCGTCTCCGCGGAGGTAGGCGGCCAGCGCCAGCAACGCGGCTGGTTCGGCCCGCTCGGGTGCCGGGGTAGCTCGAACCAGCGCCAGCCACAGTCGCTCGCCTGCCACCGCGCCCGGACCGGTACACCACGGCAGGCAGGCATCGCGGACCCGGTGGTCGCACAGCGCGGAAGCAACCTCGGCCACAGTGCGGTCATTCAGCTCGATCTGTCCCACGGTCGCCTCCCGGTGCAGCTCTTCGAGCCGCGCGAACCGCCGAGCTCTCAGGTCCGCACTCATCGGATGGTCCGCATCAGCGGCCTGGAGCAGCAGCGCCCGACGCTGCAGCGCCGCGGGATCCTCGCCGGTGAGCAGCCCCGCCAGTTCTTCCCGATTGCCGAAGGTAACCGCACCGGCCGCGACGGCAGCCGCCGCCAACGGGGTGGTCGCGGGGTCGGCGAGCGTACCGGCACACAGCGGATCGTCGTAGCAGCGCCACTGTGCCCCACCCACCGTTGCCGCCACCCAGGCCGCGTGGACCACCGGGAGTCCGGCACCGCGGAGCACACCGTCGACGACGTCGACCAGGCAGCGGTGCGGCGGATCGCCGTCCGGGTGCAATTCACCCCCGATCACGATCACTGCTACCCCGGTGGGTCGCTGTCGGGCCATCGGCAGCAGCATCTGTTCGGCCAGTAGTGGGGTCTGTTCGACGTCGACCAGGTCGGCGCGCAGAGTCAGACCCAGCCTCCTGCCATGCAACGCCAGCAGAACCACCGAGTCGCGCGGATGGAAGCCGAGCAGATGCGGAACAGCAGCGATCAACTCGGCGGGATCGGAGAGCCGGATACGGTCGGCGTGAGGTGTGCTCATGGCGTCGACAGTCCTCCCGCCGCGCCCATTCGGACAGCGGGTCAGCCATGAGCTGTGGACTGCACCCCTCGCTGTGGACAACTGACCAGCCAAGCCCGCAGCGACAACCAGGATGTCAGTACCGGGGGCTATCCTGCGCGCCGGTCAGGGGTGTCGGAGGCACAGTACGGCTACCTCACGAGCACACTGCTGTGACCGTGGTCCTGGGCACGAAGTCGGGATCCACCTGCTCGGCGAGATCCCTGCCCACGGACCGATTCGCCCAGGCCGCTGCATTACGCAGGTGGAAGTACACGGTGTCGCGATGATAAGCGGCCCAGTCCTGCTCCACCCCGTCGAGCGCGGTGAGCACGGTGTCCAAGCCGTGGCGCACATCCGACTCCAGCGCAGCGAACGCCGGTGAGTGCCCCTGCTCCGCGGCCCGTACCCAGGCCGAATGGCCGACTGCGGTCAGTGGCGGAGCGCCCAGCTCAGCGCACAGCCACGCGAGGTCGCCGCTGCCCGTCACCTTGTTGCCCACTACGTGCAGCGCAACCCCGTGGCCGTCGGCGTACTGCCGAAACTGCCGGTAGACCCCTACTCCGCGGCGCGTCGGCTCGCAGACCAGAATCACCAGATCGAAGCGGGTGAACAGCCCGGAGGCGAACGCGTCGACGCCAGCGGTCATGTCGACCACGACGTACTCGCCGGGGCCGTCCACCAGGTGGTTGAGGTAAAGCTCCACCGCTCCGGTCTTGGAGTGGTAGCAGCTCACCCCGATGTCCTCGGGCTCGAACTCCCCCGTAACCATCAGGTGGGCGCCGGGTGGGCGGGCACCGGGCACCGGGCGAGCGAAGCGCCGGTGCAGCTCGTCGTCCAGATCCAGACTGAGCATCCGCGATCCCCGGCCCGGCGGGGTCGTTTTGATCATGTCACTGGCCGACCTGATCCTCGGGTTGTTCCCTCTGAGCAGCTCCTTGATCCACGTCAGCTCGGCGCCCAACGGCAGGATCGCGTCGACCTGCTCGTCCGGCAGGCCCAGAGCCTGGCCCAAGTGCTGGTTGATATCTGCGTCGATAGCCAGCACTGGCAGGCCGAGCGCGGCGAGGTGGCGGGTGAACAGGGCCGACAGCGTGGTCTTCCCGCTGCCACCCTTCCCAACAAAGGCAATGCGCACGGTATTAGATCTCTCCCCTGACGGTGACGATACGAGAAGATTGTAAACGATAGTCGTTGCCACTAATGAGTGGCAGCACTCGTGACGTCGATGACCGCGTTCCCCTGGATCGCCATCTTCAGGCCAGACCCCATCGCCGGCCGATCGAGCAGCACCACAGCCCGCCAGCCCGGCGGGACGACACCGGCGAGCAGCGCACAGCGCAGTACGCGGGCACGCGCCACGTGCCGGGCGAAGGAACGCGAGGGAATCAGCCGTCCTCGGGCCCGCTGACCCTCCAGCGCCAGCAGCGGCGGTACATCGAGCCAGACGAATACCGCGGGCCGCCCGGAGAGCCAGGCCAGCCAGGCCAGCGCCCACCGGGTACAGGCACGGGTCGCCGGATCGTGCACCAGGACCGGCCCTGGGGCACGTAGCACCGCCAGTATCACCCGCAGCTGATGACCCACGTGCACCAGCGGACGGTACGCACGGTAGGGCAGCCAAGCGGGCAGCCGGGCTCGGAGGCACTTCCGCATCTGGTCGGAATCCCGCATGGTGACCGCCGGGGAGTTGCGAAGGCCAGCGAGCAACGTGCTCTTCCCAGCTCCCGGCAGCCCACCGAACAAGACCAAATCCCGCGGACCGACCTTGATCGGGTGCATTCCCGCCCAACGCTCCGGCAGTGGTGGTGTTCCCAGCGTTCTCCGCCCCCATTGTGCCGCCCGACCTCACACAAGCACCTGTTTCCGGTGTGAACCACGCGACAGGAGCATGGCCGTCCGGACCCACGGGGGGCATGCTCAGGTTACGTGCCGCTGCGGCGCACCGCCTATCCAGCACAGGCGCCGCCACTGGCCGGTCCGCCACTGGCCGGTCGCCGTCATCCTTGCGGAGGCTGCATGCTGAACACATTCCTCGACCACTGCGTCCGGCCGCTGGCCCGGCTGGCTTTGCGCCCTTCGGTGCACGGCGCCCACCACGTACCCGACCACGGTCCGGTCATCCTCGCGAGCAATCATCTGTCCTTCGTGGACAGCGTCGTGATCCCACTGGTGCTCCCCCGGCACGTGACGTTCCTGGCCAAGGCGGAGTACTTCGAGGGACATGGGTTGGCAGGCTGGCTGAGCCGCCGGTTCTTCCTGGCGATGGGCCACGTGCCGGTCCTGCGTGGTCAGGGGCGGGCCGGGTGGGAGTCGGTGCGGGTTGCGCAGGCGGTGCTGGCCGACGGTGGCGCGATGGGGATCTATCCCGAGGGCACCCGATCCCGGGATGGCCGGCTCTACCGTGGCCGGACCGGAGTGGCCCGGCTGACGCTGCTCACCGGCGCTCCGGTCGTGCCGGTGGCGCTGGCAGGCACCGCGCGGGTACAGCCGGTCGGTAGCTGGATTCCCCGGCCACATCCGGTAACGGTCCGGTTCGGCGTCCCGCTGGACTTCTCCCGGTATGCCGGCCAGAAACCGCGAGTACCGATACTGCGAGCGATCACCGACGAGATCGTCGACGCCATTCGCAAACTGTCTGGTCAGGAGTACGTCAACACCTACCATCCGGCTGAGGCGGCCTGACAATTCGGGCGTTGTTACGGGGATGCTAACGAGGCGGATCTATTCGGGCCAGCGCGCGGACCAGCCCGGGAGTCAGCCTGGAGGCCAACAAGCCGATCTTGGCCTCGACGGCGACCGGGGCGATTGCGGCGTTACGCTCAACGGCCCGGAGGATCTCCCGCGCCGCCCTCTCCGGGGTGAAGTTGCGACGGCTGTACAGCGCGGTCGCGCGCTGCTGGGTGGCTCGCTCTTCGGCGGCGCCCAAGCCGACGAACCGGGTTGTGTTGGTGATGTTGGTGTGCACGAAACCGGGGCAGACGGCCACCACACCGACGCCATGCTGGGCCAGCTCCCCGCGCAGGCACTGACTCAGTGCCAGGACCGCGGCCTTCGTCGTAGCGTATGCCGGGAGCGCCCGCGACGGCAGATACGCGGCGGCGGATGCGATATTGACGATGGTGCCGCCCGCACCCCCTGCTACCAGCAGCCCGCCCAGCACCCGGCAACCGTGGATGACGCCCCACAGGTTGACGTCGATGACCCGTTCCCAGTCGGCCACTGTGGTGTCGAGGAACGGCCCAGCCATGCCGATGCCAGCGTTGTTGATCACAATGTCCGGGATGCCGTGCTCGTCGCGCAGCACGGTGGCGAATTTCTCCACCGCGCCGCCGTCAGAGACGTCCAGTGGGTACGCGTATGCGCCCGGGCCCAGCGTCCTGGCCAGCACGGCGGTGCGTTCGACCGTCTGCTGGTCGATGTCGGTGACCACCACCTCGGCGCCCTGCTCGGCGAACTCGAATGCGCAGGCCCGGCCGATACCGCTGCCTGCGCCGGTGATCACTACAAGGGTGTCCTCGAACCGCCCGCGTCGCTGCCCGGTGACCCAGGCGCGGCGCAGCGCGCGTGGTGCTGGGCCGCCCTCGGTGTGTTCGATCAGCTCGCTCGTCGCGCGTGCCACGGTGTCCGGGTCGGTGCGGGGCAGCCAGTGCCCACCGGGCAGTACCCGCACCGCGAGGTTGGGGACCCACTGCTTGATGTCAGTCTGGAGCGACACCGACACGAAGGGATCCCGCTGCGGCGCAAGGATCTGCACCGGGATGTTGGTCTTCCGGGGACCGGGCTCCGCCAGCCGGGTCAGCATGTTCGCCCGGTACAACTGGAGCCCGTTGACCGCGTCCGACACAGCGGGAGCGTTCGTGGGCTCCAGGAGCGCGATCGAACGCTGCGCGAGCCCGGTGCGCCAGGCCAGCTCCGGCAGCAACGGCAACTGGAAGAGCACGATGTACCAGGACGACACCAACTGCGTGACCAGTTCGCGCAGCGCTCGTGGGGTCGGACGGCGCAGCCGAGCCCGGAACCAGCGGTCCGCGTGGTCCAGGCACGGCCCGGAGATCGACGTGTAGGACGCGACCCGGCCACCCAGCCACGGCCCGGTCACCGCATGCCAGGTCTGGATCGCTCCCCAGTCGTGGGCCAGCAGATGTACCGGACGGTCGGGGCTGACCGCGTCGACCACCGCGGCCAGGTCCTCGGCGAGCTGGTCGAGCCGGTACGCTAGGCGGCTGCGAGGTTTCCCGGACTCGCCCGCGCCCCGGACGTCGTAGGTCACCACGTGGTAGCGCGAAGCCAGCTTGGCCACAACACCGGCCCACACCGTGTGGTCGTCGGGGTAACCGTGCACGCAGACCACCGTCGACGCGGCGGCGTGTCCCGACTCGTGCACGCGCAGCACCACGCCATCAGTGCTGATCACCTCGCTGGCCATCACGCGGCCGATGCTCGTTGCCAGCGGTGCACGTGCGGAAGATCGTCGTCAAGCCAGCGGGCACTACCGCTTTCGGTCACCACGAGGATCTCCTCGAACTTCACCCCGACGCCGCGGAAACCGATGTGCGGCTCGACTGCCCACAAACCGGGAGTTGCCGGATGGTTGGAGATCTCACCGTCGGCCCACAGCGGCGAGCGGTGGTGCATCCGTTCCACGATCAGGTCACCGAACAGGGTCTGTAGCGAGCGAATGCCAAAGCCGACCACGACGAACTTCGGTAGCTGCGAGCGCACCTTGGTGACCTGGTGGGCGATGACCCGCCCGGGGTAAACGCGGTGCCGGTTGTCGTAACCCTGCCGGGCGATCAGCGCATCGACGTCGCGGTAGATCTGCCGCAGTGGCACACGATCATTCACCCTCGTGAGGATCAGCGTCCGGTACTCGGCCAGATCGTCCATCAGCTGCTCGTAGATTCGGTTGGTGCCCAGGCAACCGGCATAGCCGATGTCGGCCACATATCCGTCGCGCACCGGTGCACAGTCGAGGATGTAGGCCATGCCGTCAGCCAACTGCCGGTTGGTGGGAAAGAACTGGAAGGGAGTCCGGAAACCGCGAAACGCGGTGCGGTCACCGAACCAGGCGAACGGCGTGTGGAACCAGTCCTGCACGCCACGCTCGGCCAGGTACTCGCGGATCCGACGGGCGGCCTGCTTCTCGGTCACCCCCGGCTCCAGCGTCCGCGCGACCGACTGCGCCGCGCCGTAGGCCAGCTGCTGCACCTCACGGAACCCCGCCAGACCGGCGGGATCAGTCACGCCCACAGATGTCACCGGTCCTCCTGAATGTGGTCACGGCTTGCCTCGCCATCATGCCGGGCGCGCGACGTCAGGTCGACGACCACGGCGAGTCCCGCCGACCGTGACGGTCGGCGACGGCGCCGTCTTTCGTACGCTGGCCGGGGTACGGTGACGCCGTGCAGAGCGATGCGTCGACCGTCGAGGAGTACCTCGCCGAGCTGTCTCCCGACCGCCGCGAGATCGTGGCCGCGGTACGCGACACCGTCAACGCCCACCTGCCTGCGGGCTATGTGGAGGGCATGGGTTGGGGCATGATCACCTGGTCGGTGCCGCTGGAGCGCTATCCGAACACCTACAACGGGCAGCCGCTGGGCTACGTGGGGCTGGCCTCGCAAAAGCGGCACCTGTCGCTGTACCTGACGTGCGTCTACTCCGACCCCGAAGCCGAGCAGAAGTTACGGCAGCGGTGGGCAGCCACCGGCCGCAAGCTGAACATGGGCAAGAGCTGCCTGCGGTTTCAGCGGCTGGAAGACCTCGACCTGGACATTATCGCCGAACTGGTGGCAACCACTCCGGTCGACGATTTCCTCGCCCGTTATGAAACCGCACGCCAGAAGTAACCCGCCAGATCCGTTTCAAGCGCAGCTCACTGGTGACGTTCTCGGCGGATGGTGGCTTTGCGGCCCTTGATGCTGCTGCCGCGGAGCGCGGCGATGACCTCGTCAGCGGCGGCGTCGGGAACCTCCACGAGGGAGAAGCGGTCGGAGATCTCGATCGCCCCGATGTCGGCGCCCCGCAACCGGGACTCACCCGCGATCGCGCCGACCAGATCCTGCGGCCGAATCCCCGCGCTACGCCCCGCCCCGACGAACAACCGCGCCATCCCGCCGGTCACGGCCCGGCTGGCCGCTGCCCGGCCTCGCCCGGCCCCGGCTCCCTTGCCGTGACTGCGGGGCTCCGATCCGCCGCGGGGTGTCGCCTCGGGGATCTCCTCCTCGTCGTCGCTTCCGCCACCGGCCGCCTCGTGCGCCAGCTTCACCGCCGCGAGCGCCACCTCCATGACGTCGAACTCGTCGGTCAGCGTCTCGACCACGACCCGGAAGCGCTCCAGGTCGTCCTCACACAGCAGGCTCTCGTGCAGCGCCGCCCGGGTCAGCTCGAGGCGCCGAGCGTGCAGATCGGCGACGCTGGGCACCTTCTCGACTGCGATCCGCTGCTTGGTCACCCGCTCGATCGTCTTGAGCATCCGATGCTCGCGAGGCTCGGCGAGGGTGATGGCGACGCCCTCCCGGCCCGCCCGCCCGACCCGGCCGATCCGGTGCACGTATGACTCGGGCGCGGACGGGACGTCGTAGTTCACCACATGGGTGAGCTGCTCGATGTCCAGGCCGCGGGCGGCCACGTCGGTGGCGATCAGCAGGTCCGCCGTCCCGTTGCGCAGCCGCCCCATCACCCGGTCGCGCTGCTCCTGGCTCATCCCGCCGTGCAGCGCCTCAGCCCGGTAACCGCGCCCGTTCAGGGTTTCGGTGAGCCGGTCAACCTCGTCGCGGGTGCGGCAGAAGACGAGCGCGGCGGCGGGTGACTCCACGTCCAGCACCCGGCCAAGGGCGGCGGGCTTGTGCGCCCGTGGCACCAGGTAGGCGCTCTGGCGCACCAGTGGCGCCTCGCCCTTGGTCGCTTCCTGCTGGCCGAGCTTGATCCGGACCGGGTCGCGCAGGTGCCGGCGTGCCATCTCGTCGATGCGCCGGGGCATCGTGGCGGAGAACAGCACCGTCTGGCGGTCCTGCGGTGTCTCGGCCAGGATCGCCTCGATGTCTTCGGCGAACCCCATGTCGAGCATCTCGTCCGCCTCGTCGAGCACGACGATCGCGAGCCGGTCCAGGTGCAGCGTGCCGCGGGCAAGGTGATCCAGTGCACGGCCAGGCGTGGCGACCACCACGTCGACCCCGGCCGCCAGCGCCCGCAGCTGCCTGCCGATCGGCTGACCGCCATAGATCGGCAACACCCGGGCGTCCAGTTCGCGGCCGTAGCGGTGGATCGCCTCGCAGACCTGCACGGCCAGCTCCCGGGTGGGCACCAGCACCAGCGCCATCGGCTGGGAGCCACCGGCCTTCATCCGCTGCAACACCGGCAGCGCGAACGCCGCGGTCTTCCCGGTCCCCGTGGCGGCCTGCCCGAGCAGGTCACGCCCCGCCAGCAGCGGCGGGATCGCCGCCCGCTGGATGGGTGTCGGTTCCTCGTAGCCGAGGGTGGAGACCGCGCGCAGCAGCTCGGGTCGCAAGGTCAGGTCGGCGAAACCCACCGGGTCGTCGGGGTGTGCGGCGGCAGTCATGGTGCGAGTTCCTCGATTCGGGACGGGAGCACACCGCTCCCACCGGAGCACCATGCCCCATCGCCGACGACCTCACACCGCCGCCCCCGCCTGCGGACCGGATCGCGCACGCCATCATCAGCTGTCTGTCTCCAGCCTACGGGTCACGAGCGCGACGAACTGGCGTTGCGGGTCCTTCACCAGATCGTGGATCGTCGTCACCACCGGGCATGGCCACCGCGAAGGGCAGGTCCGGCAGTTCCCACTCTCCGCCACTTTGTGTTCGAGCAGTAGCCCACGAATGACGACCACGAGGTCACCAATCAGCTTTCGGGCCGTGGCCCTATCCTCGACGGACCATTCGCGCTCCTGGTTCGCCAGGCAATCCGCCTCGTCCAGATGGCCGTAGAGATCGTGGCGCAGCAGATAGAAAGCGTCGGCGAGCACTGGTGAGATCGGGTCCATCGGATACCTCCCGGGGTTCCGGCGAGACCCACTGCCCCGCCGGTGATCAGCAGACCCGAGTGCCACCGGGACACGCAATAAATTGCCACTGGGACAATTATGACGAACTGTGGAATTCGGCACCGACAGGTCTAGGGTTGCCGCGGGAGGTAACTGTGCGAGATCGGGAGCCTACGATACGCACCCGCGTGCTCGGCGCTCGCCTGCGCCGAGCGATGAAGGGGGCGGGGCTGAACGGCCAGCAGGTCGCGGAGCTGCTCAAATTGTCACCGAGCTGGGTGTCACGCCTGCATGTCCGGCAAGCGCGGCGCCAGCGAGGTGGACGTCTCGGCATTCCTCGCGGTGTGCAAGGTGACGGGAGCTGAGCGCGGCCGGTTACTCGCACTCAGCCGGGAGCAGCACACCCCGGGCTGGTGGCAGCAACACGGCTCCCGACTGCCCAAGCAGCTCGTCACGCTGATCGACCACGAGAGCATGGCAGTGGCCTACAGCGATATTCAGCCGATGCTCGTACCCGGCCTGTTGCAGACCGGCGACTACGCCCGAGCGGTGATCAGCCGCGTCGCCAACGTGCCAGCGGACGAGATCGATGATCGGGTAGCCGCCCGGCTGGCCCGCCAGAGCCTGTTCAGCCGGGAGCGTCCGGCGCGGTTCGAGTTCTACGTGCACGAGTCCGTGCTGCGCCTGCCGATCGGCGGGCCTGCGGTGATGTTCCATCAGCTCGACCATCTTCTACGGATCTCGATGCGCTCCTACCTCACACTGCGCGTGATACCCGCATCGCTCGGTGCACACGCCGCCACAGCGGGACCGTTCATCTTCATGGAGTTCGCCGAGATCAAGCCGCTGGTGTACCTGGAGAGCGAGACCTCCAGCCTGTTCCTGGAAAAGCCGGAGGAGATCCAGGCATACCAGCGCATCCTGGGTGCGCTGGCCAAGACCGCGTTGGGCGAGAGAGAATCCAGGGAGCTGATTGCCACCCTGGCAACCGAGCTCTACGCGGATCGAAAGGATCATGATGACCGCGCCTGAGCTGGACAGCATTGTCTGGCACACCAGCAGCTACAGCGGCAACGGAAGTGCCTGCATCGAGATCGGCTGGCGCCGTAGCAGCTACAGCTCCAACGGCGGCGCCTGCGTCGAGGTCGCGCCCGCGCCGCAGGGTGTCCTGGTACGCGACTCTAAGGACCGCACCGGCCCCGCCCTCACCGTCCCCATCCCCGCCTGGCACACCTTCCTCGCCACCCTCACCCCCTGACCCTGCCAACCTCAATCGTCAGCCGCCATCCGGTCAACCCGTTCGCCAGCCAGATCGTCGGCGAGCGTAGCGAGCGCTGGCAGTTCCAGAGCTGCTGGATCTGCGGTGTAGGTGGCAAGTACGTGACCTCGGATGACTGACCTGATGTCGCCCGCCCCAACGTCTATTCCAGCCGATCGCAACTCGGCGAGTCGGCGCTCTCCTACCTCGGCTGCCCTGGTGGGGTCGGTGAGCGAGCTGCGCAGGGTGTTCGTTCGTTTCCGGCACACGACCACAGCATCCAGGTTGGACGGCTCCGTACCACCCTTGGCGACGCTGGTGGCCATCTCCCCCTTGACCGGCTGCACGGCGGTCACCACGAGACAAGCCTCGGTCAGGGATTGCACCAGGGCTGTCCAGCCCGAGAGCCGAGCCTGGTGGAACGTGAAGGCCAGCAGGCCGTCCGGCTTGAGAACACGTGCGCACTCTTGCCAGACACGAGTGATGGCTGCCTCGAACTCCGCAGGAGACGCGCTCTGCACCTCACGAGTATTGCGGGTCGTCGCGTCGTCGCTGGGATAGTGCGCGAACGGCATCAGCTTCCGGAGCCAGGCATGGAAGAAGTCGGCCAGCTCGGAGTAGTGCACGTTGTCCATGTAGGGCGGATCGGTCACCACGAGGTCGACCGACTCGTCAGGCAAGTCGGTGTGCGATGAGTCACCGGTCCGCAAATAGACGGTTCCGGGCGCCAGCCCGTCAGCAGGCCAGGCGTCCACAACCGTGGCTTCGGTCGGCAGGGACAACCCGGTGGCGCGCTCCACTTGGCCGTTGCGGAGGATTTGGTCGGTCGGTGCCAGTTTGTAAGCGTGGGCACGCAGCAGCCGACTCTGGAAGAGCGTCGAGAACGAGCCGGATGAGGCCACCGTGCCCCACGGGTGGGCTTCGAGGGGCGTTCGCTCGGGCTTGAGAATGTGATGGCTGAACATATGCCGCACGGCACCGGTTCCCTCACCCTTGAACGAGCAGAACATGTTGTTGAACTCCAGCGCGCCGGAGAACAACGTTACCAGCGCCTCACGCTCGGCCTCACCTACGCGCAGTTCACGGATCGCTGCGGCAAGCAATCCGAGCGAGTAGAGCTGACGGTCGTTGAAGAACTGTCGCCACCGTGTGAAGCCCCAGCGAATCACCTGGCGGGTGTTCTCCCCGTGATCCAGCGCACCCAGCGGCAGGACTAGCTCCTGCACCCGCTGTTGGAGCAGGTGGGAGCACTCAGTATACAGGGAGCTATCGAATTCAGTGATCGGCTCGTAGCGTTTCTTGCCGTTGAAGCCGAGTACGAGCTTGGCGTACATTTCACGGCGCGGCACCTCACCCGCCAGAGCATCCAGAACCTTCGACGTATGCCCGTTCGGGCAAGTCATGGCGCCTCGGATAACCGGCCCCTGACGAACGACTTGATGGCCTTTGCGGCACGTCATATGATCGAAATCGTACCTTCCGGGGATGACATCGAGACAGGTCAGACAAACGATCTGCGCTGCCGGAACGCGCTTTGGATAAGCGTTCTGCGAGAACACCGGGGTCGAGAATAGACGGGTGTCCACACCACAGACGGGGCACGACGCGATCGCCACCCAGAAGTAGTACAGGACCGGCTCACCGGCCTCGGTGCGGTGCACCCGGTCGATCTCGTCCCGGCAACCCTCCTCGACCAGCTTGTAGGCACGTTCCAATTCTGAGCTATCCCACTCCCTGATGGCCTGCCGCTGAACGAGCGTGGCGACCGGGTTGATGTCCCAGCCGACCACACGGGCACCGAGCTTGGTTGCCTCGACGACGGTCGTGCCCGAGCCGGCGAACGGATCGAAGACGATCATTCCATGCAAACTGGTGGCAGAGCTGTATGCGTCAAGTGCGGATTTTTGATTCTCGGTGACGGCTGCCGTCAAGATTCCTCTGAATACGCTCCCCAGACGCTTTGCCCACCACTTGTGCGTGCTAGTCGCTGGACGGTGCACTTCCTTGCGCCAGGACTCGTGCTCGCCAATGCGACTCAACGCGGCTGCGGGGAAATCCTGCTCCAGTGCTGTTACTGAAGGCACATAGGACAACACACACTCAGGGACCTGCGCACTGATCAGTGAATCAAGATCGAAGAGCGTCACTCGTCATCACCGCTCGTTATCTGCTCATCGACCTGTTCGACACTCCTCATGGTGACCGCACCGCTGCCCCTGCCCTGTACGCGGTAGGCCGCGAAGCGGTGCGCCTTGCCAGCCGACGGGTTGGGCACGAGGTACGGTGTCAGCTCATTCGTGCGTAGATCGAAAGAGTAGCCGACGACAATGTGCTCAGTCTCGGTCCGCAGCAATTCGCCAACCTGCTCCAGAGGGCCGTCGAGCGCCTGCTCATCAGGCACGATGAGCGTTGCCTGCCCGGTCGTGCCGATCGTCAGAGCGAACGGAGTGGGTGCCACGTACATCTTGCAGTCACGAACCAGCAGATCGCCGTAGGACCCGAAGCCTCGAAAACTTTTATTCTTGTGGACATAGGTGTGATCCGCGTTGAGAAAGTCGCCGTGGCAAAGAACCAGGTCAACGACTGGGTACTCGGTGTCATCGGGACTGGCTGGATAGCGGCCGAAGGCGTAGTAGACGGTGCGCCCGTTGTGTTCGCCGGTTGGCACCCGGCTGTTGCTGTCGTAGCTCGCCTCGCGACCTGGCCACTGAAGTCCCTTAACCTCGTACCCTTCGGGATAGTCCACGAGGGTGAAGTCCGGGTAGCTGTTGCGGCCGATCGAGTCGTGGCGGAGGCTGGCGTCGTCGAGCCGGGCGCCCACCCAGTTCTGAAAGTGAAACTCCTTATCGGACCGGCTGACCTGCTGGATAAGAACGGCGCGCTGTATGGCCTCACAGCAGGAGGCAAAAGCAACGGGTGCAGCGCTTCTGAGGGGTGAAGATCAGACTGGGGGAATCACTCCGTTTTGGTAGCAGGCTTCGTGTATTCGGTATTTTTCTTGGGTGAGGTGATAGTTCCAGTAGTCGTCGAAGTCGTCGT
>JBQTGW010000335.1:0-1528 GCA_052390495.1 Pseudonocardiales bacterium
GCGCGGGCTGATTGGTCTCGAAGGCCAGCCACCCCGCGAGACGGGCGAATTCGGCGGCCACTGCGTACAGCCGCCGTCCGACGTCGTCGGTGTAGGAGGAGTTGCGCAGCAGCGCTACTACCAGTCGCAGATCCTCGCGGGTGGCGGGCAGCAGGCTTCCCCCGCCTAGGGCGTCGTCTAGGCGTCGGCGGGCGTCGGCGACTCGCTCTAGATCGTCCACTACGGTGTGGTCGACCCGTTGGCCCAGTACGGAGGCCGCGATCCGGGCCGGATCCAGTAGCCATTGGTGTGCTACCGCGGTCAGGTTGAGTCCGGTCATGGCGATGAAGTGCCGTCGTTCCATGCTGTCAGCATCCACCACCTCACCCAGCGCCGCTATTGCCCCGGGACCATCCCATGCCTGATGTAGGCCGTCATCAGCCGGGACGTACAGCATCCCTCGGGCCGCTGGCCAGCCCAGTACCTCCGGGGTCACCGGTTCCCCGAGGCGTTGGTGGAGCAGCAGACACACCAGTGAGGGCAGCGGGTCCCGTGGGATCCGTGGTGTGGCGCGGTCTTTCTCGGCGTACACCCACCTGCGTGGGTAGCGGCGGTTGATGTGCACTTTGAGTCCCAGGGTGGCGGCGAGCCGGTTGAGGTGATCCCCCAGATTCTCCGGGGTCCACCCGGCCCGGCTGAGCATCCGCTCCAGCACCACATTGCACCGCAGATCACCCAGCACACGGTTCTCCATCGCACCTCTCCCGGCTCGTCGGAACGACAACGGCACTGACCGTAGGCCCACCCGCACCGTTTACCCCCATAAGTGTGCGAAGTGTGCACAACTCGTCACTCTCCCCGGTCGTCACTCTCCCCGGTGGGCCGGATTGACCACAGTCCCGCACGTCAGCTCGCCGCAATCCCTCGGGCCAGCGGCTGTGGCTGCACCACCTCGCTGGTTACCTATCCCCGCTGCGCTGGCCGAGCTGCTTACCGGAGAAACCGTATGATCGCCCCGAGTAATGACGTCGGCTGGCGTGATCGCGCCGCCGCGCTGGCTGGCCAGATCGTCGACGCCAGTATGCTGTGTGCTGTGAACATTCGTATGAGCTGGCTCGCGAGCGGCGGGTACCTCACGCTGGCGGCTCGCGCGGACTGGTTTGCCCCGCTGTGTGGACGCCTCCGCGAATGGGCCGTGCTTCCGGAATGGGGTGTGAGGTGGCAAAGGCAAAGCAGCGACTGCGAGCCGACGGCATGACCACCCGAACAAAAGCAGAAGCCTGGATTTCGGGTATGCCCGAGACTATTATTATGCAGCCCACGACCATGTGTAACCTGGATTGTGGCTACTGCTACTTGCCTGATCGGAAGAAAAAACGTGACATGGAGCCTCGGACGGCTGAAGCAATTGCTTCGAGCATTCCGTGTGTCCAGCAGTTCGGGCTCCATGAGATAAGGAATTCGTGGTGTAACCGAGCGACAAGCTCAGGGCAGCCTGCCGGTGTGAGTCCGGTCCGGGGAGACGCCAGGGTCCCTGGTAGCTGGTTCC
>JBQTGW010000336.1:0-6159 GCA_052390495.1 Pseudonocardiales bacterium
TGTGTCTGTTCACATGTCTATTGTTTATGGGGATGAACGAAGCCAACCAGCGATCCGAGCCCGCGCTGCCTCCGCGCTACGCGCAGTGGCAGGAAACCCTCGCCCGGGCCTTCTTGAGTGCAAACCCAGGCATCCCGCTTATGTTCTTCGTGGATGACGACGAGATACGGCGGCTCGCGCCCGGCTTGGTGGACCCAGCCGGGGATCTGGCCGCCTCCGTCGCGGAGCTGGTTCACCCCCAGCGGGGGGCCGCTATGTTCAATGCTGTCGCGTGTGCCGTCGACTGGTGGGACGGTAACGACCATGATCAACCGCCGCCGACTCTGCCTGTTCTCGCCCTCAGCGTCCTCGCAGCTACCCGGATGCACACTGACGAACAGGCAAGAAGCCACAACTACTACCTTCGGCTCGCGCAGGTACTCCTGCCCGGCGCTGCGGCTGCGGACATCGACGCAACACGGCTGACCCTCCGAGGCGGGGCCTTCGTCGCCGTCGCCAAGATGTGGCAAGACCTTGATCGGTGGCTTGGCGAGCGCGGCGGTGCGGCAGGTATCTCGACGATTCGGGACCATCCAGAGCTCACCCGGATCGGCTTCCCGCTGTCACAGGCGTTAGTCCGCCGCAGCGATCGGGCAGCACTCACTCGCTTTTTCGACGCCTTAGAAATCTCTCAGTTCGGAGTACCCAGTAGCGACCCGCTTCTTGAATACCTGCGCATCTGGGCCGCACGCCCCCGTGGCCTCAGCGACACATTCCGTCGGGTGCTGGCCGACGACACTCTCCGGCCACTCTTGCAACCGCTGGTCACCGGTCTCGCGACCACCTGGGATGGCAGGGTAGTCACCACGGAGGGCTTGACCCGCCTTGACATTGCGGTTGTGCTCGACTTGGAGCGGTGGGCAGCGCGGTGGGCGATCCCGGGGCCCGGTCCGGCGAACGACACCCTCCCGGCGAACGACACCCTTGTTGGCACCATCGCAGGGATCCCTGTCGAGATCTCCATCGCCCGGGATCTGTATAGCAGCCTGCTCCGAACCTCGGGGGTGCCGACCGTGAGCAGCCAGGCTCTGCGTGACGGAGTCCGGTTGCGCGGGGCAACCTGTGTGGCGATGCTGGCGCCGATGCGAATCCTGGTTTTCAGCGAGGATGCCGATGCCGGCGGCTGGTTGTCGACTCGGTCGATTGTCCCGTTCAGGGAGCATGTGATCGCCGCGTCTGCCGACCTGGCTGCTGATGTCGAGCGTGTCCTGCAACGCGCGGCCAAGCCCGGCTGGAGCAGAGCTCGGCCGGTGGAACGGCCGCTGCTCGCGGGCTACGTTCTCTTCTTGGACATCATCTTTGATGACCCAGATCGACTCGATGAAGCGTTGGCTGCCGTTCCCGGATTGCCCAGCGCAGCGATCCGCCCGGACTGGACCACCCGCGCCCGCCTTGTCAACGGGCTGCCCTTAGCCCGTCCCCTTGGTCGCGATTGCTATCTAGCCGGAGGGGAGCCGGATCTTCTCCTGCCTGTCGGTGATCAGCTGCGGTTTGTCAATGCAGCACTCGACGGCACAGCACAGGACCCGCCCCTCCCCGCGTCCGGCTTCCCTCTTGAGCTACGCCGGTTCGGGCCCTTCTCCGTGGGCTCCCATGTGATCGAGGCCGATCGCGACATCTTGCGCTTCACGCTTCTCCGGACGAACCCAGCTGCGCACCCCGCCGGGACCGCCGAACTCGGATGGGACGACCAAGGCGAGATACGCGCTGGGCTGCCTCGACCTATGGTGTGCGGCGCTTATGTCGAAGGAAAGGACGCTGCCGAGCCTCTCCTGGTGCGGCGTGGCCTTGAGCGCATGTGGCTGATTCACCATGACGGTCACTGCTCCGCCGTGATCGAGCCGCCGCTCGCTGCCGGGCTTTTAGCCCAGGTCAGCGGCTTTGGTGGGTACTACTTCGAGCTGAACCCGCCACGGTCGGCGACATGGTTGGCCGAGCACCGGGGGGACCGCTGGAAAGTGCGCGACATCCGACGGCAGGTACCAGAATTCACGCGACTCGACGAAAGCTCGCGCTCGGTGTGGTCGGCCGTCGCGCAGCATGGACCCGACAGCGACCCGCTGTGGCATTTGTACCTCCGGGCCTGGGAGCAGTCCCGTGGATGCTGACTTGATGTTGCTGTGGATGAGCGAGACGGGAGCCGGCAGCGTCCGCGATCTACGGGAGCGAGTGATCTGGCTCGCGCGTACGGCAGATTTGCACATCAACAGTGCGAGCGCCGGACGATGGCTTCGTGATCTGTCGGCCCTCGGGTATACCGAGGTGGATTGGCGCAAGGACCGGTGGGCTATGGGGCCGGCTGTTGTCACCCGACTGCCGATGTCGGACGGAACAGCTGTGCTGACGGGCAGTCGGCGCGCGGGGCTGGTTGAACAGATTGAGGCTTCTGAGGTGTCTGTCCTCCGCCATCAGCCAGCGTCGGCAGCTGGGGACTTGCCAGCGCCAACGTCGATTTTCATCCAGTACGACGACGTGAACGGCTTGCGTGAAGCGGCCGCATCCGTAGGAGCCACTTACGCTGGTTGCGCTGCTCTCAAACTCGCAGAACGACTCCCGGACGGGAGGCTCGGCCCACCGGCCCCGCCACCCGCCAGCTCCAACCCCACGGTCGAGCGGCTTGCCGAGGGCGACGGCATCGTTTTCACGCCGTCGGGCACCGATAAGGACGGGTTGTACCGCCTAAAGCTCCAGGGAAGGCTCGCCCACCTCTACCAGCTCGACGGGCAGTGGAACCACTGTGACCTCGCCATCGGCATGTTCACCGATCACGCACGTCGCGGTCGCTCCGTGATCCGCTGGCGTAGCGAACGCCAGACTGATGGCGGGGACGTCGGCACACTGTTCGTCGATTGGGGATCGCCGCTTCCTCCCCTGCATGCACGTACGCTCACGCTTTGTAGCGGTCTGCCGCCACGCTTCAGCGCCGCCGCGCGTACCGCAATCTACGGCAACGTCCCGACCGCGGTGGCCGCCGCTGTGGCAAGGTCTCTCTCGCAACGGCTCCAACCGGCCTGACGTCGAACGGAGAAAGACGCGGATGCAGCACTCGGAAGCGCACACCCGCCAGCTCGACGCCCTGCAAACGTTCGACCGGTTGCGCGAGGCATTTTTCCGGTACTACGAAACCCCGTTCGGCCTCGCCGATCCCAGGCTTCAGCAGGAAAGGCACGATCTGCTCGACCGCGACGGGGGTGTGTACCGGCTACCGCTGCTAGAGCTGCGTCCGGAGTACGCCACCGCTGAGGGCCCGCTGTCCCGCTCAGCGAAGGCAATTGGTGCTCCCGACGAGCTCGCCGACTTTGCGGAGACAGGGCTAATCCCGCCTGGCCGTCCCCTCTACCTCCACCAGGAGCAAGCCCTGGCGGCAGGCATCAGCCCAGGCAGACACATGGTCATCACCGCCGGAACCGGCTCGGGCAAGACCGAGTCGTTCCTACTCCCGGTGATCGCTTCGCTCCTTGTCGAGTCCCGCGACTGGGCTGGGGAGCCTGCGGTGCCCCGTTCCCAACCCTGGTGGCGGTCTGACGACGACCCCTTCGCCGCGCAGCGGGACGGCGAGACCGGCCGTGCCCAGGCCGTACGGGCTCTCGTCCTTTACCCGATGAAAGCCCTCGTCGACGACCAGCTGACCCGGCTGCGTAGAGCCTTCGACAGCGACGCAGCCCGCGCGTGGCTTGACAATCACAGACGCGGCCACCGTTTCTATTTCGGCCGCTATACCGGCGCAACCCCCGTGACTGGCAGCTCAGCCAACCCGCTCGCCGTCCGCGACCTGCGACGCTACCTGCGCGAGACAGAGCGCCGAGGCGCGGTCGCACGCCAGCTCAGCCGCGAGTCCGACAAAGAAGACCTGCAGTACTTCGTACCCCGGCTCGACGGCGCCGAGATGCGGTCCCGATGGGACATGTCCGCGGCGCCGCCCGACATCCTTATCACCAACTACTCAATGCTCAATGTGATGCTGCTCCGCGAGCGTGACGGCCACTTCTTCGACTCGACGCGGCAATGGCTCGACGCCAAACCAGACAACCGGTTCACCCTCGTCGTCGATGAACTGCACACCTACCGGGGTACCGCAGGCACCGAGGTAGCCTATCTGCTGCGCGCGCTCAAACACCGGCTGGGGCTCACCCAGCGCCCTGAACAACTCCGCGTTCTCGCCGCGTCGGCCTCACTCGATCCCGTTCGCGACGCCGCCTACCTGCAGGACTTTTTTGGGTTGCCGACAGAGGGTTTCACTTTCATCGGTGGACATACGATCCCGCATGGCCGCTCCGATCCCATCGGCACCGTGGATACCATTGCGCTGTCAATCGCCGACGACGCGACCGCCGCCGACGTCGCCCGCCAGCATGGCCTCGGTGATGTCCTGCGCCGCTCATTCGACGAAGCGGTTGACGGCAGGACCGTGGCCGTAGCCAGATCCGCCGCTGACATCGCCGCACACCTGTTCCCGAATGCGGATCGCGAGACCGCGCAAACCGCACTCGATCGCATCCTCACTGGCCTCGCATCTCACCCCGAGCCGGGCGATCCTCGGCTGCGCGCACACATGTTCTTCCGCAACGTCCCTGGTGTCTGGGCTTGTAGCGATCCCCAGTGCCCGCACATACCCGGCGGGATCTACGTGGGCAGGACCGTCGGCCGACTCTACGTTGAACCGACTACCCGTTGTACCTGTGGTGCCCGTGTTCTCGAACTGCTCTACTGTCAGACTTGCGGCGACGTCATGCTTGGCGGCTTCAGCCCGGAAGGAGCAACGCAGCGATCCCAGGTGGACGCGCTCTTGCTCGCTGACATCCCAGAATTGGCCAAGCTGCCCGACCAGATACGGCTCGACCGAACCGCTGGCAACTACCTCGTCTACTGGCCCCGTGCCGTCCGTGAACTCACCGAGCTCGACCCCCACAGGTGGCGCAGGGACAACAACGCCATTACCTACACGTTCCGACGGAGCCGGTTAGATCCTGGCACTGGGAGACTCAGCAACGTCAGCATCGACCACACCGGATGGAGCTTCCACGTCACAGTCGCGCACACCCCCGGCGGTCACGTGCGCCGTGATTCCACCAGTCTCAGCCCTTACCCAACGCAATGCCCGGCCTGCGGCGACGACTGGGAGATCACGCACGGTCCGTCGGGGCCGCTCTCACCCACGGACCCTCTCCGGCAGCGCTCCCCGATCCGAGGGATGCGGACTGGCTTCGAGAAGATCAACCAGGTCCTCACCACCGAACTAGCGACTGATCTGGGCGAGCAGGACCGGAAGGTCATTGTCTTCACAGACAGCAGGCAGGACGCCGCCAAGATGTCCTCCGGACTCGCCCTCAGGCACTACCAGGATCTGCTGCGGCTCCTTCTTTGCGCTCAGCTGCAGCGCCACGGGGAACCAGCGGCCGACGTAGCGCTCGCCCGCGCACATATCCAGGGCCAGCGAAACGACCAGACCTGGGCGGCTGTCCACCGGCTGCAAGATCGTGACCGGTCCGGCTTCGACCAGCTGCGTGACGTCTGGGAAGGCGCCCCGGGAACTCGCCCTGAGGATGAACTCGCGTTGGCGGCTCGGCTGGCGCAGGCGCCCACCATCGCGGAGTTGTCAGGTGTCATCGCCGGTGAGCTTCTCTCCATGGGCATGAACCCGGGCGGCCCGCACGCCGGTCTGCAACAAACCAGTGATCGCCGGGACGCGGCCAAATGGACCACGCTTTATGACTGGGCGGCGATACCTCCACGTCCGCGCGGGGGGCTCAGCCCGGAGCAGCAGCGCCTGCAGAGCAACATCGATGAATCACTACTTAACGAGCTCCTTGAAGGGTTGTTCTCCGGAGCAGGCCGAGATTTCGAATCTCTCGGCCTTGGATGGCTGGCGCTTACCGACGACAACGAGGCACCTGATGCTCCCCCCAACTCCACGACCGGCTATGCCAGGGCCGGCCTGCGCGTCCTCGCGGGCTTGCGCCGGTTCTACGGACTCCGCGACGGGCGGGCTGACCCGCCGCCTAAGCTCCGCAAGCTCTGGTCGGCGGTCGAGGATGCCGGTGGACCGGACGTAGCCGCGCTCGCCGGTATTGTCGCGAGCCGCTGGACCGCTGCGGTCAGGGATTACGTCATCGATCCTGC
>JBQTGW010000337.1:0-1889 GCA_052390495.1 Pseudonocardiales bacterium
TGATCGCGACTCGGCGTGATCGTTGTCGATGCCTCGGTGCTGGTCAACGTACTGGCCGACGACGAGGCAGACGGCGACCGCGCGCGGGCACGGCTGCTTGCCGATCCCGACCTGCACGCGCCGTCGCTGGTGGATCTGGAGGTGCTGTCGGTCCTTCGCAGGCGCCTGAACGCGGGCACCCTGAACGACCGGAGAGCCAGCCTCGCCATCGACGATCTGCATGAGCTGCCGCTTACCCGCTATCCACACCTGGCGATGGTCCGCCCTGTCTGGAAGCACCGGAACAACCTCACCGTGTACGACGCTGCGTACGTCGTGCTCGCCGAACTGCTGGGCTGCCCGCTGGTGACTGCCGACCAGAAACTGGCTGGCGCCCCGGGTCTGACCTGTCCGGTTGAGCAGCTCTGACCTGTCCGGTTGAGCAGCTCTGACCCGAATCCACGAGTAGCGGTGCTGGTGCCCGGCTGTCCGCATGTGCCGGAGGGCCTCGAACACCCGGTCAGTTGAACCGCCGGAGGACCTCAGCGGCCGTCACGACATCGGCCGCGTCGGCTGGCGGCGTCGGCGGCGATGCGCTCAGCACCTGCGGAAATACCGAGGTGTGCGCGTACACCGCCGCCACGTCCCAACCAGGACACCGGGTCGGTCTCGACCATTGCTCGTCGGTGAGGTCCGCACCAGGCTGAGCCCAGATCTGCCACGTCTCCTCGAGAGCGTCCAGCCTGACGATACAGATGTCGACGATCAAGGTCGGTGGCCGGGCGTTCGGTGGGGTGCCTGACACCGTGATTCGCCTCCGAACGGGGGCTGGGGTGAGCGGGGGCTGGGGTGAGCGGGGGCTTTCGGGGGGCGCCTGGTTCCGCGGTGCATCACTTGGCGTCACAGGAGCAACACAATCAGCGAACTTGACGTGGCCCTGGGGTGCCCCCTGGTCCATTGATAACGGGTTATAACGCGGCGGTTCGGCCTTCACCGCGCTACCTGCCGACCCACGGCAACCTCAAGATCGCCTACCGTTCACCAGTCGCGACGCAGGGCACTCACCGGCTCATCGCCCAGGTGCGCGGGCACCGCCCGCGAAGGACGATCCTGAATCCGCTGAATGTATCAAATCTGATATAGTCGCGGTTGTGGTCGATGACCTGGCGGGAGTGCACAACCCCGCCCTGCTGCGAGTGTTGAGGTCTGCCGCTCGGTTGCAGGAGCTTGTTCCGGACGCGGTGCTCGTCGGCGGTTCGGCGGCCGCCCTGTATGCGGGGCACCGCGACTCCTATGATCATGACCACGTCCTGGTGGATCTCGCCGATCGGTTCGACGCGGTGCTCGACGCGGTCGAGTCGCAGGACGGCTGGGTGACCAACCGCGTCACTCCAGGAAAGATCATTCTCGGAGAACTCGGTGGAATCGAGACCGGGATCCGGCAGTTGATTCGGCGGACCCCGTTGGAGACCGTTCAAGTGCGGCTCCCGTCGGGTGAGTCCGTCACCGCGCCGACTCCCGAGGAGACGCTGCGGGTCAAGGCATTTCTTGTGCTTCGCCGTAATCAGACTCGTGACTACCTCGACGTCGCGGCGCTGGCGGATCGGACAGGGCTTGGTCACGCGGCCGTGACGTTGTCGAGTATCGACGAGTACTACGCCGACCAGCACGGGGCCGGGGACGGCGTGGCGTCCCAGCTCGCCCGCCAACTCGCCGAGCCGCCCCCCATGGACCGGTCGACCACGAGAAACCTTCGCCAGTACAAGAACCTCGCGGTGCGCTGGCACGAGTGGGATGAGGTCGTCTCGGTGTGCCGCGAGCTGGCGACCACGATGGCAGGCGGGCTGGGATGAGCCTGGCGTTCCGCAACATCGATGTCTCACCGGAGGATCCCGTCGAGGTCTGGCCCA
>JBQTGW010000338.1:0-3323 GCA_052390495.1 Pseudonocardiales bacterium
CGGTGACACCTCACTTCCGGCGATCACTGGAGGGGCGGCCTGACTGCTCTGGCTGAGATCATGCGCCCGCGGCAGCTACCCAGCGAGGACGTCTGCGCGATCCGGCCAGGTCAGCACTCAGGGCGGCGCGAGGCACCTGGCCAGCTGGCTCCGAAGGGGGGGTGGTGAGGGGGTGGGTGGAGCGGGGGCGTTCACGGGGGCTCCCCGTTCCGCGGTGTATCACTTGGCGTCATGAGTGCAACACAATCAGTGAACTTGACGTGGCCCTGGTTGCCGCCCGATCCTGTTCGTGGTGGTCGGTGGCGTGATCACCGCTCGGTGATCAACGCGATCTTGTGGAAGCTGCGCACGAGCGGCTGCGGCGGTGGACCGCTGGCGGCACCTGGGACAAGATCCTTCAATCGGTAAAAAAGGGGGATCGACACCGGGTCGGTGAGGCCGGTTGATGGTGAAGCCTTGGGCCGGTCCCGGGGTGGCTGATCCACCAAGATCCACTTGGCCTGCGGTGGCCGGGGCAGGCCTTTGTCGATTCTGATCACACCCGGTCAGGCCGGTGACAACCCGATGCTGTTGCCGGTCCTGGACGCCATCACCGTCAAAGGCCGAATCGGCAGGCCACGCAAGCGGCCCGACGTGCTGATCGCCGACAAGGGTTACGCCCACGACTCCACCCGCACCCGGCTTCGCCGGCGCGGCATCCGGCACGTCATTCCCGAACGATCCGACCAGACCGCCCGCCGCGCCGTCAAAGGCTGCCACGGCGGCAGGCCACCCGCCTGCACTAACGATCAATAACCCCCATCTCCCACCGCCGCGCCCCCTCTATATCCTCGGGAGCGCGTCTGTGATCAAGGAGGTACCTCCGTGTCCGACATCCCCACCGGCGAGTTGATCAAGTTCTATCGCCTCGACCGCAAGAAGAGCACAACCAATGTCGCCACCCTTGCCGGTATCACGGTTCGCTACCTTGAGATGATTGAGGCCGGGACTAAGACTCCGTCGCTGGACGTCCTGCGCAGCATCGCCAAAGTGCTTGGCGTGCGCACGGCGGCGCTGCTGGGCGAAGCGCCAAGCGAGGATCACGAAGGGCCGGTCAACTCCCGGCTGGCCGAGCTGGAACGAGCGCTTATCACGTACCGCACTATTTCCCTTAATGGGAACGATGATCTACCGAGCCTGGAAGATTTGGTCAATCAGGTTAAGGCCACACAGACGGTATGGTTTACCTCGCCCAGCAAGTACAGCGACGCTTTGCGGGTGTTGCCCTGGCTTGTTGTCAACAGCGAGCGGACAGTGCACGAGTCCGACCGTTCAGTTGGAGCCTGCCGCCTGGCGTCCGAGGTGTATCAACTGACAAGGTCAGTGTTGAAGTATCTAGGGCGCACGGACCTGTGCGGGGTGGTCGCGGACAGGGCCGTGCGCTACGCCGAAGAGACTGAAGACCCGTTGCTTATAGCTGCTGCCGTCTGGAATCTCGGCCAATCACGGCTTGTAAATGACCAGCCTGCCGGGGCTCTCGATCTAGCGATGGCAGGCGCGAAGAAGCTAGAGCCCTTGTTGCCAGACGGAAATTCCGAGCACTTCTCACTTTACGGCGGCTTGCAGCTAGTCGCGACTTTGGGAGCGCTGCGAACCAACGACCCGTGGCGGGCGCGGGATATTTTGCGCGGTCCGGCTCATCAGGCTTCTCTGCGCGTTGACGAGAGACACCATTACGACAATACGCTCAGCTTCCGGCCAACCAACGTCAATACGCTCTTCTTCGGCCCGACGAACGTCGGTATCCATCGGGTCAGGGTGGAGTACGAGAGCGGAGAGATCGGCGAAGCGCTGCGATTGTCAAATGATGTCGATATTTCCCGCACACCGTCCTTGGAGCGCAAGAACAGCCTGCTTACCAGTGTCGCTCAGTGCTACGAGTGTAAGGGTAACGATGCGGCCGTGTTTGTGCACCTGAAAATGGCTGAGGAGCTTTGCCCGGAAGACTTTCAGCACCGGCAGGAGATGCGGAATATGGTGCGCACGCTAGTGAAGCGGGCGAAACCCTCCTACGCTTCCGAGGTGCGTGCCTTCGCAAGCCGGATAGGCCTGCTCGACTAGTCACAGCATCAACGAACTGGCAGTTCGCCATCACTACCGAACTGACGGCCATGGCTGCTGCTGTTCGCGCTTGATCGCCTTCCGTCCGTTAGTTTTGCCCTGGCCCCGCACAGCTGACCGGGGCAGTGGCCGGACCGGCGATGCCTAACCCCCCTGAGTCGCCGGTCTGGCCGCTCCAGTCGCTGCCTGGGGACGGTCTTGGCCCACTCACTCAACCCGACACCTGGCGATCTGCCAAAGTCGGAGTTTGTGACGGGCAGATACGTCATCTATAAGACACGCGACGACCGGCGGCTGCGCGGCCAGGTTATCGGCCCCGATCAAAACTACTTCCCATCGCCCCTCTCTGCCTTCGTGGCGTTCCCCTCGACCGGCTTCACGCATCTGCTGGACGTCGAGGACTTAGAGCTTGCTGAGGGCGGTGCTCGTAGTGGCGAATAAAGACCAAGAGCTTATAAACGCGCTGGGCGAGTTGAACGCCGCAACCGCTACGTTCAGTACTGATCTCTTTTCCGGAGAGCTGGACCAAGAAGACCACATCACGATGACGCTGCTACTGCTCGACGCGGCCGACCAAGTTCTAAAGCGGCTGGCTGAAGGTGCCGCCACATGAACCGGGGCGGAGCCACACCTAAAACAGCGCCGGTCGGCTGGGTCTTCCTCGACCGCCACCGGCATGACGGCTACACCATCCGCTGGCAGCGCGGCGACCCGGTGGCCTACGTGCTTGCCGGAAACCAGATGTTCTCCCATCAGACAGCGGATGTGCTGCACACCATCACCGTCTCGCCGAGCGGCTGGACCGACTTGGCGGAGATCCGGCGACTCGGACAGGCATGGTTGCGCCAGGCATCGTCGGCCACCCCTCGCCGATGAACGTCTGGCAGACCAACCACCGATTGCTCATCGAGCAACGTGACGACCTCATGGTGCCAAAGCACGGGACGAACGAACTCACCCAGGAGCAGGCCGCCCGCCTGACCACCGCCGCATACGTGCTGCTGCAAGAACACCAGGTCAACAAGCGGAGGCAGTGCCGTCTGTGCCGGTCAAGGTCAGGCCGACGGCCCTGGCGCCGGAAACCCTGCACCGTCTACCCACGGCGAAGGCAAGATCACCTAATGTGACGTCGATGTAGCAGCGCGTGATCGTTTGTGGCTGGGTGCGACGGACCCAGGGCCGTGACATGGGGATGACCTCCTGTCTGGAAAAATGAGGTTTGC
>JBQTGW010000339.1:0-11830 GCA_052390495.1 Pseudonocardiales bacterium
GCCCTCGACGCCCTCGGGCTGATCCCCGGCGCCCGCGGCGTCACCAGCCTCGCCGCGCTGGCCCGCAGCGGCAAGACCGTGCTGGGCGGGCTGCGCAACCCGGGCGCCATCCGCAACGGCATCAGCAACGTCCGCCGCAACGGCATCGCGAACGCCAAGAAAACCAAGTGCGGCGACCCGATCGACGTAGCGACCGGGGAGATGGTTCAGCAGCAGACCGATGTGGACCTGCCTGGCATCCTGCCACTTACCCTCACCCGGACCCACCTCTCGTCCTACCGGGTCGGCCGCTGGTTCGGCCCGTCCTGGGCCTCCACCCTCGACCAACGCCTCGAACTCGACGCCACCGGCATGTGCTACGCGGCCGAGGACGGCATGCTGCTCGTCTACCCCCATCCTGGCGAGGACCCGGTACTGCCCGAGGAAGGACCCCGCCGCCCCCTGACCCGCACCCCCGACGGCGGCTACACCATCACCGACCCCGAGACCGGGCGCACCCTGCACTTCGCCCTGGCCGGGGACCCGGCCGGGCTGGTGCTGCCCCTGGTGGCGATCAGCGAGCGCAACGGCCACCGTATCACCTTGAACTACGATCCCGACGGCACCCTGACTCAGGTGCGGCACTCCGGTGGCTACCACCTCACCGTCGACACCCATGACGGCCGGATCACCGCGCTGCGGCTACGGCGTGGTGACCACGGCAGCGAGACCACCCTGGTCCGCTACCGCTACGACCAGGCCCGGTACCTCACCGACGTGCTCAACTCCTCGGACCTGCCGCTGCGATTCGACTACGACCCCGACGGCCGGATCGTCCGCTGGACCGACCGCAACACCGCCTGGTACACCTATACCTACGACGAGCACGGGCGGTGCGTGCGCACCACCGGCACCGGCAGCTACCTCGACGGCAACCTCACCTACCACCACGACGACCCCGACCACTCGGTCACCGAGGTCACCGACTCCCTCGGCCACACCACCCGATACGAGTTCAACGACGCCTACCAGCTCATCCGCGAAGTCAATCCCCTCGGGCACGCCACCGTCTCGGAGTGGGACCGCTACGACCGGCTGCTGGCCCGCGCCGACCCGCTCGGGCGCACCACCCGCCACACCTACGACGAGCACGGCAACCTGACCAGCATCACCCGCCCCGACGGCACCCAGACCTGCGCCACCTACAACGACCTACGGCTGCCCGTCATCATCACCGGTCCGGACGGAGCGGTCTGGCAGCACCAGTACGACCAGCACGGCAACCTCACCAACCTGATCGATCCGACCGGCGCCACAACGACATACACCTACAACGACTGCGGGCACCTCATCGCCGTCACCGACGCCCTCAGCCACACTCACCACACCACCACCAACCCTGCCGGGCTCCCGATCGCCGTGACCAACCCTCTCGGCGACACCACCCGCTACGACCGCGACGCCTTCGGCCGGGTCTCCGCCATCTCCGACCCCGTGGGCGAGGTCATGCGCTTCGGCTGGACCATCGAAGGCCGGCTTGCCTGGCGCACCCTGCCCGACGGGGCCACTGACCACTGGACCCACGACGGCGAAGGAAACCTCGTCGAGCACCTCGACCCCCTCGGCCACCGCACCCGCATCAGCTATACAGCCTTCGACTTACCCGCTGCCCGCACCGACCCCGACGGCGCTCAGTTCACCTTCGCCTACGACACCGAACTGCGCCTGACCACCGTCACCAACCCCCAAGGGCTGACCTGGCGCTACGACTACGACCCGGCCGACAACCCGATCCGCGAAACCGACTACAACGGCCGGATCCTTACCTACGCCTACGACGCCGCCGGACAGCTGGTTGAGCGCACCAACGGTGTTGGGCAGACCACCTACTGCACCCGTGACCTACTCGGCAACATCACACAGCAGCTCTCCGGCGAAACCGTCACCACCTTCGCCTACGACCCCGCCGGAAACCTCATCCACGCCACCAACCCCGACGCCGAACTCGCCTTCCAGCGCGATCCACTCGGCCGGGTGCTCGCCGAAACCTGTAATGGCCACACCCTCACCAACACCTACGACCCCCTCGGCCGCCGCATCACCCGCCGCACCCCTTCGGGGGCTGACAGCGTATGGGAATACGACGCCAACGGCCAACCGGCCGCCTTGCATACCGTCGGGCGTACACTGCGCTTCAACTACGACCCCGCTGGCCGGGAAGTCGAGCGGCACCTTCCCGCCGGGGCAGTATTTGCTCAATCCTGGGACGCCAACCACCGACTAACCGCCCAGAGCCTCACCGCCGGTGGCAGACCGGGTCTTGGAACACTGATCTCACCGCGCGAAGCACGGCTGGTGCAGCGCCGGTCCTACCGCTACCGTCCCGACGGGTACATCGCCGCCATAGACGACCACCTCTCCGGTCTCCGCCGCTACGACCTTGACCCGGTCGGTCGGGTCAGAACAGTGGACGGCACCGGGTGGACCGAGCACTATGCCTATGACCTGGCGGGCAATGTCACCCACGCCACCTGGCCCACACCACTACAGGACCCCAGCACTCCAGACGCCGACACACGTGGCAAACGGGAGTATGTTGGCACCCTCATCCGCCACGCTGGCAATATCCGCTACCAGCATGACGCCCAGGGCCGAGTTGTTCTGCGTCAGCAGAAACGGCTATCCGTCAAACCACAGACGTGGCACTACACCTGGGACACCGACGACCGCCTGACGAGCGTAACCACTCCCGACGGCCAGTATTGGCGCTACCAATACGATCCGCTCGGCCGTCGGATCAGTAAACAACGCCTCGCAGCGGACAGGATGAGCATCACCGAACAGATTGACTTCATTTGGGACGACCTGGTCCTCGCCGAACAGACCTACGTCGTCCACCCGGACGCCTCCGGTGAAACCACCCTCTGGGATTGGGAGCCCAACAGCTTCAGACCGCTCACCCAGAGTCGGCGCGCTCCGCTGCGCGACACCTCCCAAGATTGGGTCGACGCGCAGTTTCACGCCATCGTCACCGACCTGATAGGCACCCCCACCGAACTCATCGACGCCAATGGCAACCTGGCCTGGCGTTCCCAAACCACACTGTGGGGCGTGACGACGAATAAGAATGTGGACGACACCTTCTGTCCATTTCGCTTTCCCGGCCAGTACTTCGACTCCGAGGCGGCCCTTAACTATAACTACTATCGCTGCTACGACCCGGATGGCGGTCGGTATGGGAGCAACGACCCACTAGGTCTCCATGGTGGACCAAACCCCCACCTCTACGTATCGAACCCCATCACCTCGCTCGACCCCCTCGGGCTCATGTCATGTCGCGATAATCGCGACTTCAACAATCGCACCGAAGCTTTCAACGCCGCACGAGACCGCGCAGGGATTCCGCGCAGCCAGCAGCCCTCCAAGCAGTGGACGGTGGGTGACGATCCGAGTCAGCAGTACAGGTCAAACTACGTCTACGATTCCAGCCCCGGAGCTCATGGAAGATATTACCAGTATGAAACCCCGAATGGCCCCAGGGTAATTGCCGAACACACCAGTGATCCGAACGCGAAGAGCCCACATTTCCATGCGGGTCAACCAAAGGATCCTGCTGTGCGTGACATGCAGGGAGAGCGTTATCAGCAAGTCGGCGGCAAACACCACTACTACTATCCCGGTTAGGTTGCCGTCATGTCATTGGGAGCCAGAGAGAAGCGAGAAGAACTTCTTGAAAAAAAACGGGTGGACGAATTTGCAAACCGCATGCAGAATGGGCGAGTACTCCGATTCCACCGTGGCGAGGATTTTCCAAGTTGGATACAGTCGTCGATCGCCTGCATCCGAAAGGCGGGAAGCTGTCCCCAGGATTACCTATCCTGCGATGCTGAACACTCCGACGTCCTCGAGTGGATGAAGTCGTTTCTCCGAAGGTCGGGTATACACGGAACTTTTCACCTGTCGACAGGTCTTCGCTCAAAGCCGTGGGCAGAGTTCGAACCACTTTCCGACGCCTGGTTAGACGAGTTCACACAATACCGGGGCTATGATCTCTACTTGGTCTCAACGAGCTTGGATCTTTTGGTGATCTTCTTCGAAGAAGAGTACCGCTATGAGGCATTCCGCGGAACTGAGCATGATCCCCCAGCACCTACGGTATGAGGTGAGCGATCGAGCCACCGCAGGTCCGACGTCCCTGCTAATAGGGCAAGCTCACCTGCTCGAGGGTGACGATGATGCGGCCGAGGGTACCGTGTTCCTGACGGCGTCCGGTGAGCCAAATGTTGTCCTCGCCCACTCCAGTCCGACACTGACGCCCACGGTGAGCGCGAGTACACCGCCACCCTGGTCCGCCCGGCGGGTAACGTCCGTTACGAGTACGACCCCCAGGGCCGGGTCACCCTGCGCCAGCAAAAAACGCCTTCGGGGAAGCCGCAGAACTGGCACTACACCTGGAACGCCGACAACCGCCTGACCGCCGTCACCACCCCCGACGGACAGCGGTGGCGCTACCACTACGACCCATTAGGCCGACGCATTGCCAAACAACGCCTCGCCCACGACGAAACCACCGTCATCGAACAGGTCGACTTCACCTGGGACGGCACCACCCTCGCCGAACAGGTCCACACCGGGCCGCACCATCCCGACAGCCGGACCACCACCTGGAACCTGGAACCCGACACTTTCCGCCCGCTCACCCAAACCGAACGCACGCCGCTGCATGGTGACTCTCAAGACCGGGCCTCCCAAGACTGGATCGACCAACAGTTCTACGCTATCGTCACCGACCTCATCGGCACCCCCACCGAGATGATCACCACAGGCGGCATCATCGCCTGGCACCACAGCGCCACTCTCTGGGGCAACAGCCAAGTTTCCCCAGAGCCAGGAAACGCTGCCTGCCCGATACGCTTCCCTGGCCAATACCATGACCCCGAAACCGGCCTGAACTACAATTACCACCGCTATTACGACTCTACTAACGGGCGCTACAACACCGCTGATCCTTTAGGTCTCGCTCCCGCACATAATGCATATGCCTATGTCCCCAATCCAACTGGATGGATAGATCCGCTTGGCTTGGCCTGCCAAGCGAATTACACCCGGCAGTCGGCTCGCCACGTCTATACGCATGGACACGCAGCTAACGCGCCGAGGATTCCCGGCAAGAGTCGGTTCCGGGTAACCGAAGGTGGGCAGAAATTCACCGACGAGGTTTTGAACCATCCCAACGTGCGAGTCGACCATCAGACTAATGGTAGGATCAGGCACACAGTGGACGACCTCGGTCGTGGACCCGTCGGGTGGGATCGTCATGGTAATCCGGCCCCTGGTGGGCAGGTGATCGTGGAGGGCCCGAATCCGGCCCAATGGTCTACCTACTCACCACGCGAGGTGGTGACCCAGTATCCGACGTAGGAGAGACGCGATGGACACCATGCAGAGATTCCTGGATGCACCTGTGGACTACTCACTGGAGTTCACCGAACGGGTCAATGACCTGGCGGACAGCTTGTCAGCCGCGCTAGGTGTCCCGGTCCGCCACGATACCGATATGAACTACAACCCGGGTCAACTACTTATTGTGTACTTGCTTCCCGGTGGCTCCGTCACATCGGACGAGCGGGCAGCGTCGCACGCCGTGAAAGTGGCCGTATCCTCCCGGGGGCCGTTGTGGGCGATGTTGGTCTCGCGTAAGGGGGACCGTGAGCTGGAATGGTTCCCTTCTACAGTTGGCGAGATTGAAGATGGATCGGCGGGTGATGTCTTTGCGACGATCGAGCGGACCATGCAGGCGGCGGGCCTGGTTCGGGTGTCGGACAACACATTAGAGGAACTCGTGCCGGGTCGAGTCACTGAACTCGACGGTGCCCCTGCCACGGTTCGGGACCTCCTCTTCTGTGAGTTATGTTAATCACAACAAGTGGTTTACGCGCGTCGCGCGAGCGCACCCACGACGGATCACCCCTGAGCCGACACCGTGGCGAGTTGGACGAGGTGTTCGGGACGAGGAAGGGGACACCTCCTTCTGCATGAAGGTGCGTGCAGTATTATATCTCCCGCGATATTACCGAATGATTCCGGCCCAGACGGCCGGCTATGACGCGGCATGACTCACGCCGAGCCACACCGATCATAATCTGTTCACGCTCCACGGCGAGCAATTCCTGACCTCGCACCAGCAACCTCCGCATCAGTCATACCACCAAGATCATACCCTGATGGTGCACTGACCGGTTGACCCCAAGCACCCCAGTGGACGGGTCACCACCTGGGCACCCTACTGTCCCCTTCCTCAGAAACGGCGTCGAAGGCGACATGCCACCATCTTGCAGATGCTATCTCTGGTACAAGCGGGCCACCGCCAACGTACGATCATGTGTGATCATCGACATGAGTGATCAGCAGCTCGGAGCGCTGCAGAAACCCACGGTGAAACAGCTCGACCGGCTCGTCATGATGCTGATGGATCCTCGGTGAGTTGCCCGGTGAGCTGGCCAAGCTCGGCACGGCCTACCGGCGCTGCGGGGAGGCGCTCTTGGGGTTCGCCACCGGCCTGGCCGAGGCCAGGTCCCAGGCGGGGAACGCCTTACGGCAGGGGCAGGACGCGCACGACACGATCCAGGGCGCGGTGCGCCAGGTCCAGGGCGCGGTGCGCCAGGTCCAGGCCGTGGTGCCGGCGCAGGCGGCGCTGACCCAGCGGCAGGTGGTGAGCCCGCCGCTGCTGGAGGCGGTGATCGCGGGCCTGGAGGAGAACCTCAAGGCGCAGGTGCGCCCGATCGCGCGGCGGGCGCAGTTCGCCGAGGCGGATCGGCAGCGGGCGCGGCGGCTGGCCCAGGACGCGGCCCGGCTGCGCGGTGAGGCCGAGGACCGCTGTGCCGAGGGGGTCCGCGACGCGTTGGAGGGCTCGGGGATCAAGAACAAGTCCTGGTGGCAGAAGGCGTGGGATTTCGTGTCGGCGCCGTTTCGGTCCTGGGAGGCGTTCGTCGAGCTGTGCAAGACCGTCGCGATGATCGCCGGAACGGTGGCGTTGTTCATCTCCGGACCCATCGGGCTGGCCCTAATCGCGGTGGCCCTGGTCGCCGGGGCTGCGGTCTTCGCCAACACCCTGGCCAAGTTCGCCCGGGGTGAGGCCAGCCTCGGCGCGCTCGCCCTAGACGCCTTGGGGCTGATCCCCGGCGCCCGAGGCGTCACCAGCCTGGCCGCACTCGGCCGCTCCACCGCCGGACTCGCCCGCGGCGGGCGGACCGTGCTGAGCGGGCTGCGGGCTGCGCCCGGCGCGATCCGCAACGGCATCACCAACGTGCGGCGCAGCGCAGTCGAGACTGTTAAGAAGGTGTTTTGTCGCGATCCGATCGACGTCGCCACCGGGGAGATGGTTCAGCAGCAGACCGATGTGGACCTGTCCGCCATCCTGCGGCTAACCCTCACCCGTACCCACCTGTCGTCCTACCGGGTGGGTCGGTGGTTTGGCCCGTCCTGGGCCTCCACCCTGGACCAGCGCCTCGAAGTCGATGCCACCGGCGTCTGTTACGCGGCCGAGGACGGCATGCTGCTCCTCTACCCCCACCCCGGCGAGGATCCGGTACTACCCGAGGAAGGACCCCGCCGACCGCTTCGGCGTACTCTCGAGGGCGGCTACACCATTACCGATCTCCAACGCGGACACACCCTGCACTTCGCCTCCGTCGGTGACCCGGCTGGGCTGGCGTTGCCGCTAGTGGGGATCACCGACCGCAACGGTCACCGCATCACTCTCGACTACGACCCACACGGAGTTCTAGTCGAGGTGCGCCACTCCGGCGGCTACCACCTCTCCATCGAAACGAACGACGGGCTCATCACCGCCCTGCGGCTCCGTGGTAGCGACAACGGCGCCGAGGTGACCCTGCTGCGATACGGCTATGACGATGCTCGGCGGCTCACCAGTGTGATCAATTCGTCGGATCTGCCGATGCGGTTCGACTACGACCTCGACGGGCGCATCACCCGCTGGACCGACCGCAATGACACCTGGTACGCCTATACCTACGACGAGGCCGGACGGTGCGTGCGCACCACTGGAACGGGCGGCTACTTCAACGGCACCATCAGCTACCACCGCGACGATCCTGACCACGCCAGCACCCAGATGACCGACTCGTTCGGCTACTCCACCTGGTTCCACTTCAATGACGCCTACCAGGTCGTCCGCGAGGTCAATCCGCTCGGTCACACGACGGTGTCGGAGTGGGACCGCTACGACCGGCTGCTGGCCCGCACCGACCCCCTCGGGCGCACCACCCGCTACACCTACGACGAGGCGGGGAACCTGACCGCCGTCACTCGCCCCGACGGCATTCAGGCCCTCGCCGAATACAACGAGCTGCACCAGCCGGTGACGATTATCGATCCGGACGGGGCGGTCTGGCGTCAGCAGTACGATCAGCGAGGCAACCTGGTCGCCCTGACCGACCCGGCTGGGGCCACCACTACGTACGCCTACACCGAGCGCGGCCACCTCGCCACGCTCACCGACGCGTTGAGCGACACCCGCCAGTTCACCACCAACGCCGCCGGGCTGCCTGTCGCGGTGACCGACCCCCTGGGCGCCGTCACTCGCTACGATCGGGACATCCTCAGCCAGATCTCCGCCATCACCGACCCAGTGGGGGTGACGCGCCTGGGCTGGACTCTCGAAGGCCAGCTCGCCTGGCGGGCACTGCCCGACGGCGCCACCGAACGCTGGACCTACGACGGGGAGGGCAACCTTGTCGAATACCTCGACGCTCTCGGTCAGCCCACCCGCCTCACCTATACCCCGTTCGACCTGCCCGCCACTCGCACCGGTCCCGACGGCGCTCGGCTGGAGTTCGGCTACGACAGCGAGCTACGGCTGACCACCGTCACCAATCCACAGGGCCTGACCTGGCGCTACGACTACGACCGAGCCGGAAACCTGATCCAGGAAACCGACTACAACGGCCGAGTGGTGACCTACCGCCACGACGCGGTGGGGCAGCTCGTCGAACACACCAACGGCGCCGAGCAGACCACCAGCTACCGACGTGACCTGTTTGGCAACATCACCGAGCAGCGCTGCGGCGATCTCGTTACCACCTTCGAATACGACCCCGCCGGACGCCTCACCGCAGCCACCAACCCGCACGCGAACCTGACCTTCGAGCGTGACCCGCTCGGCCGGGTGCTCGCCGAGACCTGCAACGGCCGCACTCTGACGACCAGCTACGACCCGCTGGGGCGGCGCGTCCACCGCCGTACCCCCACCGGAGCGGACACCACCTGGGAATACGACCCCAACCACCAGCCGCTCGCGCTGCATACCGCTGGACATACCCTGCGGTTCACCCACGACTCCGCAGGTCGCGAGATCGAACGCCGCCTCGACACCACCGTCACACTCACCCAAGCTTGGGACGTCAACCACCAACTGCGGTCCCAGATCCTCACCGCCCCCGGGCATGGGCCCGCACAGTCCGAATCGACCCACGACACGCGCCTGCTGCAGCGTCGCTCCTACACCTACCGTCCAGACGGACACCTCACCAGCATCGATGACCACTTGGCCGGGAACCGCCGGTTCACCCTCGACCCCACTGGGCGGATCACCACGGTCCACGGGCCGTCCTGGATCGAGCACTACCGCTACGACCCAGCAGGCAACATCACGCACGCCACCGGCCCCGCCGTCGACGCCCCCATTCCCCATAGCCCAGCTCCCAACGCCAGCGGCTTGGGAGATCGCGACTACGCTGGCACTCTGATCCGCCGCGCTGGCAACGTCCGCTACCAGCACGACGCACAAGGCCGAGTCGTACTACGCCAGCACAAGACCCCCTCCGCCAAACCCCGCACCTGGCAGTACACCTGGGACGCCCACGATCGACTCGTCGAGGTGGCCACCCCCGACGGGCAACGCTGGCGCTACGAGTACGACCCACTCGGTCGGCGCATCGCAAAACAGCGCCTCACCCCCGACGAGACCACAGTCATCGAACAGATCGACTTCACCTGGGACGGTCTCACTCTGGCCGAACAAACCCACACCGGCCCGAGCTATCCTGACGGCCGGACCACCACGTGGACCTGGGAACCCAGCACCTTCCGCCCGCTGAGCCAGACCGAACGAATTCCGCTTCGCGACGCGCCCCAAGACTGGGTCGATGAGCAGTTCTACGCCATCGTCACTGACTTCATCGGCACCCCCACCGAACTGGTCGACGCCACCGGCACCTTAGCCCGGCGTTCCGAAACCACCCTGTGGGGTGCCCCGGTTGACTCAACACCCGGCGATACCGACTGCCCGCTGCGCTTCGCCGGTCAGTACCACGACCCCGAAACCGCTCTGCATTACAACTACTTCCGCTACTACGACCCCAGCACTGCCCGCTACCAGAGCCATGATCCGATCGGTCTGGCTGGAGGAAGCAACCCCAGCATTTACGTGCCGAACCCGATGACGTGGGTTGATCCACTCGGTCTGGCCGGCTGCAAGACGACAGCAAGCACCGACCAGGTACGGACGATCAGTGGGTGGGGTACTCCGCCACCGGGCTACCAGCGAGCGACTCCGCAACAGGTTCTCGACCTGCAGCAGCAAATCGGCCACCCAGTGCGGCGAGCAGGCGCAATGGACCAGGGAGTATCTGGCCAGTATTTTGCGTCACACGCCGAGCGACAGGCGACGATGCTGCATCCCAACGCCCCAATCGAGGTCTCCTCACCCGTGTGCAATGATTGCCAGAAATTCTTCCAAGCGCTTGCTGGTGACCGACAAGTACCCCAAGTCGTCACCGATCCGAACGGTACGCGCGTGTTCAATCCAGATGGGAGTGTGCTAGGCCCTTGATAAATCTGACCGACCTTCAGCACCAGGCCGCCGTGCTCCCAGAGCACGGCGAACCTCCCTACCAGGAAAGACGCCGGATACGGCAGGAAATTGTGGGTCAGTCGCTAGATGCGCTGATCAACCTGGAAGTGATGTGCGCGCAGCGCGCATTGTCGGTCTGGCAAAACGCTTTTCCGGACAACCACCAGCCAGACGGGTTGCTGGATGAGACGTTACGCGAGCCCCAGCCGTCCCGCATGGTCGACGAGTGGCAGGTACTCAAGACCAACCTTGACAACCTCTTCGAGATGGGCGAGGAGTTCTTTCCGGCGATTTACGCGGGTTTCGCTTGTTGGGCGGTGGTCCGAGATCTCATCGGGTGCCAGCCCGCCGAACCCGATGTCAGTGGTGAGCTTGAAATCGAACCAGAGTCGTGGTCTCCGTGCTTTTTCGCGTCGCTGGCCGTGTCCGGCGGAGCGATCTGGGAGCCAGTTGGTGACTCGGTAAAACGACGCAACTACTGGCAATGGTACCTGCTTGACGCGATTCCCTCGTGCCTGCCCGCAAACAGCTCGGCGTGAGTGGGTGCGAGCGATTTTGTGGATAAGTATCTTTCGAGAGATTCTGCTTTCCCGGACAACCACCAGCCGGACGGATTGCTGGATGAGGCGTTGCACAAGCCACAGCCGTCCGCCTGGATGCCGTGCCAGCGGATGAAGGCGCACGGCAGGTCGATCCAGTCGCCTCTGTCCAGTTCGGCGCAGTCTGAAGTGATCCCGCTTCAGTTGACTGCGACCATGATGTTCACTAGTAAACGGGAAGGATCAACTGGAGTTAAGCCAGAGTTCACTCCCTAATCTGGCGGTTGCCGGAGGCTGTCGGCGCTCACTCGTGCGTCGCCACCGTGGCGAGTTGGATGAGGTCGGTGGTGCGGCCTTGGGTGAGGTAGCCGCGGCCGGGGGGGCCGGCGAAGTACTGGTCGGGTTCGAGGGTGAAGCCGTGTTCGCGGGCGACGGCGCG
>JBQTGW010000340.1:0-7843 GCA_052390495.1 Pseudonocardiales bacterium
CCCGGCGCTAAGGTTCACCCCAGCCCAGTGGGCCGCATTCATCGCAGGAATCCAAGACGGCCAGTTCGGCTGACCAGGCCCGGCACGGCGCCCCCGGCAGCAGACCTGGCCACCGGGGGCGCCGTGCTGGGTGTAGTTCGCTTCAGCAGGTATCACTGCGTCACCTCACTACTCCTTTACTTCGAAGGGCGAAGTCACCACCCGCACGATCTGGAGCGATCATGGAACGTCCTGGCAACAGCAGCGCACGTCATGCCTTCTCCACCGCCGCACCCGTACCGACCCTCCCGCCGGAGTCCTACCCGCCGGGTGTGACCGCGACAGAGTTCGAGCCGGGAGATTTCATCCTGCTCAAGGCCCATGGCCTGCAGGGCTGGCTGATCAAACTCGGGCAGAAACTACGGATCCACGGGGCCGATCGGAAGTACGTGGACTGGGCCCACGCCGCGCTGATCGTGGACCGGACCGGCCGCCTGATCGAGGCGGTGGGTTCCGGCGTCCGGGAATGGTCACTTGACCAGTACCAAGACCGGGAATACAAGGTCTTCCGCATCAAGGCCTCGGACGAGGACCGCAGGCAGGTAGTCGCGTTCGCCAAGTGGGCGCTGAGCCGGCACTGCAGGTACGGACCGCTGACGATCTTGAGCATCGGTCTGTCCATGCTTACCGGAAGCAAGCTGACGTTCTTCATCGACGGTCAGTTCGTGTGCTCCGGGCTCGTCGCCAGCGCGCTGGAGCGGACGACCAGCATTTTCAACCGTAACTCGGCGAACATCACGGCTGCTGATCTGGCGAAGTACTTCGATCCCGCGCAGCGGCCTTACATGGCCGACAGCGGCTCGTCGTCGCTGCCGCCGAACGGCTCCGCGGAGTTAGCGAAGACCGTCCGGGCGAGCTGGGTGCGCGACCGGATTCCTAACTTGCGATAGATATTCGATAGGTGGTATTCGATCGTCTTCGCGGAGAGGAAGAGTTGGGCGGCGGCCTCCACGTTGCTGGCTCCGTCCGCGACGATCAACGCGACCTGCAACTCCTGCGGAGTGAGCTGGGTTGTTGAACGCTCACGGCGGGGCCGCGGCGCCATTCCCGCCGCGCGGAGTTCGGCCTCGGTTCGCTGGGCCCACGATCTCGCGCCGAGCCGGGTGAAGGTGCCCAGCGCTTCGGTGAGCTCCTGCCGGGCCTGCCTCGGGCGACGACGACGGCGCTGGAACTCGCCGAAGCACAGCTGAGTGCGGGCCTGCTCGAACGGCTGGTGCGCCTGCTCGTGCCACTGCAACGCCTCGGTGAACGCGCTGAGCCCCTGCTCGTCATCGGCGTGCAGCAGCCCGCGGCAGCGGGCGGCGACAGCGTGGGCGGTCGGCCGACCCGTCCGCTCGGCCTCCGCGACGAGCACGTCGAAGGCACGCTGGGCGCGGTCCGGCTCGCCCGCGCGGACGTACGCCTCGACGAGGTCACCCGCCCAGCTGAGCAGTACCGGGTTGCCCAGCCCACGCGCGTAGGCGAACTCGGCGATGACGGAGAGGTGTTCCGCCGCCGCAGCCGGACGACCCTCGCCCAGCTCGAGCAGGCCCACTGCCCAGGCCGCCCGAGCCTCGAAGATCCGGGCCCCCGACGGAGCCGCCAGCTCGATGGCCCTGGCGGCATGCTCCCGGCAGCCGTCCACGTTGCCGAGGGTCGCTTCGAAGGTGGCCAGCACGATCAGGGCGTTCGGCAGTTCGGTGAACCAGCCAGTCTCCTCGGTGATGCTCACCGCGTCGTACGCGTGGGCCAGCCCCGCCGCCCAGTCACCATCCCGCCAGCACGCGCTGGCCAGCCACGACAGCTGGAAGGGCAGCAGACCGACCGCGCCCGCCGAGCGCGTGATCCGGACCGCGGACTCCAACCACCGGCGCGCTGCCGCGTGGTCCTCCACCGACGCGTAGGCGTTCGCGACGATGACGAGGGGCTGATCCCTCGCCAGGGGATCGCACTCCGGCAGGTGCTGCTCGCACCAGGCGAGCAGCTCACACGCCGGAGTGAGCTCACCGTCGATGGCCAGGGTGAGGGCCTCGGTCAACACCACCTGCAGCCGGGTCTGCGCAGGCAGGCCCTGCACGAGACGAGCCGCTCTGCGGGCCATTTCCACGGCGAGGCGCCAATCGCCGAGTATGACGCTCGCCACAGCCGCCTGGCTGCGCATCAAGGCCGACCACGCGGGTTCGGCGAGCTCGGTTCGGTCGGCCAGGGCGAAGAGCTCGTCACGGGCCTCGACCGGTTGGCCGCGCCAGGTCTGAATGTGGCACTGCAAGTGCTGCACGGTGGTGATCGAGTGCTGGTCGTCGGTCTCGGCCAGCGCGAGGTCGAGCAGCGGCACGGCGGCCGCGACCATCCCGGCGTCCTGGCTCGTCAGCGCCGCGTCCAGCAGCCGCTGGATCCGCGCCGGACCGACCGGGCTCAACCGAGCCGCCCTTTCGAACAGGGCAAGGGCCGTCACGTGGCTCTGCCGAGCGGCGGCCTGCCTGGCCGCGGCGGCCAGCTGAGCGGCGATGTCCTCGTCCGGACCGAGGGTCGCGGCCGCGAGGTGAAAGGCACGACGCTCCACCGCTCCCGGTGTGCGCCGCTGCTCATAGACCGCGGCCAGCGCCTGGTGCGCCATGCGCTTACGCCCCGGAGCGGCCGCGTGACACACCGCGCTGCGGACCAGCGCGTGCCGGAAGCGGACACCGCCGACGTCGTGCACGAGCAGGCCCGCATCCTCAGCCGCCTCCAGGTCGCGCCGATCCAGGCCCTGCTGGGCCAGCGCCTCGTCCACTGCGTCGTCCGCCGAGCCCGCAACCGCCAGCAGCAGGACGGCGTGGCGGGTGTTCTCGGACAGGCCGATCATCCGCCGCTCGTAGGCGCGAACGAGGCGCATGCTCAGATGCACGGGCTCGATCGGCAACTTCGATGAGCTGGTGGTTGGCAGGTCCAGCAGAGCCAGCGGATTGCCTGCGGTCGCCTCCCACATCGCGCTGGACAGCGCGCCACGATCAGCCACCAGTTTCCTGGCCGCTGCGAAGTCAAGGCCGCCCAACGGCATCTCCGGAAGCGCGGCCAGCCACCGCTCCGCGTCCGGCGAAACATCGACGGCGGGACGAGCTGTGAGCACCACCGCTATGCGTTCGGCGCGCATCCGGCGGATCGAGAAGATCAGCGCCTCCAGTGAAGGGAGATCGAGCAGGTGCGCGTCATCCACCGCGATGAACAACGGCTCGTCGTCGGCGGAATTCGCCAGCAGGGTGAGCGTCGCGGCAGCCACGCCGAGGCGGTCACCGTGCACGGCCGGACCCAGGTCGAGAGCAGCCTTCAACGCCGACGCCTGGGCATCGGGCAGCCCCGCCAACCCATGGATGAGCGGCCCGAGAAGCATCGACAGAGCGGCGTAAGGGATGTCGGTCTCGGCTTCGTGCCCGTCAACCCGGATGACACGAAGATCTTTCGCATACTCGGCAGCGGCGTGCAGGACATGGGTCTTCCCCATGCCCGGGTCGCCCCGAATGACCAGAGCTTCGGGATCGCCTCGCGCGGCATTCGCCAACACGATCCGGAGCCGCTCGCGCTCGTGATCGCGCCCAACCAGCATGGCAGGAGCCTAACGCGGTTGGCGAGTCGGAACACCAGAGCATTCCCTCTCAGCGATGACTTCTGGCCGAATTCTTCCGGCCGCGCCCTATCCGCTGTTCACGCCAAGAGCGGCGAGCTCGTGGCGCAGTTTGGCCAGGCACCTGGCCCGCGTGGGTCCGATGCTTCCGGTCGGCACTCCGAGGCGGCGTGAGATCTCGGTGTAAGGCAACCGCGGCTCAGCCGAGAGGAGGGCGAGCAGGTCCTGGTCACGGCGAGACAGTCGGCGTCGCGCTGTCTGCACCAACATCCGCTGCTCAACCCGGAGGGCCTCCTCCTCGGGCGTCTGCAGCTCGGTGCACATCACGGTGGTCCGGCCGCTGCCCGCGGATCCGGCCAGATCGATGTCGTCGACGTAGAGGGTCTCCCGGCGACGGAGGCGAAGCGCCTTCAGGCACTCGTGGTGCAAGATGCGGTGCAGCCAACCACCCAACGCCTGCGCGTCCCGTAGCGCGTCGATGTTCACGACTGCGGCCAGCCAGGTCTGCTGTACGACGTCGGCGGTGGTGGGTCCGTCGAGGCCGCGGGCCGCGGCCGCGCGCCGGAGGCGATGGTCGAACGAGTCCACGATCTTGCGCCAGCTCGTCGCGCAGCCGGTCCGGGCTCCGGCGACGAGCTCCGCCAGATCGGTCTCCTGGCCGACCTGGGTGGAAGTCCCGACCTGGGTGGAAGTCCCGACCTGGGTGGAAGTCGGAGTGGAAGGCCGGGTGAGAAGTTCGGTCGTCGTCACTGTCGTGGACCTTTCCGCCGTTCCCGATGTTGGGGTAACGGTAGAAATTCACGACCCTTGGCCGCCTCCGGAGAATCCCTAGGGTCTGCCGACCCGGGACGACCCAGGGGGGCCACCCACCTCGGTGGCTAGCTCGCCTTCCAGACGGCGCGTGCTTCGGCGACCAAGGCGTCCGGCCCGAGTTGCTCGGTGAGCAGCGACCGCAACCGCTGCACACCAGCGAACAGCCGAGACCTGACCGTGCCTGGCGGGACACCGGTGACGGCGGCGATCTCACCCAGAGTACGTCCGCCGAAGTATGCCTCTGCGAGAACTTGGCGTTGCTCACCCGGCAACCGATCCAGCGCCGCGCGCACCTGTCCGGCTGTCGCACCGGCCACCACCGCGTTGCCTGCACCCGCCTCTGGCGTCGGCGACCGCTCCTGCTTCGCCACTGCCTGCCCGTACTGGCGGCCTGTGCGCTGCCTTCGAATCACGTCCACCGCCTTATGGTGGGTCATCGTGAGTAGCCAGGTGGCAAAGCTTCCCTGGGCTGGATCGAAGCGCCACGGAGCTCGCCACAGCGCCACAAACACCTCGTCCACCACGTCCTCAGCGAGCCTGTAGTCCGCGCAGATTCGGTAGGCCAGCGAGTAGCAAGGTCGCCCGTAACGCTGGTAGATTTCGATCAAGGCAGCGCCATCGGCGTTCATCAGCAGGCGCGCAAGTTCCGCGTCGGAAGATCCTTCGCTCACAAGAGCTGACATCTCGCACCTCCGCGGCCCCGTCCGATCCTGCTCCCACGACGCGCTGCACCAGAAAACGGAGCAGTAGGAAAGTCTTCCAGACAGTGATCGACGCCACAACTCGGACCTCAGCTGAGCGATTACCTGGGCAGGCCGGGCCGGAACCGGGGATCGGGCCGGAACCGGAGATTTGGCACAGGGTGTCAGCGCAGCCAGGCTGCTGCCTGCATCGCCCAGTAGGTCAGCACCAGGTCCGCACCGGCGCGGCGGATCGAGGTCAAGGTCTCCAGCACGGTGCGCCGCCGGTCCAGCCAGCCGCGGGCCGCCGCCGCCTCCACCATCGAGTACTCACCGGACACCTGGTAGGCCGCGACCGGGACGTCGGAGACCTCGGCGACCGCGCGCAGCACGTCCAGATAGGGCAGCGCTGGTTTGACCAGCACGATGTCCGCACCTTCGGCGAGATCCAGCGCCGTCTCCCGCAGCGCCTCCCTGGCGTTCGCCGGGTCCTGCTGGTAGGTCAGACGGTCCCCGGTCAGCGCTGACTCCACCGCATCGCGAAAGGGCCCATAGAACGCCGAGGCGTACTTGGCGCTGTAGGCCAGGATCCCCGCGTCGGCGTGTCCGGCCGCGTCCAGCGCCACCCGGACCGCGCCGACCTGGCCGTCCATCATGCCGCTGGTTCCGACCAGGTGCGCCCCCGCCTCAACCTGGGCGACGGCCAGCTCGGCGTACACCGCGAGCGTGGCATCGTTGTCCACCCGGCCGTGGGCGTCGAGTAGGCCGCAGTGCCCGTGGTCAGTGAACTCGTCCAGGCAGGTATCGGCCATCACCACAATGTCGTCACCGACCTCGGCCCGCACCTCCCGCAGCGCCACGTTGAGCACGCCATCCGGGTCGACACCCGCCGAGCCGGTGGCGTCCTTGGCTGCGGGCACCCCGAACAGCATGATCCCCCCGACGCCCGCGGCAACGGCTTGGGCCGCCGCCTTGCGCAGCGAGTCGCGGCTGTGCTGGACAACGCCGGGCATGGACGGGATCGGGATCGGCTCTCGCGCGCCCTCCTTGACGAACACCGGCAACACCAGCTGGTGCGCGGCCACCGTCGTCTCAGCAACCAGCCTGCGCATCGCCGCCGTCGTACGCAGCCGACGCGGCCTGCTCGTGGGATACATGGCTGCCATCCTCCCCGTCTGCGTTTCCTCCCCGTCTGCGGTCCGCACCGAGTAGAGCTCATCACTGCTGACTCCCCCGTTCACCGCGGACCAGGTAGCGGTACTCAACGCTGGGCGCAAACCACCAGGACGCCTGTAAGCGGGGTGCGGACACCAGCGGGACCGCCGCTAGCTGGTGGGAACCGGGATCCGAACCAGGTAGAGGACGTCTTCGCGGACCAGGCGGAAGCCGAGCCGCGCGGCGACCCCGAGGCTGCCGTGGTTGTCCGGTGTGGTGGCCCAGGTGGCGCGTCGTCCCCTGGCCAGAGCGTCGGTCACGACTGCGGCCGCGCACGCGGTGGACAGGCCGCGGCGGCGGAACGCCTGCTCGGTGACCACACCGAGGTCCTCGTACTGCTCACCCAGGTAGAAGGGCACCGCGACGGAGACCAACCGCCCCTCGTCGAACGCGCCCCACGCCAGCTCGCTGCTCGCGAGCCCGGTGGGGCCACCGAGTGTTTTGGCGATCCAGCGGCTTACCTCGGCGAGCCCGGCAAGCGCGTCGGTGTCGGCAGCGGTGAGGCGGCGAACGGCAGCGGCCGGCTGCGGTGGGCGCCGGACGACCCCAGGGAGCTCGAAGACCAGTCGATCCCAGATGTGGAGGTCGGGGTCCAGATCGCGAAGCACGGCGAGGAAGGACTCGGGGGCATCGACGAAACCCGCTATCAGCTCGTCCGGGTCGCTCAGGTGATCCGGATCTCCCCGCAGGCTGATGTTGCCCCCGACCTCGGCCAGCACCGTACGCGGGTTCGGCCACCGGTCGACCAGGCATCGGCCGTGACCGGTCCGCACAATGTGCGACCACACCAGCGGCCCCGGCCGTTCCGGCTCGAACCAGGGCCGCAACCGCCCATAGTGTGGGTGCGGGAGGGGTAGCACATCAGGAAGACAACCACACCGCAATCAGCACCGAGTAACGAGCGGGGTGGGAGGCGAACTCCGCCCGCTTGACGATCTTCCTCTGGATGGCTGCATCACCAAGGCGCCCTCCGACGACGAATGCGCCGGGATCGATGAGGATCACCGGCAACGACTCGGGAGCTGCGCGTTAAGCTACGGCGGGGTAGAACATGATCGGTCGCCTGGTTCCACAGCAGCTCAGCGATGGCCACAAACGGGGCGGCACTGTCCTGATGTATCACCTCGGCACGGATCCGGTCCAGCCACGGTCGCTTCACCTTCGCAGTAGGGTCCGGGTCACCTTGCAGGTACCGGCGGAAGTCGTCATCATCTGAGGCCGCGTTGTAGAAGGGCAGCGTTTCCAGCCGGAACAAGTCCCGACCGTGATGCTTCGCCACGAACTCGCCGAGCTGGTCAAGGGTCAGCACTTCGCGGATCTCCAGCAAGCGCGACGGGGGCACGACGACCACACCTTCGTGGTCAGGAAGGTTCAGATCGGCTTGCATCTCCTGATTCCGGCTGTACGACCACCGGGCGGTCGTGCTCGGTACCCGATCTGGGACAGCAATCATGGACGAGGAACACGTACCCGACTACGAGGCACTATTCGACGAGCTGAAGCGCTTGGCGGTGTT
>JBQTGW010000341.1:0-3471 GCA_052390495.1 Pseudonocardiales bacterium
GCGGGCGGGTGCTGGTGCCCCCCGGTTGGTGCCGCAAAACCCCCATTTTTGGGGTTTGTCCCTACACACACGGCGATCATAGGTTGGGTGGAGGGTGTGCAGGACGAGGCGGGCCGACCTGGAGCGAACGTTGTTACAGTGCGTTACCGCCCAGAGCGATCGGTAATCTTGACGATGTCCTGCGTGGAGAAGCAGCTGGTGGCTCAGGAGATCCGAAGATGTCAGCCATGACCAGTTGTTGGCGGTGTTAAGGTCTGTGCTGGCCAATCTGGATCCGTTACGGGTTCACTTGACCGACTCCGATCGGCCTTGCTGGAACCTCGGGTTTGCTGAACGTACGGTGTCAGGCTGCTGAGCAGCAGCGTTTAGCCTACTCCCCGGACCGTTTCGTGCCTGAGCGTCTGCTGCTGCTCGTGTTGCGACGGCCGTGGCTGGTCGGCTCTGCTTGTTCGACAACTCGATTCAGTTCCCTGTCCAGTTCGGCGACCAAGCGGCGAGCCTTGGTCATGTTGACCCGCTGGCTCGGTACCGGAGCACGGACTGGAGCGCCCCTCTCTGCGGCGGCGGAGCGTACCCCGCGGATCCAGTCCGACACGCTCATCCCAGACCGCTCGGCATTGTTCCGGATCGCGCGGGCCTCTTCTGGGGGCAGCCGGAACGACATAGACACCGACAGCGGATGCGCGATCTCGACCCCGATCTCCTCAAGGTCCGCCTCGTCCCCCAGCAGGGCTGATACGAGGTGGCTGAGCGGTACTGAACGGTAGCTCTAGGTAATTTATCTTCGGCGCCTCGCGAACTCGGTCCTGGCGCGCGCCAGTCGCCGACCCGGCCGCCCGGACGTGGCCTGATCTTTATCAAGCAATCTCGTGAAAAAACAGAAGATGGCCTTCCCTTTGCTGGATGATGTTTGTTACCACACAAATCGTCCACAGGGGAAGGCCATCAGGTGACATTCTGTCATTGTTCCTGCGTATCGTCAAGTTCGGAGACTCCTGCCGAAGAAAGGGGAGCAGGCCATGGAAGCATTTCCTGCCGGCTGGAAATGCTCGGGTCAATCGATGACCCGCGTGATCCGAGGGGTCGGCAGTACCGGATAGAGGTCGTCCTGGCGGTCATCGTGGTGGCCACGCCGACCGGGGCGAAGAATTACGCCGAGATTGCCAGGAGGGCGGCGGACATGCCCCAGGAGCTGCTCCGGGAAATAGGATCGCGATGGGACTGGTTTAGGCTCTGCTACCGCTGGCCGAGCTGGTCGGTGATCAGGGCGGTACTCACCGGGATAGACGGCAACGAGATGGACGGGAAAGTCGGCCGGTGGCTGTTCGCGCATACGGCGAGGGAGGGGAACGGGGGTTTCAGCCTTTCTCTCGACGGCAAGGTGATGCGCGGCGCATGGACCGACGATAATGACCAGTTTACCTTGTTCTCCGCGATGATGCACCGGGAGGCCATCACGATAGCGCAGGTCAGCGTGCCGGCAGGTACGACGGAGACCACCCAGGCCAGCACCCTCCTGGAAGCCGTCGACGCAATCGGGATTCCCGTAGAATGCCCGGTTCTGATAACCCTCGATGCCGCGCATACCTGCCAGGAAACAGCAAGGGAAATCACGAGCAGGACCGGCATGGACTACATGATGAACGTCAAGGAAAACTGCCCGCAGCTGCAACGGAAGATCTTCGCGAAGCTCGCCCCGCTCACGACCGGGGCACCCCATAGCATCATCACGGAGCGCTCCCGCGGCAAGATAAGGAAATGGTCTTCCTGGGTCACCGGGATGACCCAGGAAGACGGGATATCATTTCCCGGTGTCCGTCAGGCGACACTCATACGGCGGGACGTGGCCGAGATATCAGGCCAGCCAGTCAGCAAGGAAATCGCTCTCATGATTACCAGTAGGGAAGCCGGCAGGATGACCGCCCGGGAAGTAAACAAGAAAGCCAGGGAGCATTGGGTAATCGAGAACAAGAGTCATTACCCGCGCGACACGACCTACCGCGAGGATCATAACCAGTCATGGGCAGGACAAGGACCCCAGAACCTCGCGTCAACCCGCAACCTCGCCATCAGCCTGATCCGCCGGAAAGGAATCAATGCCATCAAGGAAACCACCGAATGGATCGCCGCCGACCGCATGGAGCACTCCAGTTCATGACTACGTAGAGCGGCGATCACTACAGTCTGCTACCTCGTATTGGCCCTGGGTGCTGAGTGAGTCCCAGGGGGTCCAGGTACTCCTGCTGGAGCACATCGCCGGGGTGCACCGGAGACATGATCGCGTCGTCGGTCACGGGCCCTCCTCGATCGTGGTCGAACTCAGTGGTAGTCGATGATCTGAACATCCTCGGGACCAGCAGCTGTCCATCGGAAACAGATCCGCCATTGCCGGTTGACACGAATGCTGTACTCGTCGGCGCGATCGCCTCGGAGTTTCTCGAGTCGGTTGCCCGGTGGTACCAGCAGATCGCTCAGGGCGTCGAGGATCAGGAGTTTGCGCAACGCGGCCCGCTGTGTGTTGTCGTCGAGTTGGCGACTCGGCGTCGTTGCCACACGCGTTCTGTGTCCTTGTCTCGGAACTTGAGCAGCACCGTCGCGAGCATAACGGAAGGCGTTATGAACGACAAACGTTAGGCATGTGAGGTGGCAGGTGAAGACGGTGTTCTGGCCCACCATCTGAACACAACATCGAGTCCACACTCGGTCACGAGGGAAGGGCCGGTCGGCCGCCGAGAGCTGTGTCGCTGAGGGGCGCTCGGATCGACGGCCGACCGGGGATCAGGGCGCGGTTGCCGTTCGGCTGCCATCGCGGGGATCAGGATCCAATGTCGTGCACAGCTCTCGGGTATCGGTGCTGTTGGCGCGGTCGTCGATGGGTGACATCGCGATTCCTTCGGTAATCGGCTGGAATCGACCGGCCCGGCAGGAGTCGGGGGCACTGCCGGGCCGGTCGGGGTCTGAGGTCGTCCGCGAGCGGGAGGCCGAGGGTGGTCAGCGAGCGGTGGTTCACGCCGTTTCCCACATCAGTACCTCGTTGAGCACGGTGAGCGCGTCACCGTCCGCCCGGCGTTGCCCCAGTCCATCGCCAGGAACGATCAGCCGCGATGTCCGCTGACGCCAGGCGAAGCAATCGTCGCTGAATCCCTCGATGTAGATCGTGTCCACATAGTCTCTGGCTACTCGGCGTCCGACCAGCGGGCCGTCTTCACCGGGGGCGCTACGCCAGAACTGGAAGCCTCGCAGCTTGAGGTGGTCGACCAGGCGCATCGCGATCACCAGGTCCGTGCCCGCCTCGGGGGTCATGCGACCAGCTCGTCAGGGCGGATGCTCATAGTCTATCCCGAATAGCTGAGCTCGTTAACCGTGCTCTGTCGCAATAGGCGGTGTAGTAGTGCGCTGTCAGGTGGAGGTGCATGGTCGTTGTGCTCGATTCGATAACGGGGTGTGGCGACAACCTTCGCGTGCACGTAC
>JBQTGW010000342.1:0-39955 GCA_052390495.1 Pseudonocardiales bacterium
CACCACCGGCATGATCACCAAACTACGCCGGGTCCTCACCACCACCCAATTCCTCCCATCACACCCCGACCAGCCCACACCCGCAGAAATCCACACCATCCGCCTGGCCTGGGACACCACCACCGCATAACAGCGAAAGTCGAGCTACTCGACAGTGGCGAAATCACTTTAAGGGCATGGATCATAGCTGTTCAGCTGGTTGATGGTCATGGCGTGTCGCCGTCAGTGCTGAGGTCGTAGCCTGGGGATGATCTCTGAGTGTCGGATTCCGGGTCGTTGGAGGCGTTCCAGTCTGCGGCTGCGGTCATCTTCGTGCCCGTCAGCGCCCACATGCCCGCAGGCGGGGTCACCGGGTCGTTGAGCGGTCTGGATGATCAAAGGATCGCGCAGGTGCTGCGGGAGATCGAGGAACTATCCCGCCGGACGCAGTCGGTGATGCTTGACGTCGTCGCTGAAGCCGATACCCGAGGCATCGCCGCGCGGGAAGGATTCGGCAGCACCGCATGCTTGCTGGCGGGCCTGCTGCGGCTGTCCGCCGCCGAAGCCCGAACCCGGTGCGAGCACGCCGCCATGGCGGGTGCCCGACGCGCTCTGACGGGCGAAGTGCTGCGGCGCTGGCCGCAGGTGAGATCGGCACCGGGCAGCTGCGGGTGATCACCGAGACCATGACAACCCTGCCGGCCTCGGTCCCCGAACCGGTACGCGAGCAGGCCGAAGTGGATCTGGCCACCCACGCCCGGGACTTCGATCCCCGCCGGCTGCGGATCATCGCGCACCGCCTGCTCGCCACCCTCGACCCCGACGGCCCCGAGCCCACCGACGAGCCCACCCCGCCACCCCGTCACGGGGCGAACTCCGGCTCCGTGACCGCCGAGACGGGAGCCTTGGGCTGGAAGGCTGGCTGGACCCGGAGCACGGCAGCCTGGTCCGCGCCTTGATCGAACAACTCGCCACCCGGCGGCGCACCGTTGAGGGGGTGGCTGATGAGCGCACCGTCGAGCAGCGCCAAGCTGACGCGCTCATCGAGTTGTGCGACCGGGCCCGCGCAACACCCCGCACCAACCCACTCCGCCGCTGATCTCACCGCGCCTCGTTCCACGCCGCGAGACCGCTCTATGCGGCGTGATCTCGTCCTGGCCAGCGAGCTGAACGACGTCGCCCCCGGCGGCCGGATCGGCTACCGGGGGCGTTGCTCTCGGACGGGTCAGTCGAATTCGCCGCTGCGGACGCTCGCGGTGAACGCGGTCCACTTGCCGGGGGTGCACGTCATGGCAGGCCCGGCCGGATCTTTGCTGTCGCGGACGGCGCGGTGGCCACCGGTCAGCTCGGCGACCTCCACGCAGGTGCCGCTCGCGCCGCTGTAGCTGCTCTTCCGCCAGCGGCCGGGGGCCATTTCCGCGGGTCCGAGCGCACTACGCTGGATTATCGTCACACCATCTCCTTTGCCAGATTGGTCAACATCTCGAGGGATTCCTCCGGTGACAGCGCCAGTGCCCGCAGCGAACGGCAGCACCCGCAGCACGACGTGCGGGAGGTCGGTGGCCTCGATCAGGCGACGCAACTGCGCGCTCATCACCCCTGGGCCGCCGACGGCGCGCCGCAGTGCACCTTCGTTGATCACCACGTCCAGGTCACGTCCTCCACCTCGGGCCGGGTGGCCGGTACGCTGGCCATCGGCTTGGCCGGTGATCAACTATCGGCCGGGAGAATTTTGTTGTGAGTTTTATACCGTCGCTCATAGTGATGGCCGCCGACCAACACCAAGTTTGAGGCGCAGAGTGGCTGCTACGACCAGGTTGAGAATGTTGAAGATCGAATTGGTCCGATGCCTTAAGCCCCCGCTCCCCTCGCAACTGATCTCGCAACGATCATCTCGACATGGTCTAGTACCTGATCCATCGTCTCGTCTGCGGCGAGGATCATCCAATCCGGTTCGCGACTCTCGATCCACTCGGCGACCGCTTCGACGACGTCGGGGTGGCGCTCGGCGGGATGGCCGGTACCGGCGACCCGGCGCAGGGCGACTGCTGCCAGCCGGGGCCGGTCCGCTGGAAATCGCTCGAAGTGGGCGGTGAGAGCCTGCTGCCGGGCGGACGCCCTGGCACGGTCACCGGATGTGGCTGTCATGGGGGAGTGCGCGCGGGCCGTTACGGCGGGGATGATGTCGGGGGGCAGGGCGTGCATCGGCCACCAGGCCAGGTCGGCGGACTCGGCGCTGCGCACCGGGGTGGCGTCGGGCGGGGCGTGCAGCAGGAACCGTACGTCGAAATGCCGGGTGGGGGTGCCCAGCGAGCAGGTGATCGGGTGCACGTCCAGGTGTAGTGGCTGGGAGTCGATCCGTAGATCGGGTATGCCGGACTCCTCGATCCCCTCCCGCAACGCCGCCGCGGCCAGCCCGGCGTCGTGCTCCTCACAGTGTCCGCCGAGCTGCACCCAACGCCCGATTCGCGGGTGCAGGGTGAGCAGTACGTGGGTTCCGTCGTGCGAGAGGACGATCGCGGATGCGGTCAGGTGGCCGGGTACGCAGGAACGGGCGCAGGAATCCGGACGGGCGGCCAGGAATCCGAGGAACGCATGTCGCAGCGCGTCCTGCTCCAGCGCCCCGGGTTTCCAGTCCGACAGCAGCCGCATCGCATCGGCGTGTACGGCGGAATTCGGGGTCGTGATGATCGCAGGGGTCATCGCAGCACCAATCCATGATCGGGATCGCGCGGGGGACGCGGTTGCAGTGGTTGCTCTGGGTAGCCGATGGCGACCGCGCCGAGCGGGCGCCATTCCGGGGGTAGTACGAGTTCGGCGCGCACCAGGTTAGGGCAGAACAACGTCGAGCCGACCCAACAGGAACCGAGGCCCTCGACGGCCAGCGCCACCAACAGGCCCTGCACGGCGGCGCCCGCGGCGACGGTGAACATCGCCTCCTCGGCGTTCCGCCTGCGTGCGTCAGGGTAGGCGTGCGCGCCGTCGGGCACCGCGCAGGGCACCAGCACCTCCGGTGCCTCGTGCAGCAGGTCGCCGCGCTGTACCCGGCGTTCGATCTGGTCCTCGGTCAGCCCATCGCCGCGCAGGTCGGCGCGCCAGGCTTGGGCCATCGCGTCCAGCAGTCGCCGCCGGACGTCCCGGTCGGCGAGCCACACGAAGCGCACCGGCCGGGTGTGGTGCGGTGCGGGCGCGGTGAGCGCCACCCCTACCGCGCGGCGCAGCGCAGCTGGATCTACCGGTTCGGGGCGAAACGAGCGCACCGACCGGCGCAGCAGCACCGCCTCGGCCCGTCCCTGGTCGATCGCCGAGTCGCTGCCCAGCCAGAACAGGTCATCGGCCAGCGGGCGAACCAGGTCGGCTGCGGTGCCGGCGTCGTTCCAGTGAGTGTCGTTGCTGTGGGTGCCACCGCCGTGGGTGCCACCGCCGTGGGTGCCACCGTTGCGGCGCACACCGCGTAGTACCGCCACCGGCACGCCCGCCAGCTTGCCCTTCACCAGGTCTGCGGCCGAGGCGATCTCGTCGGCGATCGCGACTTCGGTGACTGCGAGCTCGTTGCCGTGCGCGTCCACAGCCCCTGCGTAACGATGCAGCACGCGCAGCCCGGCGGCCCCGATCGCGAGGTCGGTCTGGCCGACCCGCCAGGCCCGGCCCATCGTGTCGGTGATCACCACGGCGACGTCGACGCCGAGCGCCGCCGCCAGCCCCTCCCGCAGCCGCGCGGCGCTGGCGTCCGGATCGGACGGCAGCAGCGCTACTTCGTCGAGTGCCACGTTGGACGTGTCCACTCCGGATGCGGCTTGCACCACGCCCAGGGCGTTCGCGCTGATCACGGTGCGGCCGCGCCGGGCCAGCACACGTCGGGCCTCGGAGTTGACCAGTTCGCATCGGGCCGTATCCCTGGCTTGAGGGTCGGTGGGCACCGTGACCAGTCGTCCCTCCACCTTGGACACAATCTTGCTGGTGATCACGACGATGTCACCGTCGGCCAACCACGGGGCCGCGGTGACCAGCGCGGCGGTCAGATCGTCCCCGGGTCGGAACTCGGGCAGCCCCCGGACCGGCAGAATGCGGACCTCACCCGGTGCACCGTGGTCGCTTATGTCGCCGCGCCGGAGGTCGCTTATGTCGCCGCGCCGGAGGTCGCTCATATCGCCGCGCCGGGGTCGCTCATATCGCCGCGCCGGAGGTCGCTCATATCGGGAGCCCCGCCAAATCGAGGGCCGCGCTGGCCATTTTCGCGGTCGCGGCTACATCGGACATCAGCAGCGGCACCTCCCGGACCGCCACGCCGGGCACCGTCGACGTGTCCCCGGTGTGCACTAACCACCCGTCCAGGATCCCGCCCGAGCTGCCGGCGCCGTAGTGCCTGCCGACCGCGCCCGCGTCGCTGGGTACGCCGATGGCGGCCAGGCATGCCTGCGCCATCCCGCGCATCGCGCGGCCCGCGACGATGGGGGACAGCCCGATCACCGGAGCCGGTGAGCTGCGCAGCGCGTCCCGGATCCCCGGTATGGCCAGCACGGTGCCGATCGACACCACCGGGTTCGACGGTGCGAGCAGCACGGCGTCGGCCCCGGCGATCGCCTCCAGCACCCCGGCGGCCGGTTCGGCGTCGTCCGCTCCCACCGGCACGAACGCGCTGGCGGGCAACGCCGCGCGATGCCGGATCCACCACTCCTGGAAGTGCATCGCGCGCCGCGCCGCGCCGTCCTGGACCACCACGTGTGTCTCGCAGCGGTCGTCCGTGGCAGGCAACAGCCGCACCCCAGGGCGCCACCGGTCGCACAGCGCCGCGGTCACGGCGGATAGCGGATAACCGGCCCGCAGCATCCGAGTGCGGACCAAGTGGGTCGCCAGGTCGCGGTCGCCCAGCCCGAACCAGTCCGGATCAGCGCCGTAGCTCGCCAGCTCCTCCCTGACCACCCAGCTCTCGTTCGCCCGGCCCCAGCCGCGCTCGGGGTCGATCCCGCCGCCGAGGGTGTACATGCAGGTGTCCAGGTCCGGGCAGATTCGCAGCCCGTGCAACCAGATGTCATCGCCGGTGTTGACCACTGCGGTGATCTCGTGATCGCTCGGTGCGGTCTTGAGGGGAGCGGAGCCGATGGCGGGCAGGCCCAGTGCAGCCTTGGTGCCGAGCAGGAACCGAGCGCCCCCGACGCCGCCTGCCAGCACAACAACCTTCACGCCGGGCCACGCTACGCGGCGAGCCGCCAGGTTGGCTCAGCGCCAGAACATGAGCTCGGCGAAGCCGATGGCCGCTGCCCTCGGGTCCCCACCGAGGACGTCGAAGAGCGCGAAGCCGCCGCTGAACAGCACCGCGGCCAACCCGGGTACGCCGATGATCAGCACAAAGAGCGCCAGCGGGGCGTAGGGACGGACCTTGTCGGCGAACTGGCGGGTGGACGCGGACAGATAGGGCTCCAGCACCCCGAACCCGTCCAGGCCCGGCACCGGCAGGATGTTCAGGACGAACGCCAGCAGCTGCACCAGGGCGAGGCAGGACAGTCCGGCGGCGAGCCCACCAGGTGGTACGCCGATGCCGACTACGGCGATCAGCACCACGGCCAGCGCCAGATTGGTCAGCGGGCCTGCCAGCGACACCGCCGAGATCGTCGCGCGGGAGCGCAGCGCGTGATGGTTGATCCATACCGCGCCGCCGGGCAGTGGGATGCCACCCACCGCCAGCAGCAGCAGCGGCAGCAGCAGCGACATGACCGGGTCGGTATATCGCCGGATATCGAGGGTGAGGTACCCCTTGGCGCGCACCGAGTAGTCGCCACCCCGGTAGGCCACCAGCGCGTGCCCGAACTCGTGCAGGCACAGTGAGACCGCCCACCCGCCGAGCACCAGCACCACGATGCCTGCGGTACGGGCCACGCCTGAGGTCAGCGCCGCGAGCGCACCGCCGGCCACGGTGGCAGTGACGAGGAGCACAAACAGGGGGCTGGGGGCGAGGCTGGTGGCACGCACCGGCACAGTGTCGCCCACTCGGCCGCCAGGTTGTGAGTCGGCTGGGCGCGCGCGTCAACTGCGACACGCCGATAAGGGTCCTCGAATGGGTTTTCGGGGTTGCGTTCAGCGGGTGACACGGGTGTAATCACACCGTTGTTATTTCCGGTGCCTCGCTGGCCCGGTCAGTCCGCCAACTGGGGAGGAACCAGATGGCGAGGAGGCGGACAAATTATGGATGAGATGGACCAGGACCGGGACTGCGAGCAGGGGGACACCGAACTGCGTTGCTGGGCACCGAACGCGGATGACCCGATGCTTGTCACCCTGTTCGGTGAGTCGGCCCAGCAGGAGTGGCAGGAGCGCGCCTTGTGCGCCCAGACCGACCCGGAGGCGTTCTTCCCCGAGAAGGGCGGCTCGACGAGGGAAGCGAAGCGGATCTGCTTGGGGTGCACTGTCCGGGCTGAATGTTTGGAGTACGCGCTGTCCCACGATGAGAGATTCGGCATCTGGGGCGGGTTGTCCGAGCGGGAGCGCCGCAGGCTCAAGCACAGCGCGGGTTGAGGGCCTGCCAGCAGGCCAGACGCACCGACCGCGGGCGTACCGCGGGGCCGCTGCGACACCGACTCAAGCACGTTCATGGTGCCTTAGCGCTGGACCATTGGTACCAAGATCTGGCAGCCTGCGGGCCAGGCCTGGCTGGGGCACCGTCCCGCCGGGACGTACGGTGTGCTCCCACTCGACGTCGGGGCTGGACAGGAGGAGTCGGTGTCGCGCCAAAGCACGACGGCGGCCACGGGCGGGTCGGAGTCCCGTTCGCGGCCATCGCCAGTACGCAGGCAGCCCGGCACCGCAACGCCGAGCAGCGAGCACGGTCGGTTCACGACAGCGGTTTCCGGGTTCGGCGGGCTCCTCCGCAAGGTCCCGCGATCCCCAGCTGTGCTGCTGGTGGTCACTATGACCGTGCTCGCAGTGCTGGTGAACCGCGACCGGCTCGGACTCGACCTGGCCGGAGGGCGCCTGCTCCCAGTGCCAGGTCTGGCCGACATCTGGTCGTCCTACCTGGCTGCCTGGCACCCGGTTGGTGGCGGTAGCGCGGCCCCGGCGCCTGCGGCGCTGGCAGTGCTGGGGGTGCTTGGCCTGCCGGTGGGCTCGCCTACCACCGCGGTCTCCCTGCTGCTGCTGGCCGCGATGCCACTGGCCGCGCTGTCCGCCTACCTGGCTACTCGTAGTCTTCCGGTCACCCCTGGCAGGCGCGCGCTGGTGGCCGCCGCCTACGCGGTGCTGCCGCCCGCCATCGCAGGAGTTGCCCAGGGCCGACTGGACGTTGTCCTGACCTTCATCCTCCTTCCGCTCGTACTGGCTGGTACCGCGGTGGTGCTTCGCGGCGGCACGGCGGGCAGAACCACCGCTTGGCTGTCCACAGCGGCCGCCACCGCGTTGGGGCTCGCGATCATCAGCGCGTTCGCGCCGCTGGTGCACCTGCTGATACTGGCGGTGGCGCTGGTCGGGTTCGTCATGGTGCCGACACCCAGCGGTCCGGCCGGGACGACACTGCGCCGGGTGGCCGGGCTCTTCGCGGTGGTGCTTGCGCCGCTGGGGATGCTCATGCCGTGGCTGGCCGTGGTGGTTCAGCGTCCCGCGGTACTGCTGCACGGGGTGGGTGCAGTGGTGCCCGAAATCTCACCCGACTGGTGGCGGCTGATCGCCCTGGATCCCGGTGGTGCGGGCGCCGCGCCGTGGGTGGGTCTGGTGGTCGTGGCGGCGGCCGTGATCGCGATCCTCGCTCGCCCTTCCTTGGCAATGCTGCCGGGGCTGGGGTTGGTACTTCTCGGCGCCGGAGCGGCCGCTGCGCTGACCATGCTCCCGGTGGGGCCGCTGGCCGGCGGTGACCCCCGGCCCGGATTCACTGGGGGCGCACTGCTGCTCGTCGGATGCGGGTTGCTGTGGATAGTGCTGCTGGCCGGCCGCACCACCGAGCGAGATCTCGACACCACGACTGAGCCAGACGTCGGCATCCGGAGTAAGGCGATACCCGCCACGGCGTGCGCCGGGGTGGGCGCGCTCTCGGTAGTAGCGGTGCTCGTGGGCGCCGCTGGCCCGCTCACCGATGACGTGCCTGCCGGCCAGCCGGTGCTGGCCGCCGCGCTGACCGAGGAGCTGGCGCGCGAAGGGACGTCTGTGCTGATCGTCGGGGATGAAGGCGAGCCGGTGCGGCTGACCAGGTCGCGGACGGCGCGCTTCGGCGACGACGATGTCGCTCCGCTGCGGGCCACTGGCGCCCGGCTGGACCGGGTGGCGGCGGCACTGCGGGCAGGCAAGCCAGGGGAAACCCCCGCTGCGATCGCTAATGTGGCGGCGACCGGGGTGGAGTTCATCGTGCTGCCCACCGCTGAGCAGGGCGCACGCGCCCTCGCGGCGGCCGGTCCGCTGGCCACGAGCGCGCCCGCCACGGCCGATGGCAGGCCGGTGCTGCGAGTGGTCCGGCCGATTCCGGGCGCGGAGTTGCTCGGCCCCGCGTTGGCCGAGCAGGCGCGCGGCGGTGCCGCTCCGCCCATCGACAAGGACGTCACCGGCGTCGCGGTGGACGGCAGACCGCCGTCGTTGGCGGTGCGGGTCGAGCCCGGCGCCGAGGGTCGGTTGCTGGTGATCGCGGCCAACGACGAGCCTGGCTGGCGGGCGACCGTCGACGGCGCTGCGGTGCCGGTGGTGCGGGGGTGGGGGCACCAGGTCGCGGTGCAGGTACCCGCAACGGCGGCGGAGCTGCGGGTGGACCGTTCGGAATTCGCCAGGGCCCTACTGCTACTCGGTCAGGTAGCGATAGTCCTGCTGGTAGTTGGGATGGCTGTGCCTACTTGGCGCCGCTACCCGCCGCACAGCTACCCGCCGCACAGCCGCGAGCATTAGCTCGGCGCGTCAGCTCCTGGGGTCGGTGGGGCCGTCGATGGCATCCGGGTCCAGACCCAGGTAGGTCGCGACCTGCTCGACAAGAACCTCGTGCACGAGGTCGGACAGGTCGCCGCCGTCCTGTGCCCTGGTCTCCAGCGGTCGGCGGTAGAGCACGATCCGAGCTCGGGTCGGCAGACCGGCCCGGTCCACCCCCACTGGCACCAGGCGGGCCAGCGGCACCTTGCCGTCCTCCACCACATCGCTGCCCCAGCTCACCGTGGCTGGATTGCAGTCGGTGACCTCCGGCACCTCGTCGACCGCCACATCGAGCTGGCTGAGTTCGGCATGCCAGCGCTCATCGATCGGCTCCAGTGCGCCCAGCACGATCGCGTCGAATCGCTCCGAGCGGCTGCGCGACGCGGGCAACGTGGTCGGGAACAGCAACCCCCGGACCCCGCGACCGCGTCGGTCCCGGCGCCTGGGTTGCCGCATGCGTAGGCGGGTGGGGGTCGGCCGCGTCACTGTCATGACCGTCGAGACTACGCCGGGCGGACTCGGCCTGTGCCGTTTCCGCGCGCCTGCCACACGGCATTCGGCCCACGCGCTATGGTCCCCGCCGTGCGCAGCGTGCGGCGGTGCTCGAGGACTGGGTGCATCAACCCGGCAGTCGCGACGCTGACCTTTGTATATGCGGACTCCACAGCTGTGGTGGGTCCGCTGGCGACCTACAGTGAACCGCACTCCTATGACCTGTGCGAGCGGCACGCGTTGCGGCTGACCGCCCCGAGGGGGTGGGATGTGGTTCGTCACGAGGGTGAATTCGCTGAGCCCGAACCTACGGTGGACGATCTCACCGCGCTGGCCGAAGCGGTGCGGGAGGCGGGCCGGGCCGATCGCCCTGTGGCCCCCGTCCTGGCTGGCCCAGCGCCCGGCAGTGGCCGTAGAGCCCACCTGCGGGTGCTACCCGACCCGATCGACAGTTGAGACCGGTGCACGCCCGCTCGCCGCTGTGTTGAGCGGGCGCGCGGATAGGCTACCCAGCGTCGCGAGTAGGCGCTGGAAGTCCGCTGGCCCCGACAAGCCCCACCCGGCGAAGGGAGCGCAATGCCTGACCTGTCCGCGATCGTGAAGGCATACGACATCCGGGGTGTCGTCGGTGAGCAACTCGACTCTGGGGTGGTGCGAGACTTCGGCGCCGCGTTCGCCGAATTCGTCAGCCACGCGGCCAGCCCAGGATCGGCCAGCCCAGGATCGGCCAGCCCGGGGGCCGTGGTCGTCGGGTATGACATGCGGGACTCCTCGCCCGGCCTGGCAGACGCCTTCGCCGAGGGGGTGACCGGCCGCGGCCTCGACGTCATCTCGATCGGCCTGGCCAGCACCGACATGCTCTACTTCGCTTCGGGGCGGCTCGCGCTGCCCGGCGCGATGTTCACCGCGAGTCACAACCCGGCCCGCTACAACGGCATCAAGCTCTGCCGCGCCGGTGCCGCGCCGGTGGGGCAGGACAGTGGGCTGGAGGAGATCCGGGCCGCCGTCGAGGGTGGGATCGCGCCGGGGCCCGGCGGGGGGAGTGTGACCGAGCGGAACATGCTTGCCGACTACGCGGAGTACCTACGCTCCCTGGTGGACCTGTCCGCGATCCGGCCGCTGCGGGTCGTGGTGGATGCCGGTAACGGGATGGGCGGCTACACCGTGCCCGCGGTGGTAGCCGGGCTGGCGCTGCACGTCATCCCGCTGTACTTCGAGCTGGACGGCACCTTTCCCAACCACGAGGCCAACCCCCTGGACCCCGCCAACCTGGTGGACCTGCAGGCTGCGGTGCGCGAGCACGGCGCCGATCTGGGGCTGGCCTTCGACGGCGACGCGGACCGCTGCTTCGTGGTCGACGAACGCGGTGCGCCAGTGAGTCCCAGCGCCATCACCGCGCTGGTCGCAAGCCGGGAGCTGGCCGTCTCACCCGGTGCCGCGGTGATCTACAACCTGATCACCTCCCAAGCTGTGCCAGAGATCGTCGCCGAGCGTGGCGGGCGGCCGGTGCGCAGCCGGGTCGGGCACTCGTTCATCAAGCAGACGATGGCGGAGACTGGGGCGATCTTCGGCGGGGAGCATTCCGCGCACTACTACTTCCGCAACTTTTGGGGAGCCGATTCCGGCATGCTGGCCGCCCTGCACGTGCTGGCCGCACTGGGCGACCAGTACCGGCCGCTGTCGGCGCTGATGGCCGAATTCAGCCGATACTCCGCATCCGGTGAGATCAACTCCACGGTCGACGACCAGCGGGGCAGGATGGCGGCTGTGCGGGAGCACTTCGGTCGGCGGGACGGCGTCGAGTTCGACGAGCTCGACGGCCTCACCGTGCGGCTGCCTGGCGGTTCATGGTTCAACCTGCGGCCGTCGAATACCGAGCCCCTGCTGCGGCTCAACATCGAGGCCCCGGACACCGCCGCAGTCCAGACCCTGCGCGACGAGGTGCTCACGCTGGTACGCACTGTGCGACCGAAGCCGCTGGATCCGCGGCTGATGGAGATCCTGGCGTGTCCGTGCCCTGAGCATGCCGAGCTGCGTACCGGTACCGCCTCGGATCCGCAAGCCCATGCGTTGACCTGCACCGCTTGTGGGCGCAGCTTCCCGGTCACCAACGGTATACCGGTGCTGCTGCTCAACGAGGCGTTGCCCGGAACCGGACCCGCGGCGAGCGGACCTGATAGTGGTGGGTCTCGTCTGGGTCGAGTGGACCTGGGTAAGGGATAGTGGTCAGCGAAGTGGAGGACCGGGTGTTCGACGACGGTTTGCTCGACGATCCCGGGCGGCTGGAAGCCACCGACAGCGGCGGACTGCTGCGAGCGGCGGCCACCGCAGGTGCCCAGGTGCGCTCCATGGCGACTGCGGCGCAGGAGGCAGGGTTGGCCCGCCTGGGCGGGCACCGTCCCCGGGCTCTCGTTCTGCTGACCCGGTCGGGTGCGGTACCGGCCGCAGCTCCCCTGCTGGTCGCGCTGCTCGGGCCGGCCTGCCCGGTGCCGGTGGTGATGGCACCGTACGTACCGATGTGGGTGGGCGCATTGGACGTGGTACTGGCCAACACCACCGATCCCGGTGACCGTGAGCTCGCTGAGGGTGTCGATCGAGCGGTCCGCCGGGGCGCTCAGGTGGTGCTGACCGCCCCTGCCGATGGCCCGGTGGCGGCTGCGGCGGCAGGGCGGTCAGTGATGCTGGTGCCCCGGGTCGACGTGCCACCTGGGCTGGCCCTGCCGCGTACGCTGATCGCCGGGCTGATGCTGCTGGACACTCTCGGCCTGCTGGCTGCCGATCCTGAGGTCCTGGCCGGTGAGCTGGACCGGGAGGTCGAGCGCGACCACGTCGCGCATGAGTCCTTCGTCAATCCCGCCAAATCCTTGGCCTTGCGGCTCGCCGAGCGGATTCCCTTGCTGTGGGGCACCGATCCGGTGGCCACCGCGGTGGCTGGGCACGCCGCGGGGGCGCTCGCCGCACATGCTGGGGTGGTGGCGCACGCGGCCGGTTTCCACGAGGCCGCTGTGCTGCCCGCGCTGTGGCAGGAAGCGGTCCGCGCCGGGGAGCAGGGCGAGGTGTTCCACGATCCGTTCGAGGCTTCAACGCAGCGCCACGACCTGCGGCCGGTGCTGCTCGGGGTGTACGCCGACCGCCAGTTGGAGCGCTCGGCGGCGATGCGAGCAGTACCCAGCGCTGACGTCGTGACAGTTGACGAGGAGCTGATGGTGCGCCAGGGCGAGCCTGGCGCCCTAGCCTGCGCAGCGGCGGTGCTGGCCCTGCGGTTCGATCTCGCAGCGCTCTACCTGGGGTTCGGCCGAGGAGTGCTCGGTGGGCCGGGGTGGGGAGGGTCAAGCGAGCCAACTGGATCTGCGTCAGCCATCGGATGAGCGGTCAGCCGGGTGGACAGCTGAGGGGAGAGTAGGGGTGGAGTTGTTGCGCAACGTGGTACGGCCCTATGCCTGGGGCTCGCGGACGGCGATCGCGGAGCTGCTCGGCGGCCCGGTTCCCGCTCCGCACCCGCAGGCGGAGCTGTGGCTCGGTGCGCACCCGGCCGACCCCTCGGTACTGGTGCACGCTGACGGCGCCCAAACCTCCCTGCTGGAGGCACTGCACGCTGATCCCGACCGCCACCTTGGTACGCGCTGCGCCCAGCACTGGGGTAAGCGGCTGCCCTTCCTGCTCAAGGTGCTCGCCGCCGAGGAACCGCTGAGCCTGCAGGCTCATCCGTCCGCGGAGCAGGCCGCTGAGGGATTCGCCCGCGAGGAGGCTCGCGGAGTCCCCCGGGACGCCCCGGAACGCAACTACCCCGACGCCAGCCACAAACCCGAGCTGATCTGCGCGCTCACCGAGCTCCACGCGCTTGTCGGGTTCCGGGATCCGGTTCGCACCGTCGAACTGCTCGCTGCTCTGGACACACCCGCGCTGGAGCCCTATCGCGCCCTGCTCGCGGCCGCGCCGGACGCGGCCGGGCTGCGCACCCTGTTCACCACCTGGATCACCCTGCCCCAACCTGCGGTGGAAACCCTGCTCCCGCTCACGCTGCAGGCGTGCGGTGCGTTGTTGCATCCGGGCTCCGGTGGCTCCGGTGGCTCCGGTGGCGGTCCCCGTTGTGGTCCCAGTGGTGGTCACGGTAGCGATTTCCGGGCCGTGGCCGCAGAGGTGCTCGCGCTTGCGGAGGCACATCCGGGAGACGTGGGGGTGCTCGCGGCCCTCTTGCTCAACCACGTCGTGCTCGGGCCGGGAGAGGCGTTGTACCTGCCGGCCGGCAATCTGCACACCTACCTGCGGGGCACCGGCGTAGAGATCATGGCCAACTCGGACAACGTGCTGCGTGGTGGACTGACCGCCAAGCACGTTGACGTTCCCGAACTCCTGCGGGTGCTGGATTTTTCGTACGGCGAGTTGCTGGTGCAGCGCGGTGAGCCCGTCGGGCCGCAGGAGATCGCGTACCGCACACCGGCCGAGGAGTTCCGGCTGACCCGGTTGGAGTGGGCGCAGGGCGAGCCGACCCCGGTGCTGCTGAACAGCTGTTGGCCGCAGATCTTGTTGTGTACCAGGGGTTGCGCGGAGCTGCGTTCCCGTGGCGGTCCCAACGGCGGTCACAGTGTGACCGTGCGGCGTGGCTGCTCGGTGTGGTTGGCCGCTGCAGATCCGGAGGTGATGGTCTATCCGCGATCCGAGCCGTTGCAGCTCTTCCGGGCGATGCCTGGACTCGCTGCTGCCCACCAGGGTGAGCTGAGCGACTTGTAGGCTCCCAGCCCGGGTGCGGATCGCGCGGGTGCGAATGTCCGGCCCGGCCGAGCTGCTGGTCGCTGGCTAACCCCTGCTAGCTCGCCCGGTGAGCGCCTGGGTACGTTGCGGCTGTGGCTGTTGGCCATCCGTTGGCCGTCTATCGGCCGCGTCGGGCGCGGCTGTGACAGGGGGAGTTGAGTGCGTGATTGAGTCGCTGTTGATCGCCAACCGTGGTGAGATTGCCCGCCGGGTGATCCGCACCGCGCGGGAGCTGGGGATCCGCACTGTTGCGGTGTACTCCTCGGTGGACGGGCAACTGCCGTTCGTCGCCGAAGCGCATGAGGCGGTTGCGTTGGAGGGACCGCCGGGCAGCGCCTACCGCGACGCGCCCCAGTTACTCGGTGTTGCCCGGCGTACCGGAGCGGTCGCGGTGCATCCCGGCTACGGGTTCCTCTCCGAAGACGCGGGATTCGCTCGGGCAGTGCGCGACGACGGACTGATCTGGGTTGGCCCGAGCGCGGAGGCGATTTCCGCGATGGGGGACAAGGTAACCGCCCGCAACACCATGGCGGCGGCTGGCGTACCGGTGGCGCCCGGCTCGAACGACGCGGTGACCGACGTGGCCCAGGCCGTGGCCGAGGCCGTGTGGGTCGGCTTCCCGGTGATGCTCAAGGCCGCCGCAGGCGGGGGCGGTATGGGTATGGCGGTGGCAACCGATGTCGAGGCGGTGCGCACCGAGTACGCCAGAGTCAGCGCGTTCGCGGAGCGTCTCTTCGGCGACTCGCGGCTGTTCGTCGAACGGTACTTTCCGCGGGTCCGGCACGTCGAGGTACAGGTGCTCGGGCTGGCCGACGGCCGGGTGGTCGCCTTGGGTGAGCGCGACTGCTCGGTGCAGCGGCGCAACCAGAAGGTCGCCGAGGAGAGCCCCTCGCCCGCCGTCGACCCGGAGCTGCGCAGCCGCCTGGAAAAGGCCGCGGTGCTCGCGGCGTCCACCGTGGACTACCGCAATGCAGGCACTGTGGAGTTCCTGCTCGATGGGGACACGGGGGAATTCTTCTTCCTGGAGATGAACACCCGGCTGCAGGTTGAGCACCCGGTGACCGAGCTGTGCTACGGCCTCGATCTGGTGGCTGCCCAGCTGCGGATCGCCGAGGGCATCGAACCCGGCTTGGCCGACGCCGCAGCGCCGATTCCGTCCGGGCACGCGATTGAGCTGCGGATCAATGCCGAGGATCCCCGGCGATTCCTGCCAGGTCCCGGACCGATCACCGAGTGGGCGGAACCGGCTGGCGAAGGGGTGCGGGTCGACGCCGGATATGCGGCGGGTGTCACGATCACCCCGAACTACGACTCGCTGATGGCCAAGTTGATCGTGCACGGGGCGGACCGGGACCAGGCGCTGGAACGCGCCAGAGCGGCCGTCGCCGGCTTCACCGTGACCGGGCCGAAGTGCAACCTACCCTTCCACGCGGAGCTGTTGGAGCATCCCGAGTTCGTCTCGGGGCGCTACGACACCGGCCTGGTCGCCCGAATGCGCCCCTAGCCAGTGCCCACCGGTCCCCACTCGCCAGGGTCGACGGTCCCTGGGCTGGACCGGGCTGGTCCGTCCACCATGGCTGAGGGGGACTGGGGGGCGCTGACCGTGCACATTCGTCGCCCACTTCCGCTCTGGATGATGCTGGTGCTGGGGGCGGGCGCCACGACCGTGCTCGGCAGCGTGGTGTGGGCAGCGAGTCATCTGCAACCTGATGAGACGCTGCGCACCGGCGCGCTTTTCGTCCATCTTGCTGCGCTGGTCGTCGGCTTCGGCACGGTGATCGCGGTCGACTGGATCGCGCTGTTGTGGCTGCTCGGGCGCCGGTCGCTGGACGATCTGATGAAGGTTGCCTCCGCCGCCCACCTGCCGATCTGGCTGGGCCTGATCGGGTTGGTGTTCAGCGGGGCGTTGTGCGGGCCCGATTTGTCCGCGGTTCTGACCTGGATCAAACTATGCCTGGTGTTGCTGGTGACCCTCAACGGCTTGCATGTCTACGCGCTCGGGGAGCGCCTCCGCGGGCTCAGGGACGGCATGGTACCCGCTGGTCTGCTGCGCCGCGCTGGGACCGCCGCGGCGCTGTCTCAGCTCGGTTGGTGGGGGGCCATGATCATCGGATTCGCTAACTCCCATTAGTCCGCTAACGTGCTCGGGCGTGGGTCGGCTAGTGGTCATCGAGGGACTGGACGGAGCGGGCAAGCGCACCGTCGCCGACGGGTTGGCTGTGGCGCTCACCGCCCGGGGAGCATCGGTCGCCCGGATGGCCTTTCCGCGCTATGACACCAACGTGCACGCCGAACTGGTGCGAGATGCGCTGTACGGCCGGCTTGGCGACCTGGCGGGCTCGGTCCACGGGATGGCTGTGTTGTTCGCTCTGGACCGCCGGGACGCCGCGGACGAACTGCGTGCGCTGCGGGCCTGCCACGATGTGGTGTTGCTGGATCGCTACGTCGCTTCCAACGCCGCCTACGGGGCGGCCCGGCTCCACGAGGATGCGGGCGGTCGCTTCGTCGGCTGGGTCCGCGCCCTGGAGGTGGACCGTTTCGGCGTCCCGGTGCCGGACGCACAGCTGCTGCTGAGGGTGCCTGCCGCCGTTGCCGCTGCCCGCGTGGACGCCCGGGCCGACGTGGACGGCAACCGGGCCAAGGACGCGTTTGAGGTCGACGGTGGTCTGCAGGCGCGGTGTGCGGCGGTATACGACGGGCTGGCTGCTGGTGGCTGGCTGGCTCCCTGGCACATCCTGGACGCCGTCGCAGGTGAAAGTTCCACCGATTTGGCGCTTCAGTTACTCGATGGGTGAGTTCAGGAAACGTTTGTTCCCAGCTGCGCGATTTGCTAAATGTGTCTCGTGCCGAAACTGCGTTGCTGGCCTTCACCCGTCAGGTGCTGTTGCGGCCGACCCGGATCGGCACGTTGGCGCTGCTCGGCGGGATGATCGCCGTCGTGCTCGTTGGTGCCGAGGGTTGGTGGATCGTGCTCGGCATCATCCTCTTCCATGTGGCGGCGTGCACGTTGACCGCCATGTGGATTACTCCGCGAACTGACCTGCCGCGGCAGGTCAAGCCCCGGACGAACCGGGTTGGCAACCCCCCGCGGGACGGGGTTGGCAACCCCCCGCGGAGCTGGGTTGGCAACCCCCCGCGGAGCTGGGTTGTCAACAGGGTGCCCCGTCAGCGGCGACCAGGGCCCGACGAATAACGAGGACACGGGTCGCCGCTGCGCCCGGCAGCCGGGAGCGGCGCGCGGGATGCCACGATAGTGACCATGAGGGCTCGTGTGCTTGTGGTGGATGACGACCCCGCGCTTGCCGAGATGCTGACCATCGTGCTGCGTGGAGAGGGATTCGACACCGCGGTGGTGTTCGACGGCAGCAAGGCGATGCTTGCGCTACGTGAGTTGAAGCCCGATCTGGTGCTCCTGGATCTCATGCTGCCGGGGATGAACGGCATCGACGTGTGCCGGGCGATCCGCGCCGAGTCCGGTGTCCCCGTGGTGATGCTCACTGCCAAGAGTGACACCGTCGACGTGGTTTTGGGTCTGGAATCCGGCGCTGACGACTACGTTGTCAAACCGTTCAAACCCAAGGAGCTGGTGGCCAGGTTGCGGACCCGGTTGCGCCGGATCGAGGCCGCGCCTGCCGAGCTGCTCGCCATCGGCGACATCACCATTGACGTGCCCGGCCACCAGATCCACCGCGAAGGGCGGACCATCTCACTGACTCCCTTGGAGTTCGAGCTGCTCGTCGCCCTTGCCCGCAAACCGCGCCAGGTGTTCACCCGCGAGGTGCTGCTTGAACAGGTTTGGGGGTACCGGCACGCCGCGGACACCAGGCTGGTAAACGTGCACGTGCAGCGGCTGCGCTCCAAGGTCGAGATCGACCCCGAGCACCCGCAGGTGGTACTGACCGTACGAGGCGTCGGATACAAGGCCGGTCCGTCGTGAGCCTCGCGGGCCGGTGAAACCCGCCGGTTACCGGGTCATCGCCCCAGCCAGCGAGCTCATCGCCGAGGTCCGCGCGCTGTGGCGCCGCTCGCTGCAGGTTCGGGTGGTGGTGAGCAGCGTTGCGCTGTCCACCACCGTCGTGTTGGTGCTGGGAATGGTGTTGCAGACCCAGATCGCCGACCAGCTGCTCGACAACAAGACGCAGGCCGTGCTGCTGCAGGGGGAGCACAGCAGGGCCGTTGTGGAGGCCGAGCTCGGCGGGGTCGACCCCGCCTCGGCCGCGCTGACCGGCAGGCTGACCACCGCGCTCGACCGGCTGACCAACCCGGATCAGGCGGGTGGGAACGTCGCGATAGCCAACGCAGGGGCATTCGAGCCGGTCCTGGTAGACGGTGGTGGCCCGGTGGGGGTGACCGGCTCTGGGCAGAAGGTCGGACCGCTGGAGGATGTTCCCGCCGTGCTGCGCTCCGCGGTGGAGCGGGGCGCACTCGCCTACAAGATCACCACCGTGCAGCGGGACGGGATGGCGGTCACCATGCTGGCGGTCGGCATGCCGGTCGGCAGCGCGGGCCGCACTCTCCAGCTCTACCTGCTGTTCCCGCTCGCCGCCGAGCAGCGCACGCTGAGCCTGGTGCAATCCACGTTGGTGGTCGGCGGTCTGGTGCTGCTGGTACTCATCGCGGGCATCGCCAGCCTGTTGACTCGCCAGGTGGTGGTGCCGGTCCGGCAAGCCGCTGAGGTCGCCGAGCGATTCGCCGAAGGGCACCTGGAGGAACGCATACCGGTCGTCGGGGAGGACGAAACGGCCCGGCTCGGCACCTCCTTCAACGAGATGGCTGCCAGCATCCAGCGTCAGATCCGGCAGCTGGAGGACTTCGGCGCGCTGCAGCGCAGGTTCACCTCCGACGTCTCTCACGAGCTGCGTACCCCACTGACCACCGTGCGGATGGCTGCCGACATGCTCTACGAGTCCCGCCACAACCTGGGCGCCGCGCTGGGTCGTTCGGCCGAGCTGCTGGTGCACGAGCTGGACCGGTTCGAGGTGCTGCTCGCTGATTTGCTGGAGATCTCCCGCCACGATGCGGGCGTCGCCGACCTGCAGGGTGAGACGGTCGACGTGCGCGCCACCGTGCGGGCGGCCGTGGCCGCAGTGCGTGCGGTCGCCGATCGGGCAGGCACCGACGTCGAGCTGTACCTGCCTGCCGTGGAGGTGCTCGCCGAGATCGACCCGCGCCGCGTCGAGCGGATCCTGCGCAACCTGATCAGTAACGCGCTGGACCACGGTGAGGGCCGTCCGGTCCAGGTGCGGGTCGCGGCGGATTCCGACGCTGTCGCGGTTGCTGTTCGCGACCACGGCGTCGGGCTGCAGCCGGGGCAGCAGGACCTGGTCTTCACCCGGTTCTGGCGTGGCGACCCGTCCCGCAATCGGCGCACCGGGGGCACCGGGCTGGGGCTGTCGATCAGCCTGGAGGACGCCCGGCTGCACGGTGGTTGGCTGCAGGCATGGGGCGAGCCAGGGCGAGGCAGCACCTTCCGGCTCACCCTGCCCCGCAGCCAGGGCGCCGAGCTCACGTCCAGCCCGCTGCCGCTGGCTCCCGACGACGTCGTAGTCCCGGCCGGACCGGGGGTTGGCTGATGCCCAGGTGGATCGTCGCGCTGGCGCTGCTTGCCTGTGGTGCCACGCTGACCGGTTGCGCCACCGTCCCGGAGAGTTCTGACCTGCAGGTGGTGCGCTCGCTGCCAGTGGGCCAGCAGGTGCTCACACCGACAGGTCCGCCACGGGGGGTGGACCCGTTCCGGTTGGTGCGGCAATTCATCGAAGCGACGGGGAGCCCGGCCAACGGCCACGCCGCCGCCCGTGCGTACCTCACTCGGGATACGGCGGCGAGCTGGCACGACGCCGCGGGGCTCACCGTGATCGAGGACGCCCCTGGCGCCACTCCGGAGCCCAGTCCCGCCGAGGGTCTGCGTCGAGTCCAGGTGGGGGGCCCCCGGCTGGGCAGGCTTGAGGCGGACGGGAGCTTCACTCCGCAGCCAGGGAAGTTCACCGTTGCGCTCAACGTGGTCAAAGAACTCGGTGAGTGGCGGATCATCGATCCGCCGCCAGGCGTGCTGGTGGAGAGCACCGCCTTCCAGCGCAACTACCGCCAGGTCCGGGTGTCCTTCATCGACCCGAACCGCGGCACGTTGGTGTCCGACCTACGCTGGGTGCCCGCCCACCCGGCGCCCACCCTGCCGGGGCGGGTTCTGGACCTGCTGCTCGGGGGCCCCTCCGAGGGGCTGGCCGGAGCCGTCATCTCGGCATTGCCCGAAGGCGCCCGACTTCGGTCCAACGTCCTGGTCAGCAGCAAAGGGCGCACCGTGATCGACATCGCAGGCCTCGATGGGCTCGGCGAGCAGGACCGACGGCTGGTCGCGGCGCAGATCATCAACACCCTGGACGGTATGGTGCCCGCCCCGCTGCTCTTGCTCGCCGACGGTCAACCGATGGTGGCTGGCCAGCCGGAGTGGAACGCGGCTGACATCACCTCCTACACCTCGGCGACCGGGCCCCGGCCGGATGTACCCGGTCAGGTAGTCATCGACGGGCTGTTACGTGGGCTGGACGGGGTGCCCGTGCCGGGACCAGCGGGCGACGGCCAGTTCACCGTGCTCAGCGCCGCTCGCTCCAGTCCGGTAGGCGACTGGCTGGCCGTCGTCGTCGCCGGTCCGGACGGGCGCCCCGAGTTGCGTATCGGACCTTCGGGTGGGGACTTGACGGCTGTTCCGATGAACGCGAGATCGGTGACCCGACCCACCTGGCGGCCGTCCGGCACCGAGGTATGGACCGTGATCAACGGTTCCACGGTGGCCGGGGTGATGCTCTCCGACACCGGCCCTTCGGCGCCTTATCAGGTCAACGCCACCGAGCTCGCCGAACTCGGTCCCATCACCGAGTTGCGGCTGTCTCGGGATGGCGTGCGGGTCGCTGCGGTCGTCGGCGGGCGGGTGGTGGTTGCCGCGGTGGTGACCGAAATGGGGGAGGTGAGCCTGCGCCATGCCCGGGTGCTGCGCGACGGCAACCTACCTGTCAGCGGGGGGGTGGACTGGGCCCGGTCCGAGCTGCTGGTGGTGTCCTCGGCCGAACCGTCCCCGAGGGTGTCCTCGGTATCGGTGGATGGACTGACCCGGCGCCAGGTCCCCAGCACCAACCTGACCGGCCCGCTGACCGACATCATCGCCGCGCCGGGCCGTGAGGTCGTGGTCGCGGACGCCACGGGGTTGTGGTCGTACTCGGATACCCAAGAGGTGTGGGAACCGCTGCTGGGCGGAGTCGGGCCTGGTGCGGTACCGCTTTACCCTGGCTGAAACGGTCGGTGCAAGCCCACGGCCGCGTTGCTGTGGATAGTTGGTGCCGCTGTGCACAGGTTGGGTCAGCACCGGGTTCGGCGGCTGGGCGGGTGAGCGCGCCAGGGCATGCTGAGTGGGTGCGGGACGGCCTGCGTGCTCTGCTCGACTTGGTGCTACCGGCCGGGTGCGGTGGCTGCGGTGCGCCGGGCCCGGTCTGGTGTGGCCGCTGCGCGACGGTGCTCGGAGCGCCGGTGCGGGTGCATCCCCCGTGTTGCGAGGCAGGCCCGCCGGTGTACGCCCTGGGTGCCTACCGTGGCCCGCTGAGGGTGGCACTGCTGGCCTACAAGGAACGGGGCCGCCGCGACCTCGCGGGTCCGCTGGGCGATGCGCTCGCCGCCGCACTGCTTGCTCTGCAGCCAGGAACCGAGTGCGGTGCCGTCGCCATGGTGCCGGTGCCGTCGCGCTGGTCGGCCGCAGCTCATCGCGGCGGCCAGCACGTGGCGTTGGTGGCTGATCGGGCGGCGGCCGTGCTGGCCACCGCGGGGGTTGCGGCCGCGGTCGCCCCGGCGCTGCGGATGGCGTCCGGGGTGCGCGATTCGGTCGGTCTCGATCGGGCCGCTCGGCAGGTCAACCTCGCGGGTCGAGTGCTGGTGCGGCCCGCCGGCCTGCCGGGCGCCGGCTTGCCCGCGGTACTCGTCGACGATGTGGTGACCACTGGGGCGACCGCAGCCACCTGCGCCGCGGCGCTACTCCAGGCGGGTGTCGAGGTACCCGCGATCGTGGTGCTCGCAGCCTCCGGGCGTCACGCGCCGTCGTAACTTCTGGTTGCGCATACCACCCTGGGCGTTGATCCTGAAAGCGGGTGTTCTGTCCACTAGCGACCGCACCCGTTGCGGACTACCGTCGTGGATCTACCCACCGTGCAAGATGGGAAGGAGGCGAAACAGCCATGCTCCTGGCGTCGGTGGTCATGTGATCCCTACCCCCGGCGCCGCCGAAGTCTGCTGTCCCTGCTGGACAACCCGAGGAGGTCGCCCTAGTGGATATTGTCGTGAAGGGTCGTAACGTCGAGGTGCCCGAGCACTACCGGGTGCACGTCGCCGACAAACTCGCTCGCGTCAAACGCTATGACCACAAGGCCATCCGCTATGACGTCGAGCTGTTCCACGAACGTAATCCCCGGCAGTCCAAGAGCTGCCAGCGAGTGGAGATCACCGGCCTGTGCCGTGGGCAGACAGTCCGCGCCGAGGCCCGTGGTCCGGATTTCTACGCTGCGCTGGACACCGCGGTGAGTAAACTGGAAAACCGGCTGCGCCGGTTCGCGGACCGTCGCAAAGTGCACCACGGACGCCGCCAACCCACTTCTGTCGCCGAGGCCACCGCGCCGCTCGCGGCCACGCTGGCATCAGGAACCGACGTGGGTTCCAACGGACAGCGTTTCCGGACCGGGGTGCTTGACCGTCTCGAGCAGGATGTCGACTACCAAGTCCCGGCCCAGCGTGTCGAGTCGCCTGAGGTGGCGGGCCCGGGTTGTGTCGTCCAGGAGAGGAGAAACTCCGCCGAGCCGATGACCGTGGACCAGGCCCTCTGCGAGATGGAACTCGTTGGCCACGACTTCTACCTGTTCTCCGACGCCGCCTCCGGCAGGCCCAGCGTGGTGTACCGAAGGAGGGGCTTCCACTACGGCGTGGTCCAGCTGGCCTAGGGCCGGGTTGTCAGCCGTGAGGGGCTGACGGACCACCTTGATCGTTGATCGCCGTCTGGGTACCGGAAGCGACAGTGCTTGTTCGAGTCCGGCACTCAGGCGGCGATCAGTGCGCTCGCCGACGGTATCGGGCCGTCGGGGAGGGGCTGGCCTGCGCTGATGACGGCACGGTCCGGGTGGGGCATACGATGGGTGCACACCGGCGGTCTACGGCGCCGTGCGGCACGCCAGAGCCTGCCCACCGCCGGGCCGCGTCCCGATACGAGTGAGGTCTCCCACGGTGGTCCTGTCCCGACTGCTCCGCGCAGGCGAGCACAAGCCGATGGTGCGCAGCCTGAAGCGCATCGCCAAAAACATCAACGACCTGGAAGACGACGTCGCTGGTCTCTCCGATGCCGAGCTGCGCGCCAAAACCGATGAGTTCCGCTCCCGCCACGCTGAGTTTCGCCGTAGGCACGGCGTCTCGGACAACTGGCGGGAGGAGCTGAACCGTGAGGTTGATGAGACACGCAAGCGCGTGGAGAAGCAGCGGTGTCTCCGTGTGCTCAACGAGTCGCTGAATGAGCTGCGGGACGAGGCGTTCGCAGTCGTCCGCGAGGCCGCCAAGCGCACGCTCGGGCAGCGGCATTTCGATGTGCAGCTCATGGGTGGTGTCGTGCTGCACGAGGGCAATATCGCCGAGATGCGCACTGGTGAGGGCAAGACGCTGACCTCGGTGCTGCCCGCGTATCTCAACGCGCTCACCGGCGATGGTGTGCACGTGGTCACGGTCAACGACTACCTCGCCAAACGCGACGCAGATTGGATGGGCCGGGTACACCGGTTCCTCGGCCTTGAGGTCGGGGTGATCCTATCCCAGATGCCGGCTGCGGACCGGCGGAAGGCATACCACGCCGACATCACCTACGGTACGAACAACGAGTTCGGCTTCGACTATCTGCGCGACAACATGGCTTGGAATCTCGGTGACTGCGTTCATCGCTGGCATTACTTCGCCGTTGTCGATGAGGTTGACTCCATCCTCGTCGACGAGGCCCGCACCCCGCTGATCATCTCCGGACCCGCGGAGCAACCCTCCCGCTGGTACGGCGAGTTCGCGAAGATGGTTCCGAAGATGCAGGGGTACGACGTCACGATGTTGCTGGCTAGCGAGAGGGTGGAGCGCAGAGACGAGATCAACCGACACCACTACGAGGTTGATCGTAAGACGCGGACGGTGGCCGTCACCGAGAAGGGTGTTACCTACATCGAGGACCAACTGGGCATCGAAAACCTGTATCAGGCCAGCAACACACCGCTGGTCGGCTTCCTGAACAACGCGCTGAAGGCCAAGGAACTCTTCATCAAGGACAAAGACTACATGGTCCGGGGTGGCGAGGTTCTCATCGTCGATGAGTTCACTGGCCGAATACTGCACGGCAGACGTTACAACGAGGGGATTCACCAGGCCATCGAGGCCAAGGAGCGGGTGGAGATCAAGGCCGAGAACCAGACGCTGGCCACGATCACCCTGCAAAACTACTTCCGCCTCTACGACAAGCTGTCCGGCATGACCGGTACAGCGCAGACCGAGGCCGCCGAGCTCAATCGGATCTACGAACTGCAGGTGGTGCCTATCCCCACCAACCGGCTGATGATCCGGGAGGACCGGGGTGATCTGGTCTACAAGACGGAGGAGGCCAAGTTCGCCGCAGTGGTGGCCGATATCGCCGAGCGGCACGTGAAGGGTCAGCCGGTGCTGGTCGGCACCGCGAGCGTCGAGCGCTCGGAGCACCTGTCGAAGGAACTGGTATCGGCTGGTATTCCGCATTCGGTGCTCAACGCAAAGCACCACGAGAAAGAGGCGGCGATCATCGCCGAGGCAGGCCGCCGCGGGGCCGTCACCGTGGCCACCAATATGGCCGGCCGCGGCACCGACATCATGTTGGGCGGCAACCCGGAGTTCCTCGCTGATAACGCGCTGCGGGCGCGTGGACTGGATCCGGTCGCGACCCCGGAGGAGTACGAGGCCGCCTGGGACTCCGCCGTGGAAGAAGCTCGCGCCGAGGTCGCGGCTGAGGCCGCTGAGGTCGTGGCGATGGGCGGGCTCTACGTGCTGGGCACGGAACGGCACGATTCGAGACGGATCGACAATCAGTTGCGCGGTCGGTCCGGGCGTCAGGGCGACCCCGGTGAGTCTCGGTTCTACCTTTCGCTGCGTGATGAGCTGATGGTGCGTTTCAACGGTCCGATGGTTGAGTCGATCATGACTCGGCTACGGATGGAGGACGATATTCCGATCGAGGCCAAGATGGTCACGCGGGCGATCCAGTCCGCGCAGACCCAGATCGAGCAACAGAATTTCGATATCCGTAAGAATGTTCTCAAGTACGACGAGGTCATGGATCTGCAGCGCAAGGTGATGTATGCCGAGCGGCGCCGGGTGCTGGAGGGCGAGGACCTCGGCGAGCAGGTCGGACACATGTTGAGCGATGTGATCACCGCTTACGTCAACGGCGCCACTGAGAACGGATACGCTGAGGACTGGGACCTTGCTCAGCTGTGGACGGCACTGCGCACGCTGTACCCGGTCAGCATCGAGTACGAGGCCATTGGCGGCGAGGACGGCGACCTCACGCGTGACGTGCTGCTGGCCGCCGTGCTCGCCGACGCGCAGGATGCCTACGCCCGCCGCGAGGCCGAGCTCGAGGCCATAGCGGGCAAGGATGCGATGCGGGAACTCGAGCGCCGGGTGGTGCTCTCAGTGCTCGATAGCAAGTGGCGAGAGCACCTCTATGAGATGGACTACCTGAAAGAGGGCATCGGGCTGCGCGCGATGGCTCAGCGTGACCCTTTGGTGGAGTACAAGCGCGAAGGCTTCGCGATGTTCAGCGCGTTGCTCGACGCCTTGAAAGAGGAGTCGGTGCGGTCCCTGTTCAACGTGCAGGTCCAGGTCACCGCGCCGCCGGCCGCCGCTGCGGCTCCTGCTCCGGCTGCGGCTCCGGCTGCTGCTCCTGCTCCTGCTGCGGCTCCTGCCATCCCGCAGACGCCCGCCCCAGCCGGTTCGGCGCTCTCCCAACTCGATGTGCGGGCCAGTGGCGGCGTGCCGCCGGTACCTGCGTCGGCGGCACCCGCGCCGGTCTTGGATGTGGGGGCTGGCCTGGCCGAGCCCGCATCCCGCCCGCTGACCTACAGCGGACCGGCCGAGGGTGGTGGCACCGAGGTGCGGGGGCGCGACAACCGGGGCAAGCACGCAGGCAACGGTGCTGGTGTGTCCACTGTGGTCGGCGGCCAGGAGCCTGCGCGCAACGCGCCCTGCCACTGCGGCTCCGGCAAGAAGTACAAGCGCTGCCACGGCGCCCCCATCCCCTCCTGACCCCCTCTCATGGGCCGACGAATTTGAGTGGGCGGGATCCGCGCCGACATGCCACGATGAGAGGTATATGAATACTTCACCCGCCTCCCGAGGCGATTTGGACTTGGCAGACCGCTCTGCGCTGCGCCGCGTTTCGGGTCTGTCCACCGAGCTTGCCGATGTCACCGAGGTCGAGTACCGGCAGTTGCGCTTGGAGCGCGTGGTGCTCGTCGGGGTATGGACCGAGGGCTCCGCGGCCCACGCCGAGGCGTCGATGGCCGAGCTGGCCCGGCTCGCCGAGACCGCGGGCTCGGCGGTTCTCGACGGCCTCATACAGCGCAGAGATCGTCCTGACCCGGCCACCTACGTCGGCTCCGGCAAAGTTCTGGAGTTGCGTGAGGTCGTGCTCAGCACCGCTGCCGACACCGTCGTCTGCGACGGTGAACTGACCCCCGGTCAGCTGCGGCAGCTGGAGGCCAAGCTCAAGGTCAAAGTCATCGATCGGACCGCTCTGATCCTGGACATCTTCGCCCAGCATGCCCGATCCCGGGAGGGTAAGGCCCAGGTCGAGCTGGCCCAGCTCAGTTACTTCCTGCCGAGGCTGCGCGGCTGGGGCGAGTCCCTGTCCAGGCAGGCGGGCGGAGCTGGTGGCGGGGCAAGCGGTGGAGTGGGCACCAGGGGTCCTGGTGAGACCAAGCTGGAAACCGATCGGCGGCGGATCCACCGCCGGATCGCCAAGCTGCGTAGGGAAATCGCCGCGATGCGGATGGTCCGCGACACCAAGCGCGGCCGCAGACGCGCCAACGAGGTACCGGGCGTGGCCATCGTCGGTTACACCAACGCGGGTAAGTCCAGCCTGCTCAACGCGATCACCGGGGCCGGGGTGCTGGTGCAGGACGCACTGTTCGCCACCCTGGATCCGACCACTCGCCGAGCCGCGACCCCGCAAGGGCGGGACTACACGCTCACCGACACCGTCGGCTTCGTCCGGCACCTGCCACACCAGCTGGTGGAGGCCTTCCGCTCCACGCTTGAGGAGGTCGTCGACGCCGACCTGCTGGTGCACGTGGTGGACGGGGCCGATCCGCTGCCCGAGCGGCAGATCGAGGCGGTGCGTGAGGTGCTCGCCGAGATCACCAAGGGTCGAAACGCCCCGATGCCACCCGAGCTGCTGGTAGTGAACAAGATCGACGATGCCGATCAGCTCGTGCTGTCGCGGCTGCGTCACCTGCTGCCGAACGCATCGTTCGTCTCCGCGCACACCGGAGCCGGTATTACGGACCTGGTCGAGCGAATCGCCGAAGCGCTGCCCTGCGGGGATGTCGAGGTCGACGCGCTGCTGCCGTGGAGCCAAGGCGCTCTGGTGGCCCGTGTGCACGCCGAGGGTGAGATGTTGAGCGCTGACCACACTGCGGACGGCACCCGGCTGCGCGCGCGGGTGCGTCCAGATCTCGCCGGTGCCCTTGCCGGGTACCTTGTGCGGGTCTGATCATTCGGTGCCTCGTGGGCTGTGGGTTTGCTGCTCCGCGGTAGTTGCCCCGTTGTTCGTGGCCCCGTTGTTCGCGGCTGCGTCGTTTGCCGCCGTGCTGCCGAGCGTCGGACAGCCGGTGGCGCGGGATCTGTGCACCCCTGTTGATCCGGAGTTGGCCGAACTGTCCGGGCTGGCCACCGACGGCCGCCGGTGGTTCGCGGTGTCCGATGGCGGCACCAGCTTGCGGGTAGTGGTATTGGACCCGGCCGACTGCTCAGTGCTAGAAAAGATCACCGCTAGGGTCAACCCGTACGATGTCGAGGACCTGGCGCTGGCCACCGACGGGGCACTCTGGCTGGCTGACACCGGGGACAATGACCTGGACCGCGGCACCGTCGCGCTACACCGGCTGACCCGTGACGGCGATGCCAGCCTCTACCGGCTGACCTATCCGGATGGACCCCACGACGTCGAGGCGCTGCTACTCGACCACGCCGACGTCCCGTACCTGGTGACCAAGGAGCTGGGTGCCGCCCGGGTGTACCGGCCCATCGACGGGCTCGCCGAGCCAGGCCCCACTGCGCTCGAGCAGGTCGCCACGCTGCAGATCAAGCCGACCGATACGCCCGGCGGACCGGTAGGCAGGACCGGATCGATGCTGGTCACCGGTGCAGCGGTGAGCGCCGACGGCCAGCTGGTCGCGCTGCGCACCTATACCGACGCCTACCTGTTCCCGGCGCCCGGTGGGGACGTCGTCGCCGCCCTCGCCAGGTCGCCGACCCGCATCCCGCTTCCCGACGAGCCCCAGGGTGAGGCACTGGCCCTGGCGCCGGACGGCACTCTGTTGTCCGGCTCCGAATTGGCCGATGAGGACCAGGTGCCGATCCGCGGGGTGGCAGGCGCGGCTGCGCTGATCGGTCCCGTCGGATCAGCGCCGCGGGAGGTCGCCGACGCATTCCCGGGCTCAGCCGACCCAGCCCCGGGCTCAGCCGACCCAGCCCCGGACCTAGGTGCCGAGACTGGTGACGGTGGCCTTACGCGCTGGCAGGCGGCCGTTGTGGCAGGTGGAGTCGTGGGCCTCCTGGCGCTGCTGGCCGCACGCAGGCGCGCTCGGAACCGCTGACGCCGCACTCAGAGTCGGCGCAGTACAGCTACCACCCGTCCGAGCACTGTTGCTTCGTCTCCCGGGATCGGATCGTAGGCGGCGTTGTGCGGGAGTAGCCACACATGCCCGCCGCGGCGCTTGAACGTCTTCACCGTCGCCTCGCCGTCGATCATGGCGGCCACGATGTCGCCGTTCTCGGCGGTGGGCTGCTGGCGGACCACGACCCAGTCCCCATCGGTGATTGCCGCCTCGACCATGGAGTCACCAACCACCCGCAGCAGGAACAGCGTTCCCGCACCGACGATCTGCCTGGGTAGCGGGAAGACATCCTCGACAGCTTCCTCGGCGAGCACCGGACCGCCTGCGGCGATCCGGCCGACCACGGGAACGTAGGTGGGGACGGGCCGGGATGGTTCTTCGGCTGGGGGCTCCGGGGCCTGGACGGTGGCATCGGTCTCGGACGCAGGCCGGATTCCTACCGCCCGCGGCCGGTTGGGGTCGCGGCGCAGGTATCCCTTGCGCTCCAAGGCGCGCAGTTGGTGCGCCACCGATGACGTGGAGGTCAACCCGACGGCCTCGCCGATCTCGCGCACGCTGGGCGGGTAGCCGAGCCGCCCCACCCAGTCTCTGATCACCTCCAGGACCCGTCGTTGCCGGGGGGTAAGGTCCTCACCTCCGGTGCTGTCGTCAAGGTCAGGAAAGGTGTGCACCTGCGCGGCAGCGTTGTCGCTGCCCGCCGCCCGCACCTGCGCTCCCGAACTGACTGCCCCCGGTTCGCCGCTCCGCTCTCGCGCCACTACTGCTCCTCCTGGCCAGTACTGCATCGGACCAGACTCCGGTCCGCTCTCGACTTCGAGGCTAGCCAGCACGGGTCTACAGCTCAAACATCTGTTCGAACAACACGCCGCTGATGTGACGATTTTGTCAGGGCAGCGTGGTACACATCACCCAGCAGTTACATCGAACGGGTGTTCGATGTTCCGTGAGGAGGGCGTCATGGCTGCATCTGTAGGGCTGAGCGCATGGCTCGCGGCGAGCGATCCGGCGGTGCGATGTCCGACAGTGGAGTGTCCGGCGCTGCGCCGTCCAGTGGCGCTGCGCATGTTTCCAGAGCCGTCGCCGGAACGCCCACTTCCGGCGCAGGTGCAGGTTCTGTGCGCGCCGACGCCGAGGCGGCAGGGCAGGCCGGCGTACCTGATGGTGGCCGCAGTGGCGACACTTGCTGTGATCGGCGGTCTTGGCTTGCTGGGTCAGGCAGCCAGTGCCCGAATCCCGGCTGAGACGACCGTGGTGCGGGTGGGCGCTGGGGAGACCCTGTGGGACGTGGCGCAGCGGGTGGCGCCCGGGTCCGACCCACGTGCCGTGGTGGAGCGGATCCGGCAGCTGAACGGGACTCCTGGCTCGGCCATCCAGCCCGGGCAGCAGTTGCGAGTACCCACAGGCCGGTAGCTGGTGGCACAGCGTGTCGTGTTGCATACCGCGCTGCCACCGAGGTACGGTCCCACATGTTGTAGTTACATTGCTGTTGTTATGCTAGTGGTAGTGTTTTGGGTGGTTGGAGTGTGGAAGTGGCCGCCACCCAGGGTTTTCGTGTGCGCGCGGACTCAAGTAAAGGGGAGTCGGACATGCACTGCCCGTTCTGCCGTCACCCGGACAGCAGGGTGACCGACAGTCGCTCCAGTGAGGACGGAACGGCGATTCGCCGTCGCCGCTCGTGTCCTGAGTGCAACCAGCGGTTCACCACCGTCGAGACCACCATGCTGATGATCTTGAAGCGCTCGGGCGTCACTGAGCAGTTCTGCCGGGAGAAGGTCGTCGCCGGGGTGCGCCGGGCCTGCCAGGGGCGGCCGGTCAGTGAGGACGCGCTGGCGCAGTTGGGTCAGCAGGTGGAGGATGCGGTCCGTGCCCTGGGCCGGGCGCAGCTACCCGCGCATGAGGTGGGACTCGCGGTCCTCGGGCCGCTCCGCGATCTCGACGAGGTGGCTTACCTTCGCTTCGCCTCGGTGTACCGCAGCTTCGAGTCCCTGAGTGACTTCGAGGCCGAGATCGCGCGATTGCGCGCTGAACGCGCACCCGACCTCCACGACGAAGCGTCGGTCGTGGACCCGGCGCCCGCACTCGCATAACAGGATTTCTCTCAGAATCATTCACGGTGAACCAGTGTCGAAGCTCAAGACGCTGATTCGCTGAGGTGAGCATGTCGTGACAGCACATCCAGGGATGAGGGAGTATGACGGAGACTGTCAGTAACTCACGAGGAACCCGCCCCGAAGCAGGTACCGGGCTGCGTCTTGAGCGCATCTACACCAAGCCTGGGCGGCACCCCTACGATGAGGTGATCTGGACGCGACAAGACGTCGTGCTCACCAACTGGCGAGACGGCTCGGTCAACTTCGAGCAACGGGGGGTCGAGTTCCCCGACTTCTGGTCGCCGAACGCGGTGCAGATCGTGACCAGCAAGTATTTCCGCGGCGCGGTGGGCACCCCGGCCCGGGAGTGGAGCCTTAAACAGCTCATCGACCGGGTGGTGCTCACCTACACCCAGGCTGGCCGGGATAACGGATACTTCGCGACCGATGAGGACGCAGAAATATTCGAGCATGAGATGACCTACACGCTGTTGCGCCAGATCTTCAGCTTCAACTCCCCGGTGTGGTTCAACGTGGGAACCGCCGCACCGCAGCAAGTGTCTGCGTGCCAACCGTACGGGGCACTAGTGAGTACGCCCGCTGGTATGATTCCGATCGGGCGCCTGGTCGAAAACAACGCGGTGGGCACCAAAGTCTACGACGCGCATGGATTGACCAGCGTCGTAGCCACCAAGACAAACGGCGTGAAGGACGTTTTTCGTATCCACACCAAGGCCGGGCATACGCTGGACGTGACTGGTGACCACTTGGTCTGGAAGTCCACCGGTCCCGGTACGGGCCGATGGGTGCAGGCTCGAGAGCTGCGGGCTCATGACCAGTTGGAGTGGCATCGCCGGGCGGCGTTCGGTGACGCTGAGATCGACCCGGTTTCGATCGCCGAGGCTGCGCTCGCGGGCTGGCTGCAGTCAGACGGTTTCGTCGGCCAGTACCCGAATAGCGGCAATCCGTCGCTGATTGTTGAGGCGATGAGCGTCAACGATGATGAGCTGGCCTGGGTGCTGGACGCGATCCGCGTGGCTGTCCCGGAGGCTGTTCTCCACAAGCCCATCTGCGTGAAGACTCAGGACCAGTCGTTGGACTGCCGTCGTACCCGAATGTCGGGCAAATACCTGATCCCCTACGTCGAGCGCTGGGGCCTGCGGGCACGTGGTGTCGACATGGTCGTCCCCGAGCGGCTATTCACAGCCCCGTTGCCGGTCGTCGCGGCCTACCTCCGCAGCCTGTTCCAGGCCGAGGGCTATGTCTCGCAGCGCGAGCGGTCTTGCCTCGTTGGATTGGGCATGATCAGCGAGGAGCTGATCCGTGGTGTGCAGGGGCTGCTCGCACGGTTCGGCATCTTCGCTCGCGTCACTCGGTACGTCGAGAAGCGGGCGGATCGGCACGATCTGTGGTGCATCGGCATCCAGAGCGCGGGTGACCGGCGCATCTTCGCCGACGAGATCGGTTTCATCGGCTCAGAGAAGGCGCAGAAGCTGGAGGCTTCGTTCGCTGTCCCCGGCCATCCCGCTCGGGACGTCAAGCGATTGGAGATCGCGCGGATCGAGCAGCTCGGCGCAATGAAAGTCTACGATATCCAGACCGAGTCGGGCGAGTACCTGTCTAACTCCCTTCGGGTACACAACTGTTTCTTGCTGGCAGTCGATGACTCGATGAACTCGATCCTGAACTGGTACAAGGAAGAGGGGCTGATCTTCAAGGGTGGGTCTGGCTCTGGGGTGAACCTGTCCCGAATCCGCTCGTCCAAGGAGCTGCTGTCCTCTGGAGGCAATGCATCAGGGCCGGTGTCTTTCATGCGCGGCGCGGATGCTTCGGCCGGGACCATCAAGTCCGGCGGCGCCACCCGGCGGGCGGCGAAGATGGTGATCCTGGACGTCGATCACCCCGATATCGAGGAGTTCATCGAGACCAAGGTCCGGGAGGAAGCCAAGATCCGGGTGCTGCGGGACGCCGGGTACGACATGGACCTGGGTGGCCATGACATCTATTCCGTCCAGTACCAGAACGCCAACAATTCGGTCCGGGTCTCCGATGAGTTCATGCGGGCCGTCGAGGCAGGAGCCGAGTTCGGGCTGCATGCCCGCACGACAGGTGAAGTCATCGAGACTATTGATGCGGCTGGGTTGTTCCGCCGAATTTGCGAGGCTGCGTGGGCCTGCGCTGACCCGGGCATCCAGTACGACGACACGATCAACGACTGGCACACCTGCCCGGAGTCCGGACGGATCACCACATCTAATCCATGCGCAGAGTACGTTCACCTGGACAATTCTTCGTGCAACCTCGCGTCGCTGAATCTGATGAAGTTCCTGCGGGAGTCGCCGGACGGTACGCAGTGCTTCGATGCGGTTACCTTCGCCAAGTGCGCCGAGTTGGTGATCACCGCGATGGACATTTCCATCTGTTTCGCCGACTTCCCCACTGAGGCGATCGGGGAGACCACTCGGGCGTACCGGCAACTTGGGATGGGCTACGCCAATCTCGGTGCGCTGCTCATGGCCACCGGGCACGCCTATGATTCCGACGGCGGGCGCGCCTTGGCCGGTTCTGTCACCAGCCTGATGACCGCTGTGGCCTACAAGCGATCCGCGGAGCTGGCCGCAGTGGTGGGCACCTACGACGGGTACGCACGCAACGCCGAGGGCCACACCCGCGTCATGCGCAAGCACGCTGCAGCCAACGCCGCCGCGCAGCATGTCGACGAGTTGGACACCCCCGTGTGGGAGGCGGCGGCGCAGGCGTGGCAGGACTGTCTCGCGATCGGGGAGCGCAACGGCTGGCGTAACGCGCAGGCCACGCTGCTGGCCCCCACGGGAACCTCGGGGCTGGCAATGGACGTCGACACCACCGGCATCGAGCCCGCCTTAGGGCTGATCACCTTCAAGAAACTCGTCGGTGGCGGCTCGATGCAATTCGTCAACGGGACCGTCCCGGCGGCCCTGCACAAGCTGGGCTATCAGCCGGAGCAGATCGAGGCGATCATCGAGCACATCGCCGAGCACGGCAACGTTATCGATGCCCCTGGTTTGCGAGCCGAGCATTACGTGGTGTTCGACTGTGCGATGGGGGAGCGGGCCATCGCACCGATGGGTCACGTGCGAATGCTCGCGGCGGTGCAGCCTTTCCTGTCTGGCGCGGTGAGCAAGACGATCAATATGCCGGAGACCGCCACTGTCGAAGACGTTGAGGATATCTACACCCAGGGTTGGAAGCTTGGCCTGAAAGCGGTCGCGATCTATCGTGACAACTGCAAGGTTGGTCAGCCCCTCTCGGTGTCCAAACGCGAAAAAACGACCGAAGAAGCTCCGGCGCAAATAGAATACCGGCCTGTTCGTAGGCGGCTGCCCAAGAGTCGAACCGGTATCACGACGTCGTTCACCGTGGGCGGCGCCGAGGGCTACATCACCGCGAACTCCTACCCGGACGACGGCCTGGGTGAGGTCTTCCTCAAGATTTCCAAGCAGGGTTCGACCCTGGCCGGCCTGATGGACGCCTTCTCGGTGGCGATCTCGGTGGGCCTGCAGTACGGGGTGCCGCTGGAGACCTACGTCTCGAAGTTCACCAACATGCGCTTCGAGCCGGCCGGGCTGACCGACGATCCGGACGTGCGTATGGCGCAGTCGATCATGGATTATATTTTCCGGCGGCTGGCTCTGGACTTCCTGCCGTCCGAGACACGATCCGCGCTCGGTATCTACTCAGCCGCCCAACGAGCCCGGCAGGTGGAGACCGGCTCTTACGAGATTCCGGCGGAAGACGAGGCCGCGCTGGAGACAACGAGGTCCGCCCAGCAGACCACGCACAGGCCCCAGTCCACTGCGGTGGCGGCCCAGCCATTACCAGGCGCGGTGCATTCGCCGATGGAGCTGATCGAGGCCAAACAGGGATTCCACGCCGACGCCCCGCTGTGTTTCACCTGCGGAGTCAAGATGCAGCCCGCCGGGTCGTGTTACCTCTGTTCCTCCTGCGGCTCAACCTCAGGGTGCAGCTGACTTTCGACCTCATGGCATAGTTCGAGCCCGGGTAAGCGACTAACGGGGCCCGATCTTTGGCCGGGCCCCGTTAGTTATCGGGGTAGGGTGTGTTCGGCCGCGTAGCTACTATGACACCAGGCTGGTTATCGGGGTGAGTTGTGTTCGGCCGCGTAGTGCTGGGCTAGCAGGCTCTCGCCGAAGTCGTCACCGGGGCGGCGCCAGACCGCGTGCACGTGGTTGGCGTTGTTGCTGGTGTTGTCGTATTCGATGAGCAGGCTGGATGCTTGGATCCGGTAGTAGTGACCGCGGCCGGGCTCGAGCGGTCCTTCCCAGGCAAAGTGCAGCTCGGCGGGGTCCAGGCGGGCCAACTCGGCCGCCGCTAGGTCAGGGGGCAGCCGGTGGAGATAGACCCTGACCAGCTCGTGCAGCAGGCTTTCGACGTCTCCCCGCAGGTGACCTACGCCAACGGGCTCGAACCGCTCGGTCACCTGCGGGGTGGGGCCGCTACGAATGTCTGGTGGCGCAACGGGGGCGACGACCGCGGCGCGTCGTTCGCCGGGAGTCATCGCGGCCAGCACCGCTCGGGCCAGGTCTTCCTCAAGTCCAAGGGGACGCAGCACCGGGGTGTCACCATAGCTGACCGAGGCTGGGCAGGCGCCGAAGAAGCATGGGGTGGGGCAGATCTGGCCATCGACGATGGTCATGGTCACCGATAGGTGGTGGCCCTCGTAGCGCCATCCCCACGCCGCTGAGCCGGGAGCACCGAACAACGCGACCCAGAAGTCGTTGGCGTGTCGGCCCCGTCTCCAGCCCTCGTCGCGATCCAGGACCTCTTCCAGCGCCATGATGGTCACGGCTTGGGCATAGGCATGGGGGCTCAGCGCGGTGGCGAGTAGGCGGCTGCATGCCTTGCGCTGTGTTCGGTCCAGATCTGCCAGGCACACCCCGGGCCGCGGCCGGGGCAGGTACGTCCAGCGACGACGCGCTTGTGCGTCGAAAGGGTAGCAGGCGGACGCCCGATGCTGATCGCCCAGGCAGTCCAGCAGTGCGGTCGCGGCGGCGGTCATCGCCACCAGCGTGGACTCCTCGGCGCTCATATCAGGTCACATTATGGCGGTTCATCCGGTTCGTAGTAGGGACCGACCAGGCGTCGGCGCGATCGTGCACTGTGCGGGTGATCTTTGTGGCGAGGTGGAGCGGCAGTTGGTGGCGGCGCCCCGCGGTGTTGGCGCCCCGCATCTGGTGCACATGTCGATCGTCGGCCCCGACCGTGTTCCGCTCGATTTCTACCGCAGCAGGCTCGCCGCTGAGCGGGTCATCGAGAACTCCGGGCTGCCGTGGACGATCCTGCGCACCACCCAGTTCCATGTGCCCGACTTGGGGGGACCTGAAGTTCGCCACACCAGTGACCTGGCCAGGGCATACCTTCGGTCGATCGGTCGCCGTCGCCCGGTACTGCCGGTGCGACTACCGGGCAAGGTCTTCCGCGGCTATCGGCCAGGCGGCCACTTGACGCCCGATCGAGCGGTCGGCGCCATTACCTTCGAGGAATACCTCGCCGAGTACCCCGCCCCGGCGAGTCTCTCCTACCGGGGCGGAGTCAGCGGGTAACACTGGCTGTAACATTCTTGGTATGACTCAGCAGTTGTCGATGAAGATTCCCGATGAGCTGGACGCTCGGCTGCGCGCCGCCGCCGGGGGCAACGTGTCGCAGTGGGTGGCCGAGGCGATCCAGGACCGCTTGGACCGCGACATGTGGGAGCGCTCCAAGCAAGTCGACCAGATGCTTGGCATCACTGCGGAGTGGATGTGTGAGCAGATGCGGCTGCGCGACCAGGCGCGCGGGGAGGCTCTGCGTTGAGGCAAGGCGAGATCCGCCGGCTGCTGGCCACTGCGTCTGCCGTACCTATCCACGTGCTAGTGCTGTCCGGTCCCCGCTACCTTGCGGCGGGTAAGGGCCGGGTCGTGGTGTGCCAGGTGGTTCCCGGCGCGGTACCCGACGACTTCACCTCCGTGCACCGGGTCAGCTACCAGCCTGAAGGCGGTGTGGACACCATCGGCCTGGCCGTGCCTGACCTGATTGACTGGTACCCGACCTCTGCGCTGGGCGAGCCGGTCGGGTCCGTGCCGGACATGGGGCCGGTGGTCCGCCTGGTGGACGCCCTGTTCCGCTGAGACCCGGAGGTCGACTTGGCTGTGACGAGGTGCGTCACCGCCGTGAATCCTTCGGATTGGTCTGCGATTAGGTGCGATGGCCGAGCCAGAGCGTCAATTGGTGGGTGATTGCGGCGACCGTGACGCTGTTGGCGGTGCTGATGAGCTGGCCGAAGCGCTCCAGCGACACCGCCCGGACGGCTTCGCACATGGCCCAGCTCGGCCGGTTCAACCCGCCATCGTCGGTGACCGAGATATGGTGCGCGAACCCGCGCTGTCGGTGGCAGTCGTACCGGCCTCCCACTCGGCCAGCTCACCGAGATAGTTGGCCCATCCATCCGGGTCCTCGCGCCGCATCCGCTCGTAGGCGGCTTCGATATCGCACCAGCGCTGCTCGGTTTCCAGCCGCTCGGCGACCTCGGACAGCAGCTCACCCATCGTCGTGCCGCGAGCCCGCGCGAGGTGTGCCAGCCGAGCCCGGGTCGCACTGTCAACCTTGATCGTCGTAATGGACATCCCAGCCAGTATGCCGATCAGGGATACCGCCACTGCCACGATGACGCGGATCCGGAACGCTCGTCGCGCATTCATGAGGGGACGCGCGGGGTCAGCGGGTGACGGTGGTGAGGAAGGTGTGCCAGGCGGGGGTGGGGACGGTCAGGGCGGGGCCGGTGCGGTCCTTGGAGTCGCGGACCTGGACCCGGTCCGGCGCGGGCGCGACCTCGACGCAGCCGCCGTTGACGCCGCTGTAGCTGCTGGTCCGCCAGCCGACTTCGACACAGTTACCGCTGACGCCGCTGTAGCTGCTCTTGTGCCAGACGATGCTGTCCGGCTCAGGTGCGGTCATCATGGTCCTCTCGATCCGCGTAGAGCTCGGTTGCCGCGGTTGCAATCAGCTCGATGGATTGTTCCACGCTCAGGGCGGTGTCCGACAGCAACCCCAGGATGCGCTGGTAGGCGGCGATCTCGTCCGGAAGCTCCAGGAACAGGCAGGAGGTCTCGCTCTCCAGGTAGACCATCGGCCGGAACTCGGCGAATTCCATCAGCCTGAACGCCCCATGGATCGCGGCGTGCGCGCCGACCGTAGTGGGTACTACCCGCAGAGTGAGATAGGGGCGCATTGCTATCCGCAGGAGGTGCTGCAACTGCTCGAACATCACCGCAGGCCCGCCGACCGGCAGTCGCAGCACGAACTCGTGGATGTAGAAGGCGAACCGCACCGGCTCGTCGCGGCCAAGCAGGTTCTGGCGGGCCAGCCGGGCGGCCACTCGATCGTTGGTCTCGCCTGCGGGCAGCGTTCCCGCCTCCCGGATCAGCGCGCGGGCGTAGTCGCCGGTCTGTAGCAGGCCGGGCACCATGATCGACTCGAATTCGCCGATCGTGACTGCCATGTTCTCGTGGTCGATCAGTGTGACGAGCTGCTTGGGTAGCTGGGAGCCGTATTGCTGCAGCCAGCCGGGGTTGCTCTGGTCCCGGCTGAGGGCGAGCAACGCGTCGCGTTCAGGGCCGTCCTTGACCCGGCACACCGCGAGGAACGCGGCGACGTCCACCTCGCCGCCGCCACGTTTGCCGGACAGCAGCCGGGACACCTTGTCCTCCGGCCAGCCGAGCAGGTGCGCGGCCTGCCTTCCGTTCAGCCCGGCGTCGACCATCGCCCGGCGCAGCTTCCCGCCGAGTACCCGGCTACGCATCGTCGGCTCGCGATCTCGCATGGTGACTTCCCAGGGAGCAGACCTTAGACCGGCCCGATGCGGGAATCGCGCTGATCCCCCCAACTTGTCCTGGAAGTGTCTTGTGTGTCCCTGGGCCAAGCGGTTACCTGTCCACGGGCGGGGCAGTCGATCTCGCCGAAACCCGAGGAGGGATCCGATGGGCACTCTGTCACCACTGTTCGCCGACGCGTTCCGGCTGCTGCGCGACGATCTCTACGGTCACCTGGACGATGCGGAGTTCCTGACGACCAAGTGTGACGAATGGTCCGACCAGGACATCGATACCGCGGGCGAGTTGATCGTCGCTCTGGTGACCGTGGTCCGCGGGCTGCTGATCGAGCACGAGCCGCAGACCAGTGGTGAGTGCCGGATCTGCCGGTCGGTGTTCCCCTGCCAGGTTGTGACGGCGATCCACGGCCTGCTCAAGGACCCGGAACAGGAATACATCGAGATGGTCCGCCGGGCTCGCGCCCGCAGCCTGGACGCAGACCGCACTCAACTGCTGCCTTGACTACCGCAGCCTGCGGCTCAGCTCTCGGGGGTGCCACCGTCCTGCTCGGCGAGGAACTGCTCGAGCTCCGCGGCGATCTCGTCACCGGTGGGCAATGACTCGGCATCGCTGGACAGCAGCGGGCGCCGATCAGACGCGCCGGTGATGGCGTCGAACTGAGCCTCCAGGCTGGCTACCACCGACATGGTTTCCGGCGAGCCGGAAACCTGCTCATCCACTGCGGCCAGAACCCGCAACGCAGCGGGTCGCAGCGACTCGATGGGCAGATCCAGCCCACTGCTGCGGGACAGATGCTCCAGCAGGCCGCGGGCGGATTCCGGGTACTCGATGCGGGCCAGGTAGTGCGGCACATGCACGACGAAACCCATCGCGTCGTGCCCGGCCTGCCCCAACCGCAGCTCCATCAGCGCCCCGGCGTGGCCGGGGATCTCCATGGTGCCGAACCACGGCTGATAGCCGGAGATCAACTCGCGACGAG
>JBQTGW010000343.1:0-1826 GCA_052390495.1 Pseudonocardiales bacterium
TTGACGCCAAGATCGCCGCGTGGCTGCAGCGCCGACCCGGCGCCGAGCACGGAGACCATCCCGGTCCACCGTCCGCACGCCAGCTGTGAACCGAGTCGAAGCGGCGCTTCGCCGGATTGCCTCTGAGCTCGATTCTCGGCAGGCCAAGTGGGCACTGGTCGGGGGTTTCGCGGTGTCAGCCAGGGCCGAGCCGAGGTTCACCCGCGACGTCGATGTCGCCGTACTCGTCGAAAACGATGACGCCGCCGAACAGTTGATCCACTCACTGACCGCGGATGGCTACCGCCTCAGCGCGCTCGTGGAGCAGGACGCCGTGGGCAGGCTCGCGACCGTCCGCCTGATCAGCCCTGATGCGGACGGTGTTGGGGTGGTCGTCGATCTGATCTTCGCCACGGCCGGGATCGAGCCCGAGATCGTCACGGACGCCGACGTGCTCGAGATCCTGCCCGCAGTCTCGATGCCGGTCGCCACCGCAGGCCATCTCGTGGCTCTCAAGCTGCGCGACGACGAGACCCGCCCACAGGACGCCGCCGACCTCCGTGCTAATCGGGACCACCGTCGTACTGGTCTCCGGCCGGGCGATGCAGCTGCCAGCGCGGCCGTAGCCTGGCTCGGCGGCTGATGTGGGCGGCGGCTCACGTCCCTCTGGTCTCGCGCGGCCAGCCGCGCGGTCGGCGGCAGAAGAGGACGGCGCGCCGGGGCGACGAGTGTCGAGGCGAGCAGGAATCCAATGGCCCTGCGTCCAGCTTGTGCCGGTGCTTTCTGCTGGCGTGGGGTGGCGGTAGTGTGACACATCGTGGTTTCAGAGGTGCAGTCGGCAGACCGGGGACAGATGGACGTGGCCCAAGTCTCACGGCGCGTTGACTCTGGGCACCTCAAGCTGGAGCACTCGTACGGCGAGACCGCCAGGTGGAGGCGATTATGATCAAGCGTCTCATATGCCTCGCGAACTCCCGTAAGCACGGTGGCCGATGCATTGCGGGACGCGAGCTGCTTGCAAGAAACCCCGGCGAATGGATTCGCCCCGTTAGTGATCGAGAAAATGAGGCAGTCTCAAAGCAGGAACGGCAATACGAGGATGGCAGCGACCCACGCGTACTAGACATAATTGATGTTCCACTTATTGGACCACGAAGCAAACCGCATCAGCCGGAGAATTGGTTGCTTGACCGAGGTGCGCGCTGGAGCAAAGCACGAGAGTTCGAACACGACAATCTTCACCTTCTGACTGACCCTCCAAGGCACCTTGGTGACCACTGGTGCCCTGACATCAAGCACCTCTGGATTAACGGACACCGTACGTCTAACGGTCAAAACGACTACGTGCCGGTTGAAGAGACCAATGAGGCCGGCGGCTCGCTCAAGATGATCGCCGTTGATAACCTGCAACTGCACGTCCACATAGAGGGCGAGGAATTTGGCAACCCGAGACGCAAAGTTCGGGCAAGCTTTTCCTTCGGTGGTGTGAACTATCGCCTGTCGGTTACAGATCTTGGTATCATAGGATGAGTACCGCGCTAAAGCGAATGGAAGTTACACTCTAGGGTCGAGCTACTTGACCATTAGTCTCAGCGAACCATGGGAAGACAGCCGCTGCTATAAGCTCGTCGCCGCTATCATTGGAGTCCTCCCATGACGAGGCAGGAGATGACTGTTTATAGCATAGGGCATTCCACGCACTCCATTGAGACCTTCGTTACACTCTTGAAAGAAGCGCGTGTCGATGCTATCGCCGACGTACGCTCAACCCCATATAGTCGGTGGCAACCGCAGTTCAACCGGCATGCGCTGCGGAGCAGTTTGGCGGAGCACGGTATCGCATATGT
>JBQTGW010000344.1:0-2609 GCA_052390495.1 Pseudonocardiales bacterium
GGGAGATCCCGAGTCACCGTTGCGGTGGACCACGAAATCAACCCGCCACATCGCCGGGAAAATGACCGAGATGGGGCACCCCATCAGTCACACGGCCGCTGCGGACCTCCTTCATTCCCTCGGGTACTGTATCAGGTCGATACCCGGCGAACCTTTCAACTATGGCGCGCGGATCGCGATTCGGCTCCTAATAGCGGTCTACGGGGTAGCCAAAACCGCTGTCGGCTCCTAATGGCCGTCCAGCATTCGAAACGGGAATGATGGGATGTGCCCGACCTGGGTGAATGCTGACTCGATCGGCTACGACCTAGCGGGTGAAGGTAGGGACACTACCTGATCAGGCGACATCCCTTGTGGACTTCCGAGCGTTTCAGCCGGGTATGGGGGATAACAGTAGAGAGGCCGCCGGGTCTCAGCGTGCCGGGTCTCAGTATGCCGCGGCGCTGGCCGCCCGCCTGGCCCGGATCGCGCCCGGTGACCTGGATGTGGTGCACCTGTGCAGTACCGCGGCGGAGGCCGTCGAGGTGGCGTTGACCCTGGCCCAGCGGGCGCAAGGGCTGCGTAGGTCGGGGGTGGTGTACGTGTCGCGCTCATCACACGGCGAGACCCGGGTGCCCGGCTCGATGCGCTACCGCTCACCACTGCGGCGGGTCCGGGGCGACGTGCAGGTGCCGTTCGGCGACGCAGGCGCATTGGCCGACGCGCTGCGCAGGCGGCGGGTCGGGACGGTGATCCTCGAAACGGTGCAAGGCGGCGCCGGGGTCGATTCTCCGCCACCGGACTACCTGCATGACGTCCGTCGGCTCTGCGACGAGCACGGGGCGCTGTGGATCGCCGACGAGGCGGCGTGCGGGGTCGGCCGGACCGGACGGTTCTTCGCGTTCGAGCATGCGGGCGTCGTGCCCGACCTGGTGACCCTGGCGAAGTCGCTGGGTGACGGTGCGGCCGGGGTCAGCGCAGTGATCGCCCGAGGTCCCGTATACCGCAGGGCATGTCCGGACGCGGCGCCAGCGATCACGCTGGGCGCGTTCAGCGGTACCGCCGAGGCATGCTGCGCCGCGCTCCAGGCCCTCGCCGTCCTCTATGAGGAGGACCTCATCGGCAACGCCGAGCGCACCGGCCGGTACCTGTTGCGCCGTTTGGAGGGGTTGCGCCAGTGCTACCCGCAGCTGGTCACCGACGTCCGGGGCAGGGGCCTGATGGTCGGTGTTCAATTGGCCGGAATCAACGCCGCCGCAACCGGACCACGGCATCGGGTCTTGCCGGCACGGCACGGGGTCTTTTCGGCACGACATCGGGTCCTGCCGTCACGGCCCTGGGTCCTGCCTGCACGGCGCGGGGCCGCACCGGAAGCAGGCCCGCGTGGCGACCTCGCCTGCGTGATCGGCACCTTGCTGCTGGCCGAGCACGGGGTACTCGTCGCGTTCACCGACCATGACAGACACGACAGTGATGTGCTGCGGCTGGAACCACCATTGACCATCCGACCCGATCACGTCGACCACTTCGTGGACGCGCTGGACGAATTGCTCAGCCGGGGCCCGCGTCGGCTGGCTCACGACTACCTGCGCGTGATGCGCCCGTGGCGGCCGGACCCGCCTGCACAGTACGAAAAGGGCTAATAACCGACCACAGCCCGAGCGACTTCCACGGCCACCGGCCACACCCCAGGGACCAGCAGCACCGCGCACACGGCCAGCACCGGGAACACCACACCTTGCTCGAACCAGCCGTTCGTCTTGAAAGCCAGCCATTTCGGCAGTGCCACCCGCACCCAGCGGCGCTCCTTGTCAGTACCTATCTGCACTCGATACAGCGGAGCGAAGGCGTACAGCCCGGCCTCGGTGACCAGATCCCCCAGGATGTGGGTGACCGTCCCGATCAGTACGGCCAGCGCCACCCAGGGCGCCACCGACACCAGCCCCGCCGCCCAATCCTGACTCACGCCGTCCTGGCCCACGCTCAGGCCGACCGCCGCGAACCCCGCGCCGACCAGCACCCGATTACCCAGCCGATCGGCGGCTACCAGCACACAGAACACAATCACCGCCGCCACCGCGGCAGGCCCAGCCCAGTAGGCGACCAACTCCCCGTCCCACCCGGCCACCGCCGCCACCGACCGGGCGAGCCCCGACACGAGCCACGGCAGCACCGCGAGCGCCACGCACGGCAACGGCAGCAGCGGCAACGAGTGCGTCGCTCCGCGGTGTGCGCCCTTACGGCGCGGATCGCCCGGCCCCCTGGTCACCCGGTACACCCACCTGGCGTATGCCTGCACCCCGTCGGCGAGCAGCGCGGACACCGGCCCGAGCAGTCGCGACGCCGACGAATCATCGTGGTCCAGGTCGTTGAGCGCCGAAGCGCCCGCGGTGACGCACCCGAAACCGACCACACCGGCGGGCGGCAGGCCGATCAGGTATCCGAAGAGAGCACCGCTACACCACCCCGACGCGACGTGCGAGCGGCCCATCACCAGGCGGCCACATCCCGCACAAGTCGGGCGAACGGCATCATGGGAGCTCCCTGGCTTAGCTGACGGCTTCAGCCTCGATCCTGCGGCCAGGGCGCCACGGAAGGGCCGACGACACGCCGGTCCGGCCACAACGCCG
>JBQTGW010000345.1:0-20322 GCA_052390495.1 Pseudonocardiales bacterium
CACACAGGGCCAAGCACCAGCCTCTGATCACTAGCAAAACCCAACAAACAAACACAACACAAACATGGCACTAACATCTACGACACACTGTTGAGTTCTCAAAGAACAAACACACACCACCACAAACCACCACACACAAAGGTGACTCGATCCGGGGCAACTTATCGAAGGTACACGGTCCATGACGCGGTGTCAAGTCACCTGGCACGTCCGTGCTTCGCCGCAACCCTTCTCGCGGACTACACACGAGGAGAACCAGCGGACCGGTGATCTACGAAGATTCCCAATTTTTCGTATCTCCCAAGCCGCTGTGCAGCGATGGGAAATCTACGTACTGTCCGGGCTCGATGTCAAACCGGCAGGTCAGGATGCTGTTGGGCGCGCTAACCACGGCTGCCTGGTGGCCGTCTACGGTCGGGCGCATGACCCCTGCCGCCCCACTGGTACACTTAGCCGTCCAGTCCGGGATAGCTACTATCACGCTGGACTCGCCCAGCAACCGCAACGCGCTGTCGATGCAGCTGCGCACCGAACTGCTGGATGCACTGGAGCGCAGTAGCTATGACAACTCTGTGCGGGTCGTAGTGCTCGACCACACCGGTCCGGTCTTCTGCGCCGGGATGGATCTCAGGGAGCCCCGGCAGGAAGGTAGCCAGGGCGTCCGCGAATTCTGCCAGATCCTGGAACAGATCTGCACTCACCCGAAGCCGGTCGTCGCCAAACTGGCCGGATCAGCCCGCGCGGGGGGCCTCGGCATGGTCGCCGCAGCGGATGTCGCCGTCGCCGCCAGCGATGCCACCTTCGCCTTTACCGAGGTGCGCATCGGCCTGGTGCCTGCAGTGATCTCAGTATCCGTACTACCCCGGCTGCTACCCCGCGCTGCGCACGAACTGTTCCTCACCGGGGAGCCCTTTGATGCCACTCGGGCGGTCGCCATCGGGCTGCTCAACAGCGCAGTGCCTGCCGACCAACTGGCTGCCGAGGTCGCCCGCTACACCGGCATGCTCCGCACAGGCGCGCCCGAGGCACTGACATTGACCAAGCAGATGCTGCACCGCAAGCATGCCTCGACCATGGCCGAGGACTTCAGGGCGATGTTCGAATTGTCCGCCCAGCGCTTCGCCTCCGCAGAGGGCCAGGAAGGCATCCGCGCCTTCGCCGAGAAGCGCCTGCCCTCCTGGGTCACAGCGCCCTAGCCCTCGGCGTCACCGGTTCCGGTACGGCAGCGAAGCCACTCCGAAGCGACGTCCACCCCCTGGTCGATCAGCCGGGCGACCCACCAGCAGACAGGTAGCAGCACCACCATAAGCAGGACAAGTTGCATCGGGAGCCAGAGCTGGGTGAGCCACAGCTCCACCCCGTCCCACCAGCGAATCACGGCTTCCCAGCTCGCCCACAACACACGTGTACGGTATCGCCCCCAGCAGTGCCTGCTGATGGCCAGCACTACGTTGAAAGACATGTTCGCCCTCTACGCCGCCGAACCGAACCCCCGTGACCCGCTGGCCGCGCTGCGGGTCGGAGAACGCCCCGACCCGGACGTGCCCGCGGGGTTCGTGCCCGTCACAATCCGGGCGGCCAGCCTGAACATGCACGACCTGTGGACGCTGCGCGGAGTGGGTATCAAGCCCGAACAGTTCCCGATGATCCTGGGCTGTGACGGTGCGGGTCTGCTCCCGGATGGATCCGAGGTGGTGCTCTACCCCGTCGTGACGAGTCCAGGCTGGGCGGGTGACGAGACTCTGGACCCGCACCGCACGCTGCTCACCGAGAAGTTGCAGGGCACCTTCGCCGACACGGTGGTGGTGCCGGAGCGCAATGTGGCGCCCAAGCCGGCGTCGCTGACCTTCCCTGAGGCGGCCTGCATGGGCACCGCGTGGCTGACCGCCTACCGGATGCTGTTCGTGAAATCGGGGCTGCGGCCGGGGCAGACCATGCTTGTGCAGGGCGCCTCAGGCGGTGTGTCCACCGCGCTGATGCAGCTGGGCCAGGCCGCCGGGATGCGGGTGTGGGTGACCGGGCGCACCGAACAGAAGCGCCATCTGGCCCGGGAGCTGGGTGCGCACCAGACATTCGAATCCGGCGCGCGGCTACCTGAACGCGTCGACGCGGTGTTCGACACCGTCGGCAAAGCCACCTGGTCACATTCGATGAAGTGCCTCAAACCGGGCGGCATCATCGTCTGCTCGGGTGCCACCAGCGGAGATGCCGACCGCACAGAGCTACAGCGGCTGTTCTTCCTACAACTGCGGGTTGTCGGCTCCACCATGGGCACCCGCGACGAGCTGGGCGATCTGCTGTCCTTTCTGGACGTCACTGGGATGCGCCCGCAGATCGGTACCACGCTTTCAATGACTGACGCCGAGCGAGGCTTCCGAGCGATGCTCGACGGCAACACCGCCGGCAAGATCGTCTTTACTCGCTGAGCGGTCGCTCGGCGAGCACTACTGACAGCGGACACCCAGCGCCAGTCGCGTCAACGAGCACGGCGAGCACGGCGCGGTAGCCCTCGGGGTCGGCGACCTCAAGCTCGCGGTGACCAGCCCAGACCAGCACATGCTCACCATTGGGCTGCCAGGACAAGTCGACGAGGCAGTCATACAGTGCGTCGAGGTTGCGGCCGTACCAGGCCGGGAAGTTCAGGGCGACACCGATCGCGTCCAGCGCATCGGCCTTGCTGGTCACCGAGCCCACCAAGTGGGCAATCATGCCCCGTCCGCGGGCCTCGTCAAGCGCGACCGCCGCATCGGGAACGTAACGCAGCACGCGCCTCACCGCCGAAGATCGACGACGACGAACGAGACATAATGATCGCCGGTGTAATACAGCTCGGCGGTACCGCCAGTGACAAGGCGGCGCGCACCCCGATCGGGCTCGACCGGTGTCGGGACCGTGTACTCCCGGTAGAAGCCGGACTGCCGCTGGGGCAACCGCCGCTCCCGGTTGCCGAACACAGTCCCGTCCTGCCGGTACGGGAAGGGGCCGCCGTGCTGGATCAGCTGCCACACCTCGGCGGCCTGCGGCGGAAGCTGCGACAGCGCCCGCACCGGCAGTCCCACCTCGGCGACCACGCCGGGCCGGCTACCGCCGGGCGGGGCGCCGACTGGGGCGCTCGACAGTGCCTGATTCCCGAACCAGCCCCCGGCCACCAGCACAAGCAGGCCGATCAGCGCGGCGGTGACTCGCCGACGGGAGTTCACGTGGCGGCTGCTACTTCTTGCCGGGCTTCGCCGAGTCGTCGGTGGACAGCGCCGCGACGAAAGCCTCCTGCGGGACCTCGACCCGTCCGATCGTCTTCATCCGTTTCTTGCCCTCTTTCTGCTTCTCCAGCAGCTTGCGCTTGCGGGTGATGTCCCCGCCGTAGCACTTGGCTAGCACGTCCTTGCGGATGGCTCGGATGGTCTCCCTGGCGATGATCCGGGAGCCGATCGCGGCCTGGATCGGTACCTCGAACTGCTGGCGCGGGATCAGTTCCCGCAGCTTGGTCGCCATGGAGGTGCCATAGCCGTAGGCAGCTTCGCGGTGCACGATCGCGGAGAATGCGTCCACCGGTTCGCCTTGTAGCAGAATGTCTACCTTCACCAAGTCGGCGGTCTGCTCACCGGCCTCCTCGTAGTCCATCGACGCGTAGCCGCGGGTGCGGGACTTCAGCGCATCGAAGAAGTCGAACACGATCTCGGCCATCGGCAGCGTGTAGCGCAGTTCGACTCGCGACTCCGACAGGTAGTCCATGCCCTGCAGGGTGCCGCGGCGAGCCTGGCAGAGCTCCATGATCGTGCCGATGAACTCGGTAGGGGCGATCACGGTGCAGCGCACCACCGGCTCGTACACTTCGGCGATCTTGCCAACTGGCCAGTCAGCCGGGTTGGTGACCACCAGTCCGGAGCCGTCCTCGGCCACTACCCGATAGACCACGTTGGGTGCGGTAGAGATGAGATCGAGGCCGAACTCACGCTCCAGCCGATCCCGAGTGATCTCCAGGTGTAACAGACCAAGGAAACCGCAGCGGAAGCCAAATCCCAGGGCGGCCGAGGTCTCCGGCTCATAGGTCAGCGAGGCATCGTTGAGCCGCAGCTTGTCCAGCGCGTCCCGCAACTCCGGATAATCCGACCCATCCATCGGGTACAGCCCGGCGAACACCATCGGCCGAGGAGTGCGGTAGCCGGGCAGCGCTTCGGTGGCACCTTTACGTTCGCTGGTGACCGTGTCTCCAACTCGCGACTGCCGAACGTCCTTTACTCCGGTCATCAGGTAGCCGACCTCGCCGACACCCAGGCCGTCGCAGGGCTTCTGATCCGGCGAGATAATGCCAACCTCGAGTAGCTCATGGGTGGTGTTGGTGGCCATCATGCGGATCCGATCCCTCGGGGTGATCCGTCCATCCACCACCCGGACGTAAGTGACCACGCCCCGGTAGGTGTCGTAAACCGAGTCGAAGATCATCGCCCGGATCGGCGCCGCGTCGTCGCCTACCGGAGGCGGGACCTGGCGGACCGCCTCGTCGAGCAGCTCCCGCACGCCCTGCCCGGTCTTCGCGCTGACTCGCAGCACGTCGCCGGGTTCACAGCCGATGATGTGAGCCAGCTCGGCGGCGTAGCGGTCCGGCTCGGCCGCCGGGAGGTCGATCTTGTTGAGCACTGGGATGACATGGAGATCTTTCTCCAGCGCCAGATAGAGGTTGGCCAGCGTCTGCGCCTCAATCCCCTGCGCGGCGTCCACCAGCAGGATCGCGCCCTCGCATGCCTCCAGCGCCCGGGAGACCTCGTAAGTGAAGTCCACATGTCCGGGAGTGTCGATGAGGTGCAGCACGTGTTCTACACCGTCGACCTGCCAGGGCAGCCGGACGTTCTGCGCCTTGATGGTGATGCCCCGCTCACGCTCGATGTCCATCCGGTCCAGGTACTGCGCGCGGTAGTTGCGCTCGTCGAGCACGCCGGTGAGCTGCAGCATGCGATCAGCCAGCGTGGACTTGCCGTGATCGATGTGGGCGATAATGCAGAAATTGCGGATTCGCTCGGGAGGGGTGAACGTCTTGTCAGCGAATGTGCTCACCGAGGATCACGGGCGGATGCCCAGTTCTTCGGGACAGGGAGGAAGCCCCCGACACGATGTCGATGATGCCCGGGATCATCTGCGTGACCTGGAATTATTACTGCGTGTTCCGATTCCGTCACTACTCGACACCAGCACAGGCCGCCGCGCTGGCGGAGCACTGTGCGCATGCCCGGTACATGTGCAACCTGGCCATCGAACAGCTCGGGTCCCGGTCTCGGGGACAGCGGATGCCGGGGTACGCCAAGCAGGACCGGTAGCTGACCGAGGCACGATCTGTGAGGGTCGAGCAGGTCAACGGGCGTTGATCGCAAGTTTTGATCCCCAAAGTGGGTATGGTGCGGTTTCGCAGCACCAGGGACGTGGCGGGACATGCCGTGACCGCGCGGTGAAGCTCGCCGTTGGGCGAGCCCGCGAACCGCGAACCTCAACACGCACCCTCCCAGGTCGCATAGTTGGAATCCCCGCTCTTCACTCCTCCAGGACACGGAGGATGTCAATCAGCCGTCCTTGCCGGCAACAGGGGATCACTCCATGGTCGCATGCCGCGCCAAGCCATCCTCGGCTACCTGGCCCTGGCATCGGTGCCAGCCAAACCGGGCGGCGGCGGACGCCACCCGGCGCTGCCACCGCGAGCGACGAGCATTCGTGCCCTGCTGAGCGAGCGCGAGTATCACCGGCCGCCGGTCCTGCGTGCTTCCCATCATATATAATCTCCCATACAGCAAGCATGGTTGCCTTAACTAATAAGACTGATAGTCTACCTGACTACTAACTGTGCTGCCCAGTGCCCTGCGCCGCAACGTCGAGGATGACCAGCGGAATTCGAAGTTACTCGGCCAGCGTGACGTAGCAGCCAACAGTTACGTGGAACGAGACATCAGCGCCAAGGCTAAACATGGGCGACGACATCATTTATGTGTAGACCGATGCGATAGTGGCACGATACTGCTGGATACTGGCGTATGGGTGCTTTGACGGCATCCCGACGTCACTGATCACGTCGTGCCACTCATCGCCGCAGGGCTCAATGTTGGCTCGCTCGTCGACGATGATCACCCCGCTCGATCCCGGTCGACACGGATGTCCGCACACCCAGCCCGGCGAGCGCAGCTGCGAGCGCAGCCAAAGTGCGCTGCGAGGCTGGCAGCCCGCTGCCGGCGGCTACCTCGGTAGAACACCGGTAAGACAGTCGGGCAATGGGTCCTCTACAGTGAGTGCGGCATCCGGATCGGCGCCTTGACGTCCACCTGGACGACACACAGCGCGTTAACCCGAATAGCCGACGAGCTGACCCCGTGTGCTGCCGCCGACTCGACCGGCAGGGCGATGCGGTCGTAGCCTGTGTAGGCGGAAGAGGGAACATGGCTGAAGTCGATGACGTCCTTGTCGAGATCCTCCGGCTCCGGGGCGCCGAGTACGTGTGTCTCGCCGATCGGACCAACCGCCATATCATCGGCGAGGCTGGGCACGACGATTCTGAAAACTTTTCAAAGGTCGTGAAGCTGGAAACAATGGTGTCCGAATTTCTCGATTCAGAGTTCGACGATGATCTCGATGATCTGATAATCAGTTCCCGTCACTGGTACCATCTAATCTGCCACGTCGATTCGTTCGGCATTCCGCCATTAATGCTCTATCTTCGACTGCAGCGGAGTCGAGCAAATCTCGCCATAGCGCGACGAGAGCTAAGATCGGCTGAGCTGAAAAATCGCCTCGTAAGAATTCTTTGGAGTCGCGACGGACGTCACGACGATGCAACGTCGATCCCGGGCGAATCGAATCACGTTTATTTCACCCTTTCCCTGCAGCCGAATCCGGCTGGCTCCGTCGCGACACCGATGCACCAGCCGGACCTGACCGCTGGCGGCGGGAGTTCGCCGGACGCCGTCCTGGCGCCGCTGCCGCGTCGAGTACCGGCGTCTTCCCGCGCCATGTGGGCCGGGAGACCACGCGAACCCGAGCCGAACGAGCCTGGTGAACTACCCAATGTGGTGCGGCAGAGCTGGGCCTCCGACCAGAACACGATGGAGCGGCTCGTACACGGCCTACGGCGGATGATGCCCTGAGGTCCGGCCAGGTCCGCTAACCCCGGCAACCAGTGGGACTAACTGGGGGCGCCACGAACCAGTACACCGCCATGACCAGCGAGGAGTACTTTCTACAGTGCGGTCGCAGGGCAGTTTGGCGGTAGTTGATACCCCCATACGGCATAGTCATGCTGTGCGCCAAAAAGCGTTGCCGATTGTTCCATACGGACTTTTTTCGATTACTATCTGCATAAGAGTGATTACTCTGTGACTTTCCGAGCCCCACTTCAACGACGTCGCCAACTCATGCGCTAGGCTCGGCCGGCCACCTCCCGAAGAAATCGAGATGGCGTCGGGTCCGTAGTTTCTGACCGCAGCAAGAGAGCACCAGTGAGGTAAGTCATGAGTAATATCGAGCAGGCATTGGACATGGCAGCAAACATCAAGGGAGCATTCGCGGTCGCGCTCGTCGACTACGACAGTGGTATGACGCTAGGCTCGCGCGGCGGTAGCGCCGAGTTCGACCTCGACGTGGCCGCGCCGGGCAACAGTGATGTTGTCCGGTCTAAGCTCGATGTGATCCAGAAACTCGGTATACGGGAGACTATCGAGGACATCCTCATCACACTCAACACTCAGTACCACCTTATCCGGCTCATTCACGGGCAGTCCAACGAAAAATTGTTCTTCTACCTCGTGCTGAACCGCACGCAGTCGAACCTCGCCATGGCACGCCGAGACTTGCGGATCATCGAGGAGAATTTCTATCTCTCAAATCCGACGGCGGGGAATCAGACGAGGGGCGGTCATTCCGTCGACGGGCAGGCATTCTTTCCGTCAAACTCTATCCAGCGTTGACGCTGGTCCGGAGAGGACGACGCCGGGCGGCATAGGTTGGGACGGCACTTCCGGGAAGAACATGCGCCGACCACGAAACTGGGCGCGGTTCTGGGTCGGCTGCTGCGGGATCCGCGGATCCTCGCAGCAGCCCTGGTCGACTACGACAGCGGCATGGCGCTGGAGACCTACGGATCCAGCCGCTGCTATCTCGACCTGGAGCTGGCAACCGCTGGACAGGCAGAGCTCATGCGGGTCGCCGTCGATACATTCCGGCCGCTGCACCCAGCCGGACCGGCCGACGGGCTGACGGTGAGCTACGGCGACAACGTTCACCACCTGCTAACACCGGTCACAGACCCATACGGGGACCGATTACTGCTTTCGTTGATCGTCGCTGGCTCGTCGGCGGGCCTGTGCATGCTGCGGCGTCGGCTTCGCATGGTGCCATACCACAAGCTCACCACCGGCCCGAGCTGAGGTCGGCTACCGACATTCCGACTACCAACACAAGTCATTCCTGAAGGAGTGGGCCGGTCATGCTGCGTGCCGCCTGACCAATCATTTGCCCGACCATCTAGGGCGCGGGCCGCTGATCTCTGCGCAGCGGGTGGTCGGGCGGCACTTCGACGAGCACCAGCCGCAGGCCGTCTGGGTCAGCGATCCACATTTCGTCCAGCCCCCACGGTTCGCGCCGTGGCTCTCGGAGCACCTCCACACCCCGATGGGTGAGCTCGGCCAACGTCGCTGCCAGGTCACGGACCTGCAGCCAGAGCACCGTCGCCGGGGTGGGTCCGGTGTCGGACTGCCCGGACACCTCCAGGAACCCGCCGCCGAGAGCGAACACCGTGCCACCGGGAAACTCGCGATGCACCGCAAGCCCGAGCACGTCGCGATAGAATATCGTCGAACGCATTCTGTTTCGAGGCCGGAGCATCGTACGGCTACTGAGCACTTCCACACCACCGTCATACCGGGTGTAGACCTGGCGCGCAGGAGCTGTGGGCAGCTGTTAGGATCGGCCATCGTGCCGCGCGGCGGCACCAAATTCTGAAGGCGAGATCGAAGGTAGGCGCGTGGCCAACATCAAGTCGCAGCTGAAGCGGATCCGGACCAACGAGAAGGCACGGCTGCGCAACCAGTCTGTCAGGTCGTCGCTGAAGACCGCTGTCCGCCGCTTCCGCGCGGCTGCCGAGACCGGCGAGAAGGACAAGGCACTTGCTGAGCTGCAGACGGCCAGCCGCAAGCTGGACAAGGCAGTGAGCAAGGGCGTGATCCACGCCAACCAAGCCGCCAACCGCAAGTCGGCGATGGCTAAGCGGGCCAACCAGCTGTAGGCCCAAGTTTTTTGGGCCTCAGCACCTCGGTCAGCGGTGCCGCGCGGCGCACAGCGCGAGCACCGCGCGTTCCAGCGCGTACTCGGCATCGGCGGCGACTCCTTTGACGTCCGCGTTGACTCCGGCGACTAGCTGCATCGCCTCCACCAGCCCTTCGCGCTCCCAGCCGCGAGACTGAGCCATCGCCTTCTTTACTTTCCATGGCGGCATACCCAGCGTGCTGGCCAGGCGGTACGGGTCTCCGCCACCCGCGGCACTCACCCTGGCCACGGTGCGCACCGCGTCGGCAAGGGCGTCGGCCACCAACACCAGTGGCACACCGATCTGCAGCGCCCAGCGCAACGTCTCGAGGGCGGCCGTGCGATCTCCGGTCATTACTTTCTCTGCAACGGAGAAGCCGGTGACCTCGGCGCGACCCCGGTGATAGCGGCGCACCGCGTCCTCGTCCAGCACGCCTTCGGTGTCAGTAGCCAACTGCGTCGCCGCGGCGGCGAGTTCACGCAGGTCGGAGCCGACGGCGTCGAGTAGGGCGGTGACGGCACCCGGGGTGATCCGCCCGCCAGCTCGGCGGACCTCCTCGCGCACGAAACCCGCCCGTTCCTCGAAGCGGGTGAGACGTGGGCATTCGGTAACAACGGCCCCGGCCGCGCGGAGTCCGTCAGCCAATGCCTTGCCACGCGCGGCACCTGCGTGCACGACGATCAGCACGATCCCGTCAACGGGGTTGCAAGCGTGCGTCAGCACCGCGGCGGCGATGTCCTTGCCTGCCTCGTGCGCAGCGAGCAGGATCAGGACCCGCGGTCCGCCGAACAAGGAAGGGCTGACGAGCTCGTCAAGCTCGCCGGGAGCCAGATCCGTGGTACGGACCCGACTCACCTCTGCGTCCGGATCGGCGGCCTGCGCGTTCTGGACGGCGGACTGCACCGCCCGCTGCACCAGCAGCTCCTCCTCCCCGAGGATCAGGTGTAGCGGCGGGGTCTGGATCGTCACGCCGGATATCCTCGCACCGCGCCGAAGCGCCCCACCGGACCCTGTCGTGCGCTCCCGCATGCTGGACATGGGTGCGCTCTCGGGTACCGGGTGAAGTAAGGTGGGACTCACAACTGCATACCGCTCATCCAGAGGGGCAGAGGGATCGGCCCGACGAAGCCCCGGCAACCGACGCTGGCCGACGTGCGTTCTCCTACCGTGAGGCCGCCGGCGATCACGGTGCCAATTCCGACCCGCCAACGCGGGACAGATGAGGAGAGGACCTCACGATGCCTGGCACGCTGCACGCCCGGACCTTCCCTGCCCTGAATCTCGGACCCGCCCGTCAGTTGGTGTGCCGAGAGTGTGGTGTGCGCACCCCACTGGCCGCCGAGTTCGCCTGTGGACAGTGCTTCGGCCCCCTGGAGGTGGGCTACGACTTCGGACGGATCACCCGCAAGGACATCGAGTCCGGGCCGTGGTCGATCTGGCGCTACCGCGGGCTACTGCCAGTGCCCGACGACGTCGATGAACATCCCAATACCCAGCCAGGCATGACCCGGCTGATCCGCGCCGATCGGCTCGCGGCCGCGTTGGGGGTGCGCAGGCTGTGGGTGAAGGACGACACCGGCAATCCGACGCACTCATTCAAGGACCGCGTGGTGGCGGTCGCGCTTGGCGCTGCGCGGCAACTCGGCTTCCGGGTGCTGGCTTGCCCTTCGACCGGCAACCTCGCCAACGCGGTGGCCGCCGCGGCGGCACGGGCCGGATGGGAATCGGTCGTCCTCATCCCCTCCTCACTGGAACGGGCGAAGGTGCTCACCACCGCGGTGTATGACGGTGCGCTGATCGCGGTAGACGGCAACTACGACGACGTCAACCGGCTGGCCACCGAGCTCGCCGCGGAATACGAGGACTGGGCGTTTGTCAATGTCAACGTCCGGCCCTACTACGCCGAGGGCTCCAAGACATTGGGCTACGAGGTGGCCGAGCAGCTCGGCTGGCGGCTACCCGACCAGGTTGTGGTGCCGATAGCTTCCGGCTCGCAGTTGACCAAGGTGGACAAGGGCTTCCGCGAGTTCATTGAGCTGGGCCTGGTGGACCCGAAGCCATATCGGGTGTTCGGGGCACAGGCTACCGGCTGCTCGCCGGTCTCGGCGGCCTACAAGGCAGGCCACGATGTGGTGACGCCGGTCCGGCCGAACACCATCGCCCATTCACTGGCCATCGGGGCGCCCGCCGACGGCCCCTACGTACTGGATGCAGTACGACGCACCGCTGGCGCGATCGAAGATGTCACCGACGACGAGGTGGTGGAGGGCATCCGACTGCTGGCACGTACCGAGGGAGTCTTCGCCGAGACCGCGGGCGGGGTCACGGTGGCCTGCGCACGAAAGCTCATCCGGTCTGGGCGACTCGACCCAGACGCCGAGACGGTCCTGCTCATCACCGGCGACGGGCTCAAAACGCTGGACGCCGTCGAGCATGCGGTAGGGCTGCGCGCAACCGTGCCGCCGACCACCAAAGCGGTTCTTGAGGCGCTGAACGGCTGACCGCCTCAAGGGTTTTCGCGCAAGAAGTGCTAACTCGCTGTATGCTCCCGGTGGCACGTGGTTAATAGGCACACCATGCCAGGGGGTTGTCCGCTCGACGAGGAGCACTCGATGGTCGCTAACGGCCCGTCAGCCTCTCCCAGTTCCTGGATACCGATGTCGCGGGCGCTGAGCGCCGTGTTCGCCGGATCCGCCGTGATGTTCGGCGCCGCGCTGCTGCAGGGAGGCTCGCTGCTTTCGCACGAAGATGTCCGGCCCGCCACTGAGCCAGTGGTCGGCCGGACTGACATCCCGCCCGCCACGGTTACCGCCAAGATCCCCGCCAGCGACGCTGCCCCCGCAGCCCCGATCATGGCCCCAAACCAGGCCGCCCCTTGGACACCCGGCGCCACCCCGGACTGGGGCGGACCGTTGCGGGATCTCCCAGTGCAACGAGCGCCGGTGCAATCGGCACCACAGCGGGAAGCCCCGGCGCCACCCGACGCTGAGGATCCCGAGCCTGCCCAGGGCGCATCAGTTCAACCCACTGATGATGATCCGAACCGCGGCACACTCGGCGACGTTCTGGACTACATCGGGCCGTAACGTAGCCACCTAGGACGGCCGGTGCGCGGATCCGCGCTGCACCACCTCCAGACCACTACCACCCATCGCAACTGCTATGTCGCCGTGCAGGTCGGTGCGCAGCACCCGGCAGCCGACTGTGGCCAGCGCGTCGAGCACCTGTGGGTTCGGATGGCCGTAGCTGTTCTGGGCGCCGACGCTGATCATCGCCACCCGAGGTCGCACCGCGGAGAGGAATGCCTCCACGGTGTAGCGCGAGCCGTGGTGCGCGACCTTCAGCACATCGGCTCGCAGATCAGTGCCTGCGGCCAGCAGATCCACCTGAGCTTGGAGTTCCACATCTCCGGTGAGCAGCACACGGCCAGCTGGCGTACTAGCCCGTAGTACAACGGAGGCGTTGTTGACCACGGTGCCGTCGACTTCGGCGTCGTGGTCTCCCGACGATGCGGGAATCCCCAGCGGGGCTAGTACATCGAGCACCAGCCCCGGCCAGGACAGCTGCTGGCCTGCAGTCAGCGCCACCAGCGGCACCCGAGCCGCCGTGGTGGTGCGCACCACGTCGGCAAACGCCCACGGTGGGCTGTGTCCGGGACCGAGCGCGACCGCGCCGACAGCCCGCCCCTGTAACGCGTCTTCCAGCCCACCGAAGTGGTCGGCATGCAAGTGGCTGATCACCACCAAGGCGAGCCGACGAACCCCGAGGCGGTCCAGACACGCGGATACCGACCCGCCATCGGGTCCCGCGTCGACCAGCACGGCCGTATCAGGTTGCGCGGTGGCTAACACGACCGCGTCGCCTTGGCCAACATCGCAGGCCACTACCGCCCAGGCGGGAACCGGCCAGCCGGGTGGGTAATACCGCGTCGGCACCAGCACCACGAGTGCCCCGACCGTCCCCGCCGCGACAAGCACCCGCAGCCGGTGGGCCCGCATCGCCAACAACGCCAGCGTCACGAGGGCGGCCAGCAACAGCCCGCCCGATATCCCCTCGGGCCACCGCAGCACCCCGTGCGGCACGGCGGCTCCGTGATGACCCACAGCCACCAACCACCCCACCGCCGGTCCCGCGAGGTACACGACCAGGACGGCGGCTGTGGGATGCAAAGCCCCGAGCACCACGGCGAGCACCCCGAGCACGGTGGCCGGCGCCACCGCCGGGGCTGCTAACAGGTTGGTCAGCACTGCCACCAGGCTCACCTGCCCGGATAACGCCACCACCACGGGCGCCGTCACGGCGTGCGCGGCGGCAGGCACTGCGAGGGCCTCGGCAATCCCCGGCGGTATTCGGTTACGACGCAAAGCGGCGGCCCAGCTCGGTGCCAGCAGCACCAGCGCGCCGGTGGCCAGCACAGACAAGGCGAAGCCCGGATCGGAACCGAGGGCCGGATCGACCATGAGCAGCGCGGGAACCGCAGCGCACAGCGCAGGCACTGCCGACCGACGGCGGCCCAGCACCAGAGCAAGCAAGGCGACGGCGCCCATCACCGCGGCTCGCAGCACACTCGGCGAGGGACGACACAGCACAACGAAACCCACCAACGCCAGACCGGCCAGGACAGCCGCGGTTCGCGGTCCTGCGCCAGCCAGCCGGGCCAGTCCGAGAACGGCTCCGCACAAGATCGCCACGTTGGCGCCGGAGACCGCGGTGAGATGCGTGAGCCCGGCGGCGCGGAACTCCTCCTCGACCGTGGGCACCATCGCTGAGGTGTCCCCCACCACCAGAGCGGGCAGCAGTCCAGCCGCTTCGGGACCGAGGACCTCGCTCGCCGCCCGCCGCAGCCCAGACCGCAACTGTTCGGCACCACGCTGGATCGGGGTCGGTGCCGTCAGCGCCTCCGGCTCACCACGCACCTGCAGCACGGCAACGGTGAGATCGGATCGGTCCGGGGTAGCGAGCAGACCGGTAGCCCGCACCCGCTGGCCGGGCAGCAGGCCGATCCAGCCTTGGGCCGGGGCCAGCAATACCACCCGGCCGCCGGTACGCCAGTGGTGACCGGCCAGGTCCGCGGACTCGAGAACGGCATTTACCACGACCCGCTGTGGCTGCGGTCGTCGCCCGCCGTACCCCGCCGAGACGATCGCCTGCGGGTCGTCGCGCAGCTGCACGACCAGCGTCGCCACCGAACCCTGTGCTGCGCCTGCCCGCACTGGATGGTGCTCGACCTGCCAGGTTGCCGCGCCCACCACCAGGGCGAGCGCAGCGCTGACCCCACCCACCGCCAGTACCGCTGGCGATCGGCGACCCAGGGCGGCGGCCACCGCGGCGAGCAGGCCCACGGCGCCAAGTACCGCCGCGGCCGACGATCCGAAGTAGAGCCCGGCGAGCACCACCGCCCAGCCCGCCAGGGCGGTGGGCACCAGGCGCAGGTCAGGTCTCGCATTGGCGCTGTCCCCAGTCGCCACGGCGCCTGCACAGGACGCCGATGACCCGGCGGTCACACTCGCACCAGTTCTCGGAGCTGGGCGAATCGCGCCTGCCCGATCCCACTCACCTCGCGCAGCTGATCCACCGAGGTGAATCGGCCGTTCTTGACACGCCAGTCCAGGATCCGCTGCGCGGTGACCGGCCCGATACCGGGCAGCGTGTCGAGCTGGTCCACGGTCGCTGTGTTGAGGTTGACCACCGGATCTGTCCCGGTAGGAGCACCCACAACTTCGCCGTCCACTGACTGCCCTGGCGGCGGCGTCACCCCAACCATGAGTTGCTCGCCATCGGACAGCCGACGAGCCAGATTCAGGCCCATCAGATCGGTTTCGGGCAGGGCACCGCCCGCCGCGTCCACTGCGTCGGCCACCCGGGAGCCATCAGGAAGCCGGACCAGCCCAGGTCGCACCACCCTGCCCACCACACTGATCACCAATTCTGGTGCCGCGGTGGGCGAGGTCCCCGAGTCCCCTGCCGGGGCAGGCGCGACCAGCGGCAACATCGGCGCCGGTACGGGCACCGGCCGCTCCCACCAGACCCCCACGGCTGCGATCACCGCAGCCAGCGCCGCGACCAGCGACAGCATCAGTGCGCCCGGCCGTCCCGGTTCCCACCGGGCGTCGCGCAGCGGACCGGGAATCCACCACCGGACCAACCTGCCCTGCCGTATCGGCGTAGCGGGTAGGTCATCCTTGTCGTCGTCCGGGTCGGTGGCGTCCGGGTCTGCAGTATCGGGGTCGATGATGTCCGGCGCCGGACCGGGAGCGCGGCGCAGTGCGACGAGCCGCGCCCGGACGTCGTGCTGGCCATGGGAATCAGCGGAGGCGATGCTACGGAACAGAACCACGCGGCGACGTTAGAGCGATCCTCGGCCAACGCAGCCGACGCCGGTCACTGCCTGTGGACAACAGGGGTGGGTGGGGACAACTCCGACTTCTCGGAACTCAGACCGCCAGCAGCGTCCGATGGCAATGCGACACTGAGCCGTTTACCGATCTGTTCTCCAGTCAGCTGTAAATGTGAAGAGGCCACCAGGTCCGACTACTTGTAGCGTGTACAATCTGCGACGTGGACGACATCGTGACGCTGCATTATCCCAATGTGCGGCGCGCCAACTGGGAGTTGCTGTGCGAAGCTGCCCGCAAGCAGGGTATTCGGCTTACCAGTTGGGAACCTCACCGGCTGCAGATTTGCTGCATGGACGATGGAATCTGGGGCTATTATGACGGCAAGCGGGCACACCCCGAGATCATCCTCCACCGTACAGTTGCGGCGTTCCAAGGAATTGTGATTCCTACGTTAAAATTGTGGGCTTCCGAAGGAACCATCGTTCTGAATGAACCTGACGCGGCATACCGATCAAGAGACAAATTGTTGACCTCTATCGCGTTGCAGCGTGCCCAAGTACCGATCGTTCATACGATCGCTTTCGTTGAGCCGAGCACAGAAGCCATGAATCCGCTTAAAGATCACAGCGTAATATTGAAACCAGCTCATGGGGTTCGCGGTGAAGGGATTCAAGTTTTTTGGTCAACAGATGAACTTTTGGCAGCTTGGGTGGAAAATCATGAACAAGAACCTCCTTTACCCATTATGAGGGAACATTACGTGGCCCAGCCACTAATTAACTGTGGCGGCCGTGACATACGCGCCTTCGTCGTCGAGAGTAATTGTGTGGCGCTAATGCAGCGGCAAGCGGCTCCGGGTGAAGTCAGGGCTAACCTGGCGCTTGGCGCAACCTGTACCCAACTGCCACTAAATCACCCGGCGGCGCGCACTGCGGTATCGGCACTGGACGCGTGTCAACTTGACTACGGCGGCGTTGACCTTATTGAGGACGAAGATGGCATCATTCGTGTTCTGGAGGTTGATGCGTGGGCTGGGTTCGCCGGTATTTCTGCGGCGACAGGTAGCGACGTGGCAGGCGCTATACTCCGACTTGCCACGACACGCCGACTGGAAAGCACATCTACATGACGCTTGGCGTTGCGCGCAATCCGTATGCTACCAATGTGTCCACTCGACTTGTTGAGGCGGCTGCCGAACTTGATATTCCGATTCGGGTTATCGACCTCCCAACGCTCACCGTCGACATCAGATCCGAGGGGCAAGTAACGGCCCGCGACGCGGCGGGGCGTATTGAAATTACCAGCCTTGCTCCCTACCTACTTTTCGGGTATCCGACAGCATCCCATGCGTTTCGCATACTCACCCGGAAAGCGCACACACAAAACCCAGTTGATAGCGTTTTGGTAGCTGACGATAAGGCGTCGACAGCTGTACAGTTGACGATGGCGTCACTTCCTCAGGTGTCGAGCACAATCTGCCCGCTTGAGTTGGAACGCGCTCTCTCGGTGGCCGAAGAGATTCACTACCCTGTGGTTATAAAGCGCACTCACGGAGCACAGGGTAGATGGGTTCGTCGGGCTGAACATGCTGTTTCTCTGACGCAGGCGTTTCACGAACTTGAATCTGAGGGTCCTGGGGCTCTGATACTACAACCGGAAGTTGCAGAATTCTATGGACGAAGCATTCGTGCCGTAATAACAGGCGGGCAATTACTTGCAGCGACGCTGCGGACAGCCGCCGGGAACGAGTGGCGGAGCAATATTGCAGAAGGCGCAACTCAACATCCTGTCGATTTGACATCGGGCGAGCGGAAGTTGGCTGAAGACGCCGGACGCGCCATCGGACTTGGCCATGCAGGTATTGACATTTTGCGAACAACGGATGGTCCACTCGTGCTTGAGGTGAACTCTTGTCCCGACTTTACGAGCATGCTCCCGTACTTCGATGAAGACCTAACTCGGGCCGTCTTGTTGGCATGCCTGCCATCATACGACCGTGGTGTCAAGCCAAGATCCCAATGTCAGCTCTCGTCAAAGATTGAGCCCTCTTCAAAGAATTGAGCTGGGAATACGGCGACCACGATCATGCCCGAGCTCCTAGGCCGCCGGGCAGGACGACCACGCCGAGCATCCCCGGCCCGGCATGCGCTCCGATCGCCGCGCCGACCTCGGAGACCAGGCAATCGGCCAGCGCCGGGAGCCGGGCATGCAGCTGGTCCACCAGCTCCGCCGCGCGGGCTGGAGCACCGAGATGGTGCACCGCGACGCCGACCGGAGACCGCCCCGCCGCCTGCGCTGCCAGCTCCACCAGCCGGGCTCGGGCACGGGCCCCAGTGCGGACCTTCTCAAGCGGCACGATCCGCCCTGAGTGGACGTGCAGCAGTGGTTTGACCGCCAGGGCGGTACCGAGTAGCGCGGCTGCCGGGCCGATCCGGCCCCCGCGGCGAAGGTGCTCCAGGGTGTCTACGGAGAAGTAGGTACGGGTACGGGCGGCAACGCCCTCGGCGGTGTCGTACGCCTCATCCAGATCACCGCCTGCCGAGGCGACCGCAGCCGCAGCAAGCGCGACGAAGCCCAGACCCATCCCGGTGGACCGGGAGTCGACGACCCGCACCCGGTCTGCCCCCACCTGTTCGGCGGCGAGCCGGGCCGCCTCCCAGGTACCTGACAGTGCGCGCGACAGGTGCACCGACAACACACCATCGGCACCAGATCGCAGTGCGTCGGTATACACCGCTTCGAACTCCCCCGGGGTCGGCCGGGAGGTGCTCACAACGACCCGCCGGGCAAGCGCAGCCACCAGGTCAGATGGCCCGAACTGCACGCCGTCCAGGCACGTGCAGCCGTCGATCATCACGTGTATCGGCACCTGCCGGATCCCGCGCTGCTCGGCCAGCCCGTCCGGGAGGTAGGCGGTGGAATCGGTGACGACACAAACAGCCACAGCCACTCACACCGGGGCCGCGGTGTTGTACGACTCCAACCGCCAGCGGGGGCCACGGCGAAGCAGCACCGTCCACTGGCAGTTGCCGATCCCGCCGAATACCGGCCAGCTTGACACCGGCAGCCCGAGCAGCAGCGGCGTAAGGCCGGCGATCAGCCCACCATGGGTGCACAACACCGCGGTTGCCTGGCCGCCCTCGTCGAGCTCCTCGACCACGTGCGCGGCCCGCGCGGCCACCTCAACCCGAGTCTCACCGCCTGGCGGGGCGCACTCCGAATTTCCTCGCCAGATCTGGATGGCACCCGGCCAGCTGGCCTCCACCTCACCGTGCGTCATACCCTGCCACTGCCCGAGGTGGGTCTCCCGCAGCCGCTTGTCGACCCGCAGCGGCAGCAGGGTCACGGCCGCGAGCACTGCAGCTGTGTCCGCGGCACGGGTCAGGTCGGAGGTCACCAGCACGTCCGGTCGCAGGGCCGCGAGCACCGGAGCTGCCCGGCGGGCCTGTCCGAGACCCTTGGCGGTGAGTTGAGAGTCCAGCTGGCCCTGCATCCGTAGCGCAGCGTTGTAGTCGGTCTCCCCGTGGCGCCACAACACCAGCCGCTGCAGGGTCACGCTGATTCGTCCTCCGGGCCCCCGGAAGCGGCCTCGAACGGGATCGTCGGACAGTCCTTCCACAGCCGCTCCAGACCGTAGAAGGAGCGCTCCTCGACGTGCTGGACGTGTACCACGACATCGACGAAGTCCAGCAGCACCCAGCGTCCCTCGCGGGCGCCCTCGCGGCGCACCGGCTTGCTCCCGGCGGCCGCCATCTGCTCCTCGACGGCATCCACGATGGCCTGCACCTGCCGCTCGTTGGGTGCCGAGGCGATCACGAAACAGTCCGTGATGACCAGTTGATCGGACACGTCGAGCAGCATGATGTCGCGTGCCTTCTTGCCCGCCGCGGCATTCGCCGCAGTGAGCGCTAATTCACGCGCGTGGTCAGTGGCTGACACGTCACTCCTTCTATCCCGGTCCCGATGGTCCGCAGGCGGCCCCCGATGAGCGTACGTGTACGGCACGATCACCGACGGGGTACCGACGACCACGTCGTCCGGTGCTGCCACACACACCCGATTGAGTGGTTACCGATCAAGAGAGCACCATGGACGTGATTGCCGCCGACGAGTGCTCTATCCGATGCATCGCCTGAACAGATCCGGAGCTGATCAATGCGCTGGGTTACGTACACCTCCCCCACCAGCGGGATCGACCGCCCCGGTCTGCTGCATGGTGGGCAGGTCCACGGCCTCGACACACCTGCGTCGCTGGTAGACATCCTCGCCGCGGACGGAGGGCTGGCCGCTGCGGCGCAGCGAGCTCTGCGCCACCCGTCCGAGGTCGTGAGCCTGGATGCGGTACGGCTGCGCGCACCAATCCCCAGACCGCCATCGGTGCGGGACTTTCTGTCATTCGAGGAGCACGCGCGCAACGCCACCCGCGCATTCGGCCGCGCGGTCAACCCGGTCTGGTATCAGCAACCGGTCTTCTACTTCTCTAACCCGGCCGCTATCCGCGGACCGGGCGAGGACATCGAGATCTCGCCCGGTTCGGCTGCCTTCGACTACGAAGTGGAGGTCGCCGCCGTCGTCGGCCAGGCTGGCACGAACCTCTCACCCGAGCAGGCCGAGCGCCACATCGCCGGTTACCTGATCTTCTGCGACTGGAGCGCTCGCGATCTCCAGGCAACCGAATCGCGGGTAGGTTTGGGACCGGCGAAAGGT
>JBQTGW010000346.1:0-10638 GCA_052390495.1 Pseudonocardiales bacterium
CGATCGCCCCCGGCGGTGTCCAGGGATGGTGCAGACCGTCGTCGGCCGGTACGTAGAGCGCTCCCGCGCTCGTCTGCCATCCCAAGGATGCCAGCGTCACCGGCTCCTGTAGATGCCGTGAGAGCAGACTGGCGATCAACCCCGGCCAGGGCTGACGCGGCACACACGGCTTGAGACTGGGCGGACGCGGTCAGCCACCGCCACGGAGCCTTCGGACTAATCTCCGGCACCACCGGCCGCAGCGAGCGGGCCAGCTTGTTGAGCTGGTAGGCAAACTCCTCCGGGGTCCACCCCAACCGAGCCAGACAACCAATCAGCACAGCATTCCTCACGCCCTGACCCACCAGGTGCGGCTCACTCACGAAAACCCCTCGATCTCGACGGAATTGGGTGCGACCACGGTAATAGACCCCATACGGCGAGTCACGGCTCTACACCAGCTACACCAGGGGAAGTTCTCTTCACCACCCGGCGCCACGTCAGAGTGACCACCACAACAACCACAACCGGAGGTCACCAACCGTGGGAAAAGAAACCCGCCAAAGATCCTGGCCTTTCACCGTATTGCACAGCAGCGCGAACTCACCGGGCCAACCATGCAGCAATTCGCTGGCCGCGCCGCCAGCGGCGTTGCCGAGCCGGTGCGGGGTGATCCGGTGACCGGAGACCTGTATCGGGAGCACTGGAAGGTACGGGTGCCCGGCCCGACCCCCACCGATCCCGAGGGCAGCGCCCACGCCATCGCTCACGCCGATGGCACCATGAGCCTGCACCTACGCGATGGAACCTCCCGGACCACCCTGCGACTGCACGTCGGCCAAGCCGCCCAGCTCAGCACCGGGATCTGGGAAGCCGCCACCGCCGCCCAGCACCTCACCGGACATCCCAACCAGGACCCACCCCTGCCTCTCCCTACCGGATCAGCCGAGCTCCCCCTGACCTGGCGCACCCCTGCCTCCTGCCGCGCACCAGCCGATCGCTCCGCGAGACGCTGGCGGATGCTTGCCTCGATTACCCCGGACGCCACCAAAGACGCCCGGCGCAGGATCGGGCTGCGGCTGCGACGTCTGCGTCAGGATCGCGGCAAGTCGCTGCAGGTCATCTCCGGGCTAGCCGGGATGAGCAGCACCACCTTGCACCACGTCGAACACGGACGACGCGATCTGACGCTCTCCGAGATCGTCGTCCTGGCCCACGCCCTGCAGACCGACCCCGAGAAGCTGATCGTATTGCCGAGGCTCGGCTCCGCGAACGGACTCCCCGAGGCCATCGAGAGGGAGGGACTCAGGCCATCACCTCAGTGAAGCGGATCGCGACTGCGGGCTCTGCGGTGCACCCGAGCCGTCAGACTGTCGCCTCCTCGCGCGCCACCGCGGCGGAGTTGGGAGCGACCCGGTCAGCAAGCGCCTGCTGGCCCTCGGCAACCAGCTCCGGGTCCCCGTGCCAGGCCTTCAACGCCGGGTCGACCAGAGCGCGGCCGAAGGAGAACGTCAGCGGCCACGGCGTGTCGTATACCTGCATCGCCGCCAGGTTCGCCGTGGCCACCTCAGGGGACTGGCCACCGGAGAGGAACGCCACCCCGGCCAGCGACTCGGGCAGCACCGCCCGCAGGACCGCCACGGTCTGCTCGGCCACCTCTTCGGGGCTGGCCTGCTCGTCCGACTTGTTGCCCGGCACCACCATGTTCGGCTTGAGCACGGTCCCGGCCAAGTCCACCCCCGCCTCGTCCAGCTCCGCCATCAACTGCTGCAGCGCTTCAGTGGTGACCTCGGCGCAACGGGCGATGGTGTGCTCGCCGTCCATCAGCACCTCGGGCTCGACGATGGGCACGATGCCCGCCTCCTGGCACAGCGCGCCGTAGCGGGCCAGCGCGTGGGCGTTGGCCCGCAGCGCGCGGACGGTCGGCAGGCCGTCCCCGATGTTGATCACAGCACGCCACTTCGCGAAGCGGGCTCCACCGGCCGCGTAGGTGGCCAGCCGGTCGCGCAGGCCGTCGAGACCTTCGGTTACGGTCTCACCCGGCGCGCCGACCAGCGGCTTCGCTCCGGTGTCGACCTTGATCCCGGGCAGGATGCCGAGCGCTGTCACGGCCTCAGGGAATCCTCGGCCGTCGTCGAGCTGCTGGTTGAAGGTCTCGTCGGAGAGGATCACTCCGCTGATCCCGCTCTGCAGATTCGGAGTCGTCATGAGCATCTGGCGGTAGGCTCGCCGGTTCTCGGCACTGGCGGGGACCCCCACCTTCTCCAGCCGGGAGGACATGGTGCCGATACTCTCGTCGGCCGCAAGGATGCCGCGCGGTCGGCGCACCATCGTCCGAGCGGTCTCGTGCAGCGCTTCGGTCATATCGCCCCTCCGTCCCGTGCGGCGGGCCGTTCCACGCCGCCGCGGTTGATCCTAGGGCGAGATCACCTGCCCTCACCTCCCCCCTTGGGTGGAGCTCGTGGGGGGCAGCCGCACCGGGTGGATCAGCCGGACGAGGCGGCGGGCGGGCGGCTGTGCGGCTGCCAGCCGGCCGCCCGCAGATGCCGGACGAACAGCCAGGTGGCAGCACCGGAGTAGCTCCCGGCGACCGCATGCCACGGCCGTCGCATGGGGGTGCCGGGGGCAGGCACCTGGACCAGCCGTCCATCGGCAAGCAGCTCGGTGACCGCGTCCCTGGACACCAGAGCGGCACCCAGTTCGGCCACCGCCCCGGCCACCACCGCACCGTTGGAGCCCAGTACCAGCTGGGGCGGCGTGACGTCCTGGGACTTCAGGTACGCCTCGACCGTGGCCCGGGTGCCCGAGCCCCGTTCCCGCAGCAGCCATGGGGTAAGCCCCCAGTCGAACGCCGCGGCAACCGCGGGTGCGGCCACCACCACGAGCTCGTTGGGCTTGGTGGCCACCACCCGCACGTCGAGGCCCGCCGGGGGCCGCCCGGCGATGACGAGATCGGCCTCATGGGCGGTGATCAGATCCCAGAGCTGGTCGCTGGGCGCCACGTCCAGCACCAGCGCAACTCCCGGGTGCTGACGGCGGAACCCGGCCAGCAGGGCAGGCAGCAGGTGCTCCCCCGCAGTGGTGACCGCGGCCAGCCGCAGCCTGCCCCGTTCCGGGTCGAGCTCCTGAGCGGCGGCCGCCGCGCCCTCGTCGAGCAGACCCAGCACCCGACGGGCATAGCGGGCGTATACCGTACCTGACGGGGTCAGCCGCAGCCCCCTCCCGGCCGGCTCCACCAGGGGAACGCCGAGCTCGCGGGCCAGCGCTGCGATCGAAGCCGACACCGCGGACTCGGTGACCGTCAGTTTGCTGGCCGCGCCGCGAACCGACCCGGCAGCGGCGAGAGCGACCAGCGTGCGCAAGCGGGACTCGGTCATCATCACCCCTGAACGAACGCTTAACGGTTCCATGGGAAGACTTGATGGACAGGATCATAGTTTTTCGCCACGCTCAGTGCTGACGAAAGGAGATGGGCGTGACTGAACTCGACATTCCCGCATCGGAGAAGAAGTCGGATCGCTGGTCGGCAGGGGTGATCCCGTACGCCGAGATGGGCTACTGGGAGCCGGACTACGAACCGAAGGACACCGACGTCCTGGCTGCCTTCCGGATCACCCCGCAGCCCGGGGTGCCACCGGAGGAGGCCGGCGCTGCGGTGGCTGGAGAGTCCTCGACCGCCACCTGGACGGTGGTGTGGACCGACCGCCTCACTGACTACCGGACCTATCAGGCCAAGTGCTACCGGGTGGACGCGGTCCCGAACAGCGACAACCAGTACATCGCCTACATCGCCTACGACATCGACCTGTTCGAAGAGGGGTCCATCGCCAACCTCACCTCGTCGATCATCGGCAACGTCTTCGGGTTCAAGGCGCTCAAGGCGCTGCGGCTGGAGGACATGCGGATCCCGCTGCACTACGTCAAGACCTTCCAGGGTCCCGCGCACGGGATCATCATGGAGCGCGAGTACCTGGACAAGTTCGGCCGCCCACTGCTCGGCGCCACCACCAAGCCCAAGCTGGGCCTGTCCGCCCGTAACTACGGCCGGGTGGTCTACGAGGCGCTGCGCGGCGGGCTGGACTTCACCAAGGACGACGAGAACATCAACTCCCAGCCGTTCATGCGCTGGCGGGACCGGTACCTGTACTCCATGGAGGGTGTGAATCGAGCTGCGGCGGCCACCGGTGAGGTCAAGGGGCACTACCTCAACGTCACCGCGGCGACGATGGAGGACATGTACGAGCGCGCCGCGTTCGCCAAGGAGGTCGGCAGCGTCATCATCATGATCGACCTCACCATCGGCTTCACCGCGATCCAGTCGATGGCGAAGTGGGCCCGGGCCAACGGGTGCATCCTGCACCTGCACCGGGCCGGGTACGCCACCTACGCCCGGCAGAAGAACCACGGGGTGAACTTCCGAGTGATCGCCAAGTGGATGCGGCTGGCCGGGGTGGACCACATTCACGCCGGCACCGTGGTCGGCAAGCTGGAAGGCGACCCGAACGCGATCGCGGGCTACTACGACACGCTGCGGATGGGCAAGCTCGCCGCCAATCCGGTCCGGGGCCTCTACTTCGACCAGGACTGGGGCTCGATGCCCGGTGTCATGCCGGTGGCCTCGGGCGGGATCCACGCCGCGCAGATGGGTGATCTGCTGCACTACCTCGGCGAGGACGTGGTGCTGCAGTTCGGCGGCGGCACGATCGGCCATCCGATGGGTATCGCGGCAGGCGCCACCGCCAACCGGGTCGCGCTGGAGTCGATAATCAAGGCTCGCAACGAGGGTCGGGACTACCGCAAGGAGGCCCAGGACATCCTGAAGGCGGCCTGCAAGCACAGCCGTGAACTCGACGTCGCGCTGACCACCTGGGGCGACATCAGCTTCAACTACGAGTCGACCGACGTGCCGGACGTGGTCGCGACTCCGACATCCATCTGACTTCGCGCTGACTTGGAGCCGACGATGCGCATCACTCAGGGAACCTTCTCCTTCCTGCCCGACCTGACCGACGCCGAGATCACCGCACAGATCCAGTACGCGCTGGACAACGGCTGGCCGTGCTCGATCGAGTTCACCGACGACCCGCATCCCCGCAACACCTACTGGGAGATGTGGGGGCTGCCGATGTTCGACCTGGCCGACGCGGCCGGCGTGCTGGCCGAGGTGAACGCCTGCCGCAAGGCCAAGCCCGAGCACTACATCAAGATCAACGCCTACAACGCGAACTACGGCAAGCAGACCGTCGCGCTTTCTTACATCGTGGCGCGGCCCTCTGAAGAGCCCGGCTTCCGACTGGAGCGCCAGGAGTCCCACGACCGGTCCATCCGCTACACGTTGCATCCCTACGCCGCCGACAAGCCGCACGGCAGCAGATACAACGGGCACCAATGACCAGGAGCAACCCGACATCCGACCCCGCGGCACCCGCTCGCGTCGGATTCGGTATGTCCCAGCCCGGTCGCAATCCGACCGGGCGGGGCATGCCCCCCGACTCTGACGACGCCGCCGAGCCGGAGACGCTTCCCCCGGACGCCCGCGTCGACCTCGCGAAGGAACGCGCGGCGACGGGCATCGACGAAGTCTTCGACGCCCTGGACAGCGACCTCGTCGGCCTCGACCCGATCAAGACCAGGATCCGTGAGATCGCGGCGCTGCTGCTGGTCGACCGGGCGCGGGGCAAGTTCGGCCTCTCCACTTCCCGGCCGAACCTGCACATGAGCTTCACCGGCAGCCCTGGCACCGGCAAGACCACCGTGGCCCTGCGGATGGCCGAGGTACTGCACCGGCTGGGTTACCTGCGCCGCGGGCACCTGGTCGCGGTGACCCGGGACGACCTGGTCGGCCAGTACGTCGGGCACACCGCACCCAAAACGCAGGAGGTTCTCAAGCGCTCGATGGGCGGGGTGCTGTTCATCGACGAGGCATATTACCTGTACCGGTCGGACAACGAGCGGGATTACGGACAGGAGGCCATCGAGATCCTCTTGCAGGTGATGGAGAACCACCGCGAAGACCTCGTGGTGATCCTCGCCGGCTACAAGGACCGAATGGACTGGTTCTTCCAATCCAACCCCGGAATGGGTTCCCGGATCGCGCACCACATCGACTTTCCGGACTACACCCAGGAAGAACTGGAGGCCATCGGGGAACTCATGATCAAGACCGAGGGTTATATCTTCACCCCCGAGGCCCAAGAGACCTTCAGTCAATACCTAGAACGCCGCCGCGCCCAGCCGCGGTTCGCCAACGCCCGCAGCGTCCGCAACGCCATCGAGCGAGCTCGCCTGCGCCATGCAAACCGGATGATGGCGGCCACCGAAGCCGTCAGCAAGGAAGACCTCACCACCCTGACCCCCGAGGACTTCGCCAGCAGCCGAGTCTTCACCAACGGCGACGACACCTAGCCAGCCACGAAGGTGTAACCATACTTACTGGAAGTATGGTTACACCTTTTGGCGCTAGCCTAGTACAGTGGCTGTCGTGAGCGTGATCTCGCGGCCGGAGGACATGTTCGATCGGGTCTGGGAGTGGGAGGCGCTCGTCGGATTCTGCGCCGCCGACGCACCGGGAGCCACCCTCGGGGTGGTGTCCGGGCGTCGTCGACAGGGCAAGTCCTACCTGCTGGAAGCCCTGTGCGCGGCGATGAGTGGGTTCTATTTCGCGGCCACCGAGGCCACCGAGGCGGAGTCGTTGCGGCAGTTGGCCGAGGCGGTGGCCAGCCATCTGGGCATGCCAGCGGCACCGGTCTTGCGGGACTGGGAGCAGGCCGTGGATCTCCTGCTCGCACTCGGGCGGGAGGCGCCCGTGCCGGTTGTCCTCGACGAGTTCCCCTACCTCTGCGCGTCGAGCCCGGCGTTGCCGTCCATCGTGCAGAAGGCGCTCGGTCCCCGCCGTGCTCAGCGCACCGAGTCCCGTGCGCGATTGGTGCTCTGTGGCTCGGCGATGACGTTCATGGGTGGGTTGCTGTCGGGGTCCGCGCCGCTGCGCGGCCGGGCGGGTCTGGACCTCACGGTGCCGACCTTCGACTACCGCCAGGCGGCCGAATTCTGGGGGCTCGACGATCCGCACCTCGCGGTCCGGGTGCACGCCGTTGTGGGTGGCACTCCCGCCTACCGCCGGGAGTACGTCAGCGGTGACGCGCCGGGCGGCCTCGACGACTTCGATCCGTGGGTGCTGCGCACGGTGCTCAATCCGGCCAGTCCGTTGTTCAAGGAGGCTCGGTACCTGTTGGCGGAAGAGCCGTCACTGCGGGACAAGGCGCTTTATCATTCGGTACTCGCCGCCGTCGCCGATGGCCACCGGACCCGCGGCGGAATCGCCCGCTTCGTCGGCCGCCGCGACGATGCACTGAGCCACCCGCTGACCGTGCTGGAAGATGCCGGACTCCTGCGACGTGACCAAGACGCATTCCGGACCGGACGCAGCACCGTGCGCATCGCCGAACCATTGATCACTTTCTACCACGCGGTCATGCGCCCGGAATGGGCCAGACTTGAGCGCCCCGGCCAGGCCGGGCGGGTGTGGGCGCAGGCGCGGGCCCGCTTCGAATCGGCGGTCCTCGGCCCGCACTTCGAGGAGCTGTGTCGCAGTTGGGCGGCGCACTTCGCCGACAACGCCACACTCGGCGGTGCCGCCGCGACGGTGAGCAGCGGCATCGTGAACGATCCAGCGGGAAAACGGACCTGGGAGGTCGACGTCGCTGTGCGGTCCTCGGACGGCACAGTGCTGGCGTTGGGGGAAGCGAAGTGGGGACAGGTGATGGGAATGGATCACCTCGGGCGGCTACAGCAAATCCGCCAGCTCCTCATCGCCCAAGATCGCGACAGCGCCGAGCAAGCGCTGCTGCTGTGCTTCAGCGGAGCCGGCTTCACCGACGACTTACGCGCAGCCGAACGCGACGGCACAGCCGTATGCATCGACCTCGACCGTCTCTACAGCGGGGCATAACCGCCAATCATAGGTGCGCCATGAATTCCGCCTACCAGAGCGGTCAGGCGCAACACGGAAACACCTACTGGCTGACCCCGTTTTTGCGACTCTCGTCAGCGCCACGTTGGCGGGGGTGGTCCTCGCGGACGGTCAGGCGGGCGAGTGCGCCGCCGGGGTAGCCCGCCGCGCCGTCGGTGGCGGCCACGGTCGGGGTGTAGCCGGCCCGGTCCAGATTGTGCCGCGCGTGTTCGACGAGAGTGGTGTCGATGTCCACGGTGACGACGTGGCTGTCGCCGAGGCGGTGGGCCAGGTGAAAGTCGGCCGCTTGGGCAGTACCCAGGTGTATTCGGTCGATATCGACCCCAACCTGGTGTCCCAGGCCCGCGAGCGACTGTCCCGGCTCGGCTTCACCCCGACGTTGGCTACCGCCGACGGTGCCGACGGTCTGCCCGAGCACGCCCCATTCAACCGGATCATCGCCACCTGCGCCCTGTTCGCCGTCCCCGCCGGATGGATCGAACAACTCCGGCCCGATGGACTGGCGCTGGTACACATCGAAGGACCACTCGGCGCGGGAAACCTCCTCGCGCTGCGGCGCGACGACAACCACGTGCTGCGGGGACGGTTCCTGCCCTGGATGGGGTGCTTCATGCGCCGACGTGCAACCGCAGGTCCGACTGTCGGTTCGCCACGCCCGACCCGAACATCCGAGCCACCGGCCACCCGGCACACCACGGTCGACCCGTCCGAACTGGACGGCGGGAGGCAGTTCCCGTTCCTCGCCCAGCTCTATCTCCCACCAGGGATCTTCCGCAGCATCTGGCTCACCGACGACCAGGTCGTGATCACCGAGCTGCGCGCCCCAGACGGTTCCTGGTGCGAGATCAACCGCGAACCAGACACCATCGGCCGCTACACCGTGCGCGAAGCCGGCCCGACACCGCTGTGGAGCAATATCGAGACCGCCTGGAAGCGATGGCGTGAACTGGGCACCCCGGCCTGGCACGAGTTCGGGCTCACCGCCACAGCGACCGAACACCACATATGGCACCTCGACCCGCAGGACGGCCCGCGCTGGCGCCTACCCGTCCCGACGCCAGGACACCAGAATGAGTGAATCCCGCCGCAGGCACCTGGACACCCGCCGAGCTGGCCGACTCTAGAAGTGGCAAGCGAGGTTCGGCTTCAGAGGGTGATGCCGGCCCAGCGGGCGAACCCGGGAAGGGAGTCGGGGACGCGCCGCTGGGCCTCGGTGAGCACGTGGATGGTCTCGTGGACCTGGGGGTGGTAGCGGGTCAGCTGGGGGGCGATGTCGCGGGCGCGGCGCAGCGCGTCGAGGGCCTGGGGGTGGTTGCCATGCAGGGTCGCGGCGCGGGCGATGTCGATCCAGTACCGGCCGACCCGGCAGGGGTCCTCACCAGTGGGGATCTTGATCTGTTCGGCGCGGGTGAGCGCGGTGGCAGGGTCGGCGAGTTCGACGGGGACCGCGACCCAGTGCATGTCGACGCATGCCTCGGTGACGGTCACGGTGTAGTAGGGGTGCGGCGGGATCCCGCGCGCGACCAGGTCGCGGGCCGCGCTGAGGTGCCCTTCAGCCCGGTCGGGGGTACCGATCCGGGCGTGGGCGAGGGCTTCGTGCAGGTGCAACGCGGCGCGTACCGCGTCGGCGGCGGGGCTGTGCTGGTCGGCGATGGCGGCGTGGGCACGGTCGGTGAGCAGCAGGACTCCGAAGTAGTCGCCCCGGTGCAGGCGCAGCAGGGCGCGCTGGGCGGCGGCAACCGTCGGGCGCTGGGCTGCAGGTCGTCGTCGCAGTCCAGCGCGGCCCGGAGGGCCGGTATCCCGGCGTGATCGGCGTTCGGGTCGGTGATCGCAGGCCCGTACGGTTGGCCGTACAAGGTATCCACGTCGACCCCGAGCGCGCGGGCGACGGCGATTCGGTGGCCGACAGCGCCGACGGGCGCGGTCTGTTCATCCAGCTGTTCTTCCATGGCAGTGGACCTCCGGGCACTCGCTGAGACCTCCTGCACCAGACGATGCCACGTTGCCGACGCACGGCAACAGTTCTGCGACACCTTGTGCTTCCCTTGGGAGTCCGGCCGGTGCCCGTGACGTGTTGCGGCAGATCAGGGCTACTACGGCTGCTACTCGGGGTCGCCTTGCCTGAGCTGGTCGAGCTGGCGACGGACATCGTCAAGATCCCAGCGCAGGTGCCCGGAGGGCAGCACCACGGTCGGCCGCAGCAAGCCCCGCTCGACGTAGCGGGCCAAGGTCCGACCCGATATTCCGAACTCCTTGGCGGCCTGGGTGGTAGTGAGCAGCTCGGGCACAACGTCCACAGTAAGCGCCGGGATGGCGCGCTCGACACCAGCTGTCGCAACTGACGCATAATGCGCTTTTGTCGCCCTGGTGACCGGTCAAAGCGGGCACCACCGTCGGTGTGGTAGCCGGGCATCGCCGACAGGCAAGTCTTATCTGCTTATACACCTCAGCTTCGGGCTCGTCTTATACACCTCAGCTTCGGGCTCGTCGAGTTGGGCGAAATTCGGGGAGATACTCAGAGAGTCGAATTTGGATAGTCTCCAGGAGCCTGTCCACGCTGCCGCCTTCCTCCAAAGTGGCCTCCGGAGCGACTTCAAGAGCAAAGTAGGAGAATGCGGCAGCGGTGGTACCGATGACCTTTTTAATTTGAATGTTGTTCGGACTGGCTTGTGTCGACACATCCACATCGA
>JBQTGW010000347.1:0-8322 GCA_052390495.1 Pseudonocardiales bacterium
AGTGAAGTGGACAAACTGAAGGGTGCTCCCGCACTGGCCAGGAGCACCCTTCAGGAGATGGGGACCTATGTGTACCGGCTCATGTTGGTCCTCTCCGCGGCCTGGAAGTTCTCGTTCGAGGTGCCCAGCGCCACGCCGATCTGGTTCAGCACCTGGTTGAGACCCGCCGCTGCCTGGTCCCACTTCGCCTGCTGGGCCTGGTAGGCGATCGATGCGTCACCGGTCCAGGTCTCGACCATGGGAGCGAGGAACCTCTTGAGGTCCTCGAGCTCACGAGTGACATTCGACCAGGTCGTCTGGATCGAACCCCGCGCGTTCTCGAGCTCGCCGAACGTAACCTGAATTCTGCCATCAGCCATCTGCTAATCCCCTCTGCTATTCTGTTTCGAATCGAGTTCAGTCGAGTGCCGAGCTGATCTGTGAGAACGTCTGGTTCTCAGTAGCGTCAGCCTGTGCGTACGTGGCGCCCGATCCCTGGATCTGCTCACCGATGCTGCTCAGCGCCTCGTTGAGATTGCGAGCGTCGGTGTTCCAACGCTCCATCAGCATGTGGAAGGCAGTCGAAGCTTGGCCCTGCCAGGCGCCCGCCAACGGCGCCAACTGATTGCTCAGGGCGGAGAGCTGACCTTGCACGCTCTGGTTCACATCGGCTACGTGATTAGCAGCCGCCTGCATCTGCTCGACTTGCGTCCCGAACTGCTCTGCCATCTTCTGCTACCCCCTGGGGGTTGAGTGAACCTGACTCCACTGGCCCGGATTCGGGTCTGGCCGGATTCAGGGCTGACCCGGATTTGGGTCTGGCAACGATGCGACGGCAACTCTGCCATACCGGTTCCCCGGCGTGAGCAGTTTGCCGAAAAACGTTGCAACCGCGAACGCCAATCAGTCCTGCGGCAGCCAGGCGATCTGGACCAGCTGCTGGCCCACCTTCCGTCCAACCAGAGTGCCCCGCCCCGGTGGTAGCACCGAAGGCTTGATATTGCCGAGCAGCGGGCCCTCCTCTTTGCTGCCGCTCATCAGCAACCCGGGAGCGGACAGCTCCCGCAGCCTGGCGATCACCGGTTCGTAGAGCGCCCGAGAAGCCCCACCAGTGCGCCGGGTGACGATGAGGTGCAGCCCCACGTCCTTGGCTTGAGCCAGGAACTCCAGCAACGGCGCCAGCGGGTTCACCCCGCCCTGGGTGGCCACCAGGTCGTAGTCGTCGACCAGCACATAGAGATCCGGACCCGTCCACCACGAGCGGTCTCGCAGCTGTTGCTGGGTGACATCGGGGCCAGGCAGGCGCTTGCGCATCGAGCGCACCACGTCGGCGATGATCGGGGTCAGCGCTTCGGCAGACATCCCGTAGCCGATGAGATGCTCGGAGGTGAGAAACCCAAGCATGGTGCGGCGGTAGTCGACCAACACGATGCGCGCCTGCTTCGGCGTCGCACGGTCCACGATGCCTCTGGCGATGGTCCGCAGCAGGTTGGTCTTGCCGGACTCCCCCTCGGCGAAGCACAGGAAATGCGGCTCGGCGGCGAAGTCGAGGTACACCGGGGCGAGCTCGGCCTCGTTGATCCCGATCGGGACCCGGTGCGGCTGCGCCGCGTCGGGGGCGGGCAACTGCCCGTAGGGAATTCGTTCGGGCAGCAGCCGCACCCGAGGGGCGGGGCGACCGCGCCATGCGCCACGCACCCGCGCCACCGCGTCGGCCACCCCCGCGCCGACCGTCTCGGCGACGGTCACCGCATCGACCCTGGGCAGCGCGGAGAGGAAGTGCAGCTTGTCCCGGGACAACCCCCGGCCCGGCCGACCCGGCGGCACATTGGTAGCCGCCCTCCGGTCGATGTCCGATTCGGCCGGGTCACCGAGACGCAGCTCGAAGCGAGTACCCAGCAGATCCTTCATCGCAGGCCGGATTTCCGCCCAGCGGGTGGCCCCGATCATCACGTGCACGCCATAGGACAAACCCTGTGTGGCCAGGTTCACCACCTGCATCTCCACGTCGGTGATATCGAACTCCTGGCGGAAGTTGTGCCACCCGTCAACGACCAGGAAAACGTCGCCGAACAGGTCCTCCCGCAACTCCCCGCGCCGCTTACGGGCCCGGAAGTCCGCCATCGAGTCGACGCCCAGCGCGCGGAACCGCTTCTCCCGCTCCGACAACAGCCCAGCCACCTCGGCGATGATGCGCCGGACCGTGTCCAGCTCCAACCGTCCCGCCACCCCACCGCTGTGCGGCAGGCCGTCCAGCGAACCAAGCGTGCCGCCACCGAAGTCGATACCGAAGAACTGCACCTCCTCAGGGGTATGAGTCAACGCAAGCGAGAGCAGCATCGAACGCAGCAAGCTGGACTTGCCCGACTGCGGGCCACCGGTGACCACGGCGTGACCCGCGGCGCCGGAGAAATCCGCCCACAACAGATCACGGCGCTGCTCATAGGGCTTGTCCACAATTCCGACCGGCACAGTGAGCCGACCGTTACCGAAGAACCCTACCGGGGACAATCCGCGATCCTCGGTGACTGCCAGCGGCGGCAAGAGCTGATCCAGCGAGGGCGGTTCGTCCAACGGCGGCAGCCACACCTCATGCGCCGCAGGCCCCTGCCCCCGCATCCGGGCCACCACGATGTCCAGGATGCTGGGCTCGGTAGGCGTATCGGGCCTGGCCGTCGCGACCGGCTCCGGCTGGCCGGTGTGCTGGGACGGCACCGGCAGATCCACATAATCGGGCACGAACAGCCGCGGGCGGCGGTCGGAGGTGACCGGAACCGAGGTGGGCATCGCGACCCCGCTCCCGACTCGGAAGGGGCCGGAGACATAGGACGCCTTGAAACGCACCATCGAGCCGGTGTCGAATTTCAGATAACCCGAACCCGGGACTGAAGGCAGCTCATGGGCATCCGGCACCCCGAGCACCGCGCGGGACTCCGATGCGGAAAAGGTCTTCAAGCCGATCCGGTAGGACAGATGCGAATCCAGGCCGCGTAGCTTGCCTTCCTCCAGGCGCTGCGAAGCGAGCAACAAGTGCATCTGCAACGAGCGACCGAGACGGCCGATGGCCACGAAGAGGTCAATGAACTCCGGCTGCTGGGCGAGCAGTTCGGAGAACTCGTCGATCACGATGAACAGCGCGGGCAGTGGGTCGAGATCGGCACCGTTGTCCCTGGCCCGCTCGTAATCCTTCACGTTCGCGAAATTCCCCGCGCTGCGCAGCAGCTCTTGGCGCCGGGTGAGCTCACCAGCCAGCGCGTCCTGCATACGGGACACCTGAGTCAGGTCGTCGGCGAGGTTGGTGATAACGGCGGCGACGTGCGGCGCGTGCTCCATGCCGAGGAACGTCGCCCCGCCCTTGAAGTCGACCAGCACGAGGTTGAGCACTGCGGACGAATGCGTGGCGATCAGGCCGAGCACGAGGGTTCGGAGGAACTCCGACTTACCCGATCCGGTGGCCCCCACGCAGAGTCCGTGCGGACCCATCCCCTCCTGGGCGGCCTCTTTGATGTCCAGCTCGACCGGCTGGCCCTGCTCGCCGACGCCGATCGGCACCCGCAGCCGGTCCCGGATCGGACGTGGCCGCCAGGCCTGGGTGACGTCGAAGGCCCGGGGATCCTCGGGCAGCCCGAGCAGCTCAAGCAGACCCACATTGCCCAGCAGCGGCTCGTCCTCTTCCTCGGCGTCCGACGCGCCGATCCGGTAAGGAGCCAGCGCACGGGAGACCGCTTCGGCCGCCACGACACCGAGCGAGTCGGGGGCACCGAAGTACTCCGTCCCCGCAGCACCGTGCGCACCCAACTGGCCATTCTCGATCGACAGCCGCAGTCCTCGTCGCGAGGTCAGCGTGCCGACCGACGCCGAGAGGTCGAGCAGGGTGACCCCGGCCACACCCTCCTCCAAGATGATCTGCTCCTCCCCGGTGACCTCTCCTTCATCGATGATGATCACGATGTGCGCTTGGTCGCCCACTGCCTCCGCATTGCGGGAGTACCGTGGCCGGTCCCGCAACTGCTCAGCGAGCAGCTGCTCGATCTGGGCGAGTGAACCGGCCATCATCCGCATCGAGCCTGCGCCGTCGACCAGGCTCGGATGCTGTACCTGCGGCAGCCACTTCGCCCACTCCCAGTGTTGCTTGGCCCGCCCCGCGGTGACCACCGCGATGAGCAGGTCGTCGGGGGCATGGAAGGTGGCCAGCTGCGCGACCATCGCACGGGCCAACCCGCGCACCGCCGCTGGCTCACCAGTGATCCCGACGGCGGCGAAGCCACGAATCGAGATGGAGATCGGCATGTCGGGGACGATCGAATGGGCCCGGACGAACTGCCGCAGAGCCAGTGTGGTGATCGGTTCCAGCTCATCAACCGGACCGGTCTGCGGCGGCACCAGCTGGGTGGCCAGCCGCTGCGCGCCCCGGCAGATCCGCAGATGGCAGAAATCGGGGTCGCCGCCGCGGCGTTCCCACATCCGCTTACTGCTGGCGATCGACCACAGCGCCCCGGGATCGGGATGGCTCCACTCAAGGGCTGCGCGCTGTTCCTCGGCGGCATCCCTGGCCCGGTCCCGCATCTGGCTGAGGTAGCGCAGGTAGTCCTTGCGGTCCTCGTTCATCTCGGCCTTGCGCTGCCCGCCGCCACGCCCGCCCCCGGCGAACATCCCGATCGTCGAAACCAGCATCATGATCGGAAACAGCAGAAAGATCGGGTTACTTCTGCCATCTGCGCTGGTGAAGATGAAGGCCACCATGCCAAGCACGGCCACGATCATCACGATCGGCAACATCTTCTGCAGGATGTTGCCCGGTATCACCCTGGGCACCTCAGGGGGTGGCTCCAGGTGAACCTCACCGCCAGGCATCTTCGGCGCAGCCAGCCGCGGTGACCGCCGAAATTGCAGGGTACCCACGTCTCGCCCCCTTAATGATTCGTCCTTACCGGTACTTCCCTGCCAGCACTGCGGTGTCAGCACTGCGGCGGGCGACCCGGTCGCACGCAGAGTCCGATCACCTTAACGGGTGTGGGCGACCCCTCGAACAGCTAGGTTTGCAGCGAGTGGATACTCCATCGGCAAAGAGGCATCGGCGCCGATCGCACCGAAGATCGACAGGCACGGGCGAGAGGAGGTGTACATGTGGTGACCAGTAATAATTCGAACCTGCCGGGTCCGCCTTCGAGGCCAGGGCCCGCGGTTCACGGTCGAGGATCCGGACCAACCCCGCGACCTTCCGCGTCCGGGCCAGCGATTCAGGGGCGAGTACCCAGTGCCGGACCGGCGGTTCAAGGGCGAGGACCCGCACTCGGGCCTTCGGTTCTCGGGCAAGGGCCCGGATCCGGTGTCCCCGGATCCGGTGTCGCAGCGCCGGTGCTCGGGTCGGCGATTCAAGGACGAGGACCCGGATCCACCGTGTTCAGCAGAGTGACGATAGTAGCTCCGCGCACCCGCATCGACGTAGCGCTGCCCTCCGACGTCGCGGTGGCTGACCTGCTGCCCATGGTGCTCAAGATGGCCGACGAGACCACGCCGGACGGCGGCAGCAGGCACGGCGGATGGTGCCTGGCCAAGTTGGGCGGTGCGGCGATAGCTCCGGAGGGCACGCTGGGCTCGCTGGGTGTGGTGGACGGAGATCTCCTCCAGCTAAGGCGGCGCGCGGAGAACCCCCCGCCACCGCTGTTCGACGACGTGGTGGAAGCAGTCGCGGCAGCCGCACCGGACAGCTACCGCCCCTGGACTGAGCGCACCGCCCGCACGCTCGGGATGGTGGCGGGTGGGCTCGCCTTGCTGGCCTGCGCCGTCGCGCTGCTCCTCGCCGGACCCGGTCTCGGTGTGGCGCTGCTCGCGGGCGTCGGCGCGGTGGCCGCGCTGGCTGCGGGTGCGGTGATCGTCCAGGTTTATCGCGAGACCGCCACCGGCGTGCTGGTGGCCGCCGCGAGCCCGCCACTGGGTTTCGTTAGCGGTCTCTACATCGTCCCCAGCGGAATCGTTCCCGGCGTCGGGGACGCCAATCCGCTGCTCGCCCTCGGGGCCGCGAACCTGCTGCTGGGCTGCACCCTGGCGCTCGTGCTGGCCGCCGCGTCGATCATGCTGCTTGGCAGTGGTATCACGCCGTTCGTCGCCGTCGCGACCGCCGCCACGCTGGGTGGGCTGGCATCGCTGGTCACCACCCTGATCGACGACCCGCTTGTGGCGGGCGTCGCGGCGGGCCTTGCGGCAGTCGCGCTGGGCGCGATCTCGGTGCTGCCTCGCCTAACCATTGCGCTGGCGCGGCTCCCACTACCGCAAGTGCCGGGCAGCGCAGAGGACCTCAAGGAGGACACCAGCTTCCCGGACTACGACGCTATCGAGCACCGGGCAGGCCTGGCCCACGAATTCATGACCGGCATGATCATCGGATCCGGTGCGGTCGCGGCAATCGGCGCCGTGGTGGCCGCAACAGGGGGTGGGTTCGGGATCGCGCTGGGCGTGGTGGTGGCTGCGGTGCTGCTGCTGCGGGCCCGGTCCTACGCCAACGGTAGCCAGGCGGTCGCCCTGCTGATCTGTGGGATGGTCACCACGGCCGGGCTGCTGGTCGGATGGCTGACGATGGCGGCGCCGTTCACCCGGCTGCTGTTGGTGTTCTGCAGCCTGCTGCTGGCCGCGCTGGCGCTGACCCTCGGGGTGATCTTTCCCCGCCGGCGGTTCTCACCGGTCATGCGCCGCTCCGTGGACGTGGCCGAAGCGATTCTGATCGCCTCGGTGCTGCCGCTCGCGCTCGGGGTGATGGACCTGTACAGCACCTTCCGGTCGCTGGCGTGAGAGCACCGAGCGGCCACCGTCGATTGGTGGTGGTAGCCGTCACCGCCGGGTTGCTCGGTCTGACGGGGCCGGTCTGGCCGGTTGCCGCAGCCCAGCCGGGCGTCCGGCCACCAGGCGTGCCGCCACCGGTGAATCTGGCAGAGTTGCCCACCCAGGGTGAGGTCGATGACCTGCCCTATGTCGTGAACAACACGAAGACCCAGCAGGTCGGCCCAGCCCTACAGACCACAGCCTGCGTACAGCAGTCGTCGGACACCGCGGTGGACGTCGAGGCCGAGCCCGCCAATCAACGACGTTTACGGATTACCCAGGCCCACCAGTTCGCGACCGGACGCGATCAGGTGGTTGCCGTGATCGACAGCGGCGTGAGCAGGCATCCCCGGCTGTCCGACCGGGTGATCGACGGCGGGGACTACATCGAGAACCGCAGTGGGTTGTTCGACTGCGACGGCCACGGCACCGCGGTGGCAGGCATCATCGCGGCGGCGCCCGACACGGCCACCCGATTCATCGGGGTGGCGCCGTCGGCCAAGATCCTGTCCATCCGCCAGGGCAGCTCGTTCTACTCGGTGCAGCTGCGTTCGGCCAACGGAGCGGAATCCCGCAACCCGCTCGCCGGGGACACCATCAGCATGGCCCAAGCCGTGGTGCGCGCCGTACAGGGCGGCGCCACCGTGATCAATATCTCGGAGGCGGCCTGCTTCCCCGCCGAGCCGAATCAGGTCAACGCGCTGGACTTGCAGGCCGCCGTCCACTATGCGGTGGAGCGCAACGTCGTCGTGGTGGTGGCTGCGGCCAACCTGGGCAAAGAATGCCAGCAGAACGCCCCTGGCCGGGTCACCACGATCTCCTCGCCGGGCTGGTTCAACGAGGATGTGCTCGCCGTCGCCGCAACCGATGAGAACGACGAGGTGGCGGAGTTCTCGATGCACGGACCGTGGGTCGACGTGGCCGCGCCGGGTACCGGCGCAGTGTCGCTCGACGTTGTTGGAGCCGGCCTGACCACCGGGCTCGTCGACGTCAGCGGCCAACGCGGCACCATCGACGGCACCAGCTTCGCCGCACCCTACGTCGCCGGGCTCGCCGCGCTGATCCGAGAACGGTTCCCGCACTTGACCGCCCGCCAGGTCATGCACCGGATCGAGCAGACCACCCAGCGCACCGCCGGGCCGGGCGGACGAAGCGAAGCACTCGGCTATGGCGTGATCGATCCGATCGCCGCGCTCACCGCGACGCTACCGGAGGAAGCGGGGCTCGCTCTGGAACAAGCGCCCCCTGGCCAGCTAGGGGACGTCACCCTGCCACCCCCCAAGGATCCGATACCGCGCACGATCGCGCTGGCCGGTGCCGGTGCCGCCGTCGGGCTACTGGGGCTCACCCTGGTGATCGTCTACACCGTCAGGCGGCACCGGCAGCACCGCACTCGGTAGCACCAAGCTCAGCGGCCGCCCTGTTGTTGCTGCTGGGCCAGGTTCGGGTCGTACAGCGCCAGCGCCTCTTGTGGGTCCAGCTTCGGCCCGCTGCGCAACAACCTCAGGATGGAGTCCGGGGCAG
>JBQTGW010000348.1:0-1723 GCA_052390495.1 Pseudonocardiales bacterium
CGTCCACGTACTCCTCGTCGGCGAAGGCAAAATCCTGCTCACCCAGCGACGCGACACCAACCCGGCCTTCGACGGGCTCTGGCACCTCCCGTCGGGGAAACTCGACGCCGGTGAGTCAGCCATCGACGCCGCTGCCCGCGAAGCCGAAGAAGAAATCGGCGTCCTCATCGAACCTGCCGACCTTTGCCACGTGCACACCACCCACGTCAACGGCTCCGGCCCAGAACCACGCCTCGGTCTGTTCTTCGAAGCCCAACGCTGGATTGGCGAACCCACCAACCGCGAACCCGACAAGTGCTCATCCGTCCGCTGGTTCCCGCTCGCCGCGCGTACCGCAGCCACATACAACGACCTGTGGTTCTTCCTGGCCACCCGGGAACCCCGCATCACCCGTGCCTATCTGGACGACGACAGCATCGATCCCGGCAAAGGTGCCTGCGCACTGCATGTTCCCCCAAGAGGTACAGCCTGGGTGCAGACCGACGGCAACATCGCCGCAATCGGAGATTCCGAGGTGGCCGATGCGCTTCGTACCCTCATCAACAAGTGGGACGGCCTCGACCAACCCGCGCTTACGCAGTTCACCTGCACATTCGAGCAGGTCGGAACACCGAGTGCAGCACTATGGACACCTCACCACTGGGTACGGGCTGGCCGCGATACGGCTGTCCGCGTCTAGGTCCGCAAGAAAACGGCGTCAGACGAACATCGGCACCGAGTCGAGTTGCTGCCGGAGCGCATCGACCGATGCGCCGGTGTGCCGGGTAGCGGCGGTGCGAAGCCGACGTAGATCACCGACCAGACGCGCGGACCGTAAACCCTCACCCAGGTCGAGCGCCCGCCCGGCCAGGACGATCCCCTCGTCCCGGTCACCGTGCGCCAACTCCAACGTCGCGAGCTTCACCGTGCTCATGGCACGGCGACGACGCGAGATCACGTCCGAATGGCTGAGCGCGGCACGCAACTGGCTAGCGGCTGCCGGGACCACGGTGGAATCGCGCAGACCCGCATAGAACAGGGCAGAGCCGTTGTCGTAGCGGAGGTCAGTCTCGTTCGCCCGTTGAAAGAAAGTCGATTCGGAGAGTTCGCTGACCGTCCGGTGGGCGGCGAAGTAGTCCTCCGCTATCGCGATCGCGTTGCGGCAATCGATGACTCGCCTTTTCGTTCGGCGACGTCGATGCAGGCGCGTAGCTCGTGCAGCAACGGGTCCTGGGCGTCGTCGGACTCGGCGAACAGCCGCCGCATCCGGGCCGCCTCGATCGCGCATCGCAGCCGTGTGCCTGGTCGGTCGGGTCGATGGAGCCGTCGGCGAGACCGGTCAGCAGCGGCTTACGAGGGTTGGTCGTCGTTCCATTTCTCGTATTAAGCGGGCTATTTGGTGGCGCTGGTATCGCCATGGCCGGCGCACCCGTTGTCCTCAACGCGAATCAGTGGTTTGGTGGAGCCGGCGTTGCAGTCTGTGCGTCAAGCACTGATCCGGTCTGCGGTGGACAGCAACATGTCGGTGGCTGGTCAGGTAACTGGTGGCAATGCGTCGAACTGGCGCAGCGCTTCTACCAGACCAAGGGCTGGCACAGTGGGATCTTCTCGAATGTCAGCTATGCCTACCAGATCTATGACAAGGCTGCCGCCCTCGGCATTACTCGACAGGGTAATAGTGGTATCTCATCGATTAGGCCAGGTGACATGATTGTTCACGGCCCCAATGCCTCACCGTACGATG
>JBQTGW010000349.1:0-30702 GCA_052390495.1 Pseudonocardiales bacterium
GGTCGTGCCCAGTACCCCGGCGACATCGACCTGGGTGCGCCCCACGTCCACCCGCCATGCCAGCAGCACCGCCCCCGCATCATCGATACTCCCGGCACCGTCGGCGTGGCTCAGCCACGGTGCACCACCCGTCGATCCTGCCGCAAGATCGGGAGACTTCCCACCCACAGCGCGGTCTCCTGTCCGTCCGTCGGATCAGATTAACGGCTCGCCATCCGAAATATGATCGGCGGCGCCGGGGACATCTTCCTGGCCAGCGGCATCGAGGTTGATCCGGGCCTGCGCGGTGAGCCACGATCTCCTTCGATGGGTGCTTGCCGAATGGAGCACGACAGGGGGGCCTGGGGGAAGCCCCCCGGTCCCGTCGTGCTCAGGGCCCGGACTCCACCACATCCCCCAGGAGCCTGCGCAACACCTCGCAGGCGAGCTGGTAGCCGGTCTGATACACACTCGGGCCTCTGCTGATCATTGAAGGAACGTTGGATTCGGGTACGCTGTCATGTGTTTATGAAACGACATTTTCTGGTTTTCGGGTAGACATTTCTCAGGCGTTTCCGAGATATTCTTAACTCGACTATCCTGATGCGGAATATGTACTGCATAGGGCATTCCACGTGTCGATGAAGATCTTCGACGTCAGCCTGCCAGCAGGGTGTGGCAGTGCTGCCAGGCCAGCTCGATGCAGGCACGGGCGATCGAGGACAGTGGCTCGGCGCGCAGCCGCTCACGGGTCTGCGACGTGAAGGGAATACCAGCCACCGGGCGCCCGGCCACAATACCGACGGCGGCGCCTTCCTCGTTGACACTCACCATGTCGGCGAACAGCCGGTCGAAGACGGGAGCTTCGATCACGGCCACGGTCAGCAGTTCGGCCCACAGCTCGAGCGGGAAGAGCCCCACGCCTACAGCGAAGACCCGGAAATCTCCCGCGTCGCGGGCGGCGGAGAATGATCGGAACGGCTCGTCGTGCTCGTAGTCAATTGGGTCCACCGAGTTACCGTCGTGCTCGGTGGCACCGAGGAACTCCTCGGAGTACTCCCGCTGGATATTGCGCCACAGTGAGAAGTCATTGACCTGATGGACCGCAGCGAGCCCGGCAGGTTGAAAGGCGCCGGACGGAACGACATGTAATCCCGGCCCATGGGCTACCGCTTTGGCATCCCACTGGTGCAGGTAGATGCGGTGTCCATCGATCGGGTCGCGGCGGATGGTCAGGGTAGCGATGCTCAGCAACGCCGGGCGGGCCGCGAGGTCGAACGGGTCGGTGATGTGCCGGCGCAGCGGCAGGTTCGCGAAGCTGGGCAGTGTGCGTCCGGCACGCAGCCAGGCTTCGGCGAACTCGTGGGCGGCCACCTCACAGACATCGAAGGTCTCGAAATAACTGGTGTAACCGAACCCGAGCCGACCACCGGTCGGGGTCCACTCGACATCGAGCAGCCGGTAGCTCAGCCTGTTGTCGAACAGTTTGGGTCGCGCGAGGTCACGCAGGGCATGAGAATAGCGGCCATAGCGGGTTCCGTCATCGGCCCACGGACGAGCCGATTCGGTCTGCTCGATCCCGCCGGTGATCCTCGGCTTGACGGGATCATCAACCCAGTACAAGCCGATGTCCCCGATCTCGACTGGTACCGCGGGTATCCACTCCGGCCGGGTGAGCGCCGTACTGCCGGGAACGCGGCACGTCTGCGGATACAACCGGGCCGCCAGGTCACCGAGAACCGCCCGATGGGCGTTGAGTTCGAGGCGCACCGCCTTCCAGTGCTGCTGGCTTGTCAAGGCCCCCTCCGGGGATCCCGCGCGCTGTTCTGAAGGGAGCACGGCGGCCGCGGACCGGCCGGGCAGGATACCCAGCCGCTCCGGTGGGATGTCCAGCTTTCGTGCGATGAACCGCAGTTCGTCAACCCCGACTAAGAGCGCTCCGGTCTCTATCTTCGACAACCGGGACTGCGTAGTGTTCAACACCACGGCAACATCCCGCTGAGTCAGCTCCAGATGCTTGCGGTACCAGCGAATGACCTCCCCCGCAGCAGAACCATCCGGCGGCGCGGCGACGGACCGCGCCACATGCAACCACCCTCCCGCGCTCACACTGTCAGCCATGGTTCCTCCCCTTGGGGTGCTGCCCCGATCTCGCGGGCGAGTTTCGTAGAGTGGCTCTCAGCAATGGAGGTACGGATGGTCGAGCAGCGTTTCCATCAGTATCAAGCCGTGTGCTCATGGTCGGGTTCGACCGCGCAGGGCTACGATAGCTACCCGCGGTCTCATCAGGGCAGTTGCCCTCCCGCGGGCGTCACCCTCGAGCTTTCTTCGGATCCGTCGTTTCGAGGAGATGCGGCGCTGCTGAACCCCGAGCAGCTCGTCGTGCTCGCCGCGGCCTCATGCCAGCTGCTGTCATTCCTCGCGGTGGCCGCCAGGGCCCGCATCGACGTTCGCCGCTACGTCGACGACGCCACGGCGGTCATGGTCGAGGAGGGCGCCAGCGGCAGGATCACCGCCATCACCTTGCGCCCCCGGATCACGCTCACTCCGGGTCCCGGGCCGGACCGCATGCACCGCCTGGTCCAGCTGGCCCACGAGCAGTGCTACATCGCCAATACCCTGGCCTGTCCAGTCACCGTCGACCCGACGTTCGAGATGCTCGAAGGCGACCCAGTGGGCGACTGAGGGTCGTCCTTCCCGGTCAGTCCCAGACGGCTAGGTGGAGGTGGGTGCGGATCGTCTGGTCTGCGGTCAGCAGAGCCACCCCGTCGACGATCGCCTGCGCGGCGATGATCCGATCGAACGGGTCCCGTGCCCAGCGCAGCCCGATCGCCGCTCTGACCACAGCCGAGTACGACGCCGTGGAGATCGACAGGCCGAGCGGCGCGAGATCTGCCAGCACGACGTTGGAGGGATAGGACATTCTGCCGATTTCGAACAGGTAGGTGATCTCAAGTTCGACCATCGGGGAGATCGCGAGCGGCTCGGTGTCGAGCAGCCGTTGCGAAACCTCTGGAATGCGCTGTCGCTGACCGTCGTGCAGCCAGGCGACCACGTGGGTGTCAAGATGCATTCGGCTCAGGATTCAGCACCGGGGGGTCCAGTACCGGGGGGTTCCAGTACTGAGACCAGTCCAGATGGATCAGGTCGTCCGGGTCGCCGATGATGCTGCCCGGGTGCGGGACGAGCCGATCCAGCTTGGAGCGTGGCTGCTCCGGCACTATCTGCAACCGTTTGCCCCTGCGTTCGATCTCGAGGGGGACTCCCGTCTCGAGGACCTCGTCCAACAACCGATAGATGTTCTGCCGCAGCGCCGACGCCGTGACCGCCATAGCGACCTCCTGACTCGTACGTAACATATTCTCTCGCACGTACGAGTCCTTGAGCAGCGCCGGGGCGTCCTCGCCGACCGGTGCTCGTCGTATCAGCGGCGCGGCTGGTGAAGGCGGGTGCCGGTGGGCCACTGACATGACGCTACAGAGCCAGGGCATGGCAGAGTCCCTTCCTACAATGGACGAGCGGCGCTTGGTGAGGCGGGCAGGATGGATAGCTGGCCCAGCGGCTCCCTGGGGGACAGCGCAATCGTCACGCCTGACCGGCTCCTGCTTCTTCAGGAGGTCACGTCCACGCTGGCGCGTGCCAACAATCTCGCGGAGGTCGCCGACACGGTGATGTCGACCACGAAAGGGGCCGTCGGCGCTGAGGTGGGAGTGCTGTGCGTGCTCGACGAGGGGACGTTCAGCGTGCTTGCCACGGTAGGGTTGGCCGAGACGGTGGCGCGGCAGTGGCGGGAGTTCCCGGTCGACGCGCCGCTGCCGGCCTGCGACGCCGTCCGCAGCGGCCGTCCGGTGCTGCTGCGGTCACGCAAAGAACGGGATGCGGCGTACCCGCTGCTTGCGGACCTGCCGATGGAACACCAGTCGTGGATAATCCTCCCGCTGATCACGGAAGAGCACGCGGTCGGTGTCCTGGCGTGTGGGTGGACGGAACCCGGCGGGTTCGACGAGGCGACGAGCGCATGGTTGCGGGCGGTCGCCGACCAGTGCGCCGCTGCGGTTCACCGGGGCCGGTTGCTCGAGGCCGAGCAGTCGGCGCGGGCAATGCTTGAGGTGCTCGCCGAGGCCAGCAAGGTCATCAGTTCATCATTGGATCCACAGGTCACCCTCCGACGCCTGACCCGCATAGTGCTGCCGGTGCTGGGCGACGGGTGCATGGTTCATCTCCTCGACAACCACGGTCTGGTGCTGGCCGAACTCGCCCACGTCGACCCGGACCAGGAACTCTTGTTACGCCAGCTCGCCGCGCAGGTCGGCGGCTATGTCCAGAACGAGCAACTGCTGGCCGTGGTGCGCACCGGCGAACCACTGCTACTGCCGGAGATTCCACCGGACATGGTGGCTCAGGCCGCCCGCAGCGATGAGGACGCTAACCTGCTCACAGCTGTGCGGATCCGCTCGGCGCTGGCCGTGCCGCTCGTCGCCTACGGACGCACCCTCGGTACGTTGAGCCTGCTGCTGAGCTCGGGGGACCGCCGCTATACCGGCGCCGACATCCGGTGGGCCCACGACCTCGCCGCGCGGGCAGCCATTGCCCTGGCCAACGCGCAGGCGCACGCCCGGCTGGCCGAGATAGCGCACACGCTGCAACAGAGCCTGCTGCCGCCTCATCTGCCCTCGATCCGTGGACTGCAGCTCGCCGCCCGCTACGAGCCGCTCGGTGAAGGTGTGGAGGTCGGCGGCGACTTCTACGACGTGTTTCCGCTCGGCAAAGGCCGGTGGGGAGTCACGATAGGAGACGTTGTCGGCAAGGGTGTGGCGGCAGCCGCGCTGACCTCGCTCGCTCGCCACACGGTGCGCGCGGCGGCCCGGCGGCACCGCTCGCCGACGGCCGTCCTGACCGAACTCAACGACGCGGTCCGGGCCGCAGACGTGGACCAGCCCTTCCTCACGATCGTCTACCTCACCGTCACGGTCGACTCCGAGGCGGGTGCGCGAGCATGTATCGCCCTGGGTGGGCATCCGCGTCCGTTCCTGCTCGCACCGGGACGTGACCCCCAGCCGGTCGGGCGGTACGGGCAACTGATCGGCATGCTGCCAAAGCCGCGCTTACACGATGAGACGGTGCTCATCCGGCCCGGGCAGTCGCTGGTGCTCTACACCGACGGGCTCATCGAGGCACGCTCGGCAACCGGAGACTTCAGCGAATCATTGTTGCTCGAAACGTTGACCAACTTGAGCGGTCAGCCTGCGGAATGCATCGCACAGGAGGCGATCGACATGATCCTCAGGTTCCAGCCGTGCCCGAGTGACGACATGGCCATCCTCGTGTTCGCTCCCGAACGCCACGCCTTCAGTTCGAACCCCTGACCACTGCGACGGGAATGGACGACCACCGCCCGGTGTTCCACCGAACCTGGTTGAGAGCTCAATGAAGGAGGCGGTCATGGCCGCTGTCACCGTCGAGGACTTCACGACGCTGGAGCACATCCCAGAGCCTGGCCCGGAGGCGCTCGACCGGCCGGTGCGGTCGGTCACCACGGCGCCGTCGGGATTCGAGGGCGAAGGCTTCCCGGTGCGCCGGGCCTTCGCCGGGGTGGACCTGCGCGATCTTGACCCGTTCATTCATATGGATCAGATGGGCGAGGTCGAGTATGCCCCGGGCGAGCCCAAGGGCACCTCCTGGCATCCGCACCGCGGGTTCGAAACCGTCACCTACATCATGGACGGCACTTTCGAGCACCAGGACAGCCACGGTGGCGGCGGGATGATCACCAACGGGGACACCCAGTGGATGACCGCGGGCGGTGGGCTGCTGCACATCGAGCGACCACCGGAGGCGCTGGTCGTCAGCGGCGGGCTGTTCCACGGCCTGCAGCTGTGGGTGAACCTGCCGCGCGCCGACAAGTGGCTCGAACCCAAGTACCAGGACCTGCGCGCTGGCGAGTCGGAGCTGCTCACCACGCCCGACGGCGGCGCGCTGATCCGGGTCATCGCCGGTGAGCTGGCCGGCCATCGTGGCCCCGGTTCGACGCACACCCCGATGGCGATGATGCACGCCACCCTCAGCCCCGGCGCCACCGTGCGGCTGCCCTGGCGGCGCGACTTCAACGCGCTGGTCTACGTGCTCTCCGGCGCGGGCACCGTGGGCGCCGAGGGCCGTCCGGTGCACACCGGGCAGCTGGCCGTGTTCGGCCCCGGCGACATTGTGACCTTGGCGGGCGCGGTCAAGCAGGAATCCCGGCTGGCCGGCCTCGACGTGGTGATCCTCGGCGGGGCGCCGATCCGCGAGCCCATCGCATGGGGCGGCCCGTTCGTGATGAACACCCGCGCCGAGGTGCTGCAAGCCTTCGAGGACTACCAGGCAGGCAAACTCGGCGTCATCCCCGCCCAGCACCTGCCACACAGCGACGTAAGCGGTGACACCACCCAGGGTTGACCACCAGCGCGAGGCAGGATCGTCCCGTCGCCGCGACCGAGCATCGAGAGCCGGACGTAGGACACACCGCTGGCGGCGCGTCTGCGGTGACTACCCCACACTGATCATGGTGTATTCTTGCCGTCATGACCCGCATCACGATCGACATCAACGACGAGTGGCTCGAGGCCGCGCGCGACATCCTCGGCACCGAGACCAAGGTCGCGACAGTGAACGAGGCGCTGAGGTCGTTCGCGGTGCGCAAGCAAGCGAAAGAGATTCTCGCCGCCCTGGACAGCGCCGAGATGGACTACTCCGGTTCGGCGGAGGCATGGCGGTTCGGCGGAGGCCGCGACCTGGCTAGTATCGTCGAGAACGCGAGGGAGCCACGTAGCGCCTGATGGCCGGAGACATCTACCTGGCGGACACCACCGTTTACGTGCTCCAGGGTCGATACCCGCAGGTGCGCCGTCGCTTTGACGCCCTACTTACCGAGGGGCGACTGGCGGCCTGCCAGATGACCGCACTGGAATACCTCAACAACGCCGCCAACCCGAGCAGCTACGAATCGGTGTGGGGCGCCGTCCATGGACAGTGCTGGATCGATGTCACCACCGAGGTCATGAATCGCGCGCTGGCCGTACACCGGGAGCTGGCCAAGGCAAGCCAGCACCGGAACTTTCGACTCCCCGACCTGGTCATCGCAGCCACCGCCGAACTGAGTGGCGCGACCGTTCTGCACTACGACACCGACTACGACCGCATCGCCGAGGTCACCGGCCAGAGCATGGAATGGGTGGTCGAACGGGGATCACTGTAAACGGTCCTGTCATTGCGGGTACCCCGTTGCGCGGCGGTACCTACAGCACGTGTCCGACGCGCTGAGCGAGGGCAAGCAGTGGGTAAGGGGGTCGGTTCCCATGCTGAGCCATTTACAAGCCGAGAAGATCACGATGCCGCCACGCCAGCGCGAGGCAAGCCGCGCCTGATGCGGTCATCGGTTCGGTCTCCAGCATCCGGCGCACCGCGGCTTCGGTGAACGGGACTCCCTCGGCGGGGATGCCGCCGCCGACGGTCACGATTTCGCCCTCCTCGTTGAACCGCACCATCGAGCCGAATACCTCGGTGAACACGTCGTCGTCGATCACCACCACAGTCAGAATGGTGGCCCCGAGAGTGAGCGCGTTCAGGCCAAGTCCGAGGAAGAAGGCGCCCACTGAGCCTTCGGCCCTGGCAGCCTGAAGCCGCTGGTATAACGGCCACTGCGGGTAGTCGATCAACTGGCTGCGGGTACCGTCATGCTCCGGCTCGCCGAGCAGTTCCTCGGAGTACTCCCGCACCATGTTGCGCCACAGGTCGAAGTCATTGCACCGGTTCCAGATCGCGAGACTGGCGGGCTGGAACTCCCCGGTGGGGATCGCACCGTAGGTACCACCGGAGGTGGCCACCTTCGCCGGATCGCGCCAGAGCAGCAGGAACGACGGTTCAGCCGGATAGCGACGCAGCCGGATGGTCAGCGTGGCGATACCTGGAGTGATCGCCCGGCGCCCGAGGTCAAACGGGTCACCGATCAGCTCCCGGAACGGCAATCGCCCACGGAGCCGCTTCGCTGAACTGGGCAGCCCCTGAGCCAGGCACACAGCCGCGATCTCATGCGCGATTGACTCACAGACGTCAAGCTTCTCGAAGTAGGCGGCCAGCCCGAACGTCAGCCGCCGAGAGGACAATGACACATCGAGTAGCCGGTAGCTCGGGCGCGACTCGAACAACGTCGGCGGACTCAAGTACTTGATCGCCGAGGTGTAGCGCTCGAAGCGCACTCCAGCGGTGCGCAGCGGCCGGATGAGCTCGGACTCCGGTTCCGACCCGTCCACCACCGTGGTCTGCGGTCCCTCGTCGAGACGTAATGCCAGCGAGTCCAGTTCCACGGGCACGGAAGGCAGCCACTCGGGACGGGTGAGCCATGTCGTGTACGGCAGCCGGTACTCGGCCGGGTAGAGCTGCACCGCCAGCTTCGCCAGCTCGGACCGGTGCTGATTGAGCCAGCGGCGCTCCTCGCGCCAGCGCAACCGGCTGGCCGCGACCTGCGAGCTGGCGTCGTCGGCAGACGCCAGTTTCCGACCGCCCGACAAGCCCAGCTCCTCAGCCGCGACACCCAGTTCGGCGACCATCCTGCGGCGTAGTTCCAGCGACACTGGCCGCTGCCCGGTCTCGATCTGGCTGATGTGCTGCTGGGTGGTACCCAGCACCCCGGCGACGTCCACCTGGGTACGGCCCGCGGCCACTCGCCAAGCCAGCAGAACCGCCCCCGCGTCATCAACCACGGCGTCCCCATCCCGCCGCAACCAGCCACCCTCGACCACACTCTGCTGCCCTGTCACGCAGTCACGGTAACCGGTACCAGGCTTGCCAGCGGAGGGCATCGAACACGCCGGTTAGGAAGCACAGAACGGCTCGGGCGGCTCGCTGGGCTGGCTGACAGGAGCTGTCCCCGGCCTGGATGGCAAGGACGACAGCGAGGATAAGCAGGTGCTTGACCCTGTCGCCCCTTCACTGCCGGTACCTGGCAGGCTGCCGACCAAGTACGCCGACCGGTTGATCCGGATCCGGCGGTCTCTCATCGCGGACCTCAGCACCATCTTGCGCAACGCCAAGATCGGGCTCACCCTGACGACCTTCAATGCCTCGTCCACTCGACCTTGGCCAACACATGTCGGTGGAGTCCGTCCTGTAGCCGGATGCTCGTGCGTGGAGCTCGACTTGATCAGACCTGGGCGGTCTGCTCCAGGTCGATCACGATCTTGCCGAGCGCGTGACCGGACTCCACCGCTCGCAGCGCCTGTGGCGCTTCGTCGAAGGGGTAGGTCTGGAGCACCTTGGGATCGACTTTGCCCGCGGCAACCAAGTTGGCGACAGCGGGAACGCCCGCCGAGCTGGATCGCAGGAAGCTGCCACCTAACTCCGCGACACCAGGATCGACAATCGACACGATCCGGGCGGGGTTGGTGATCAGAATGGCGACATGGCGCATCGGTTCGCCGCCGACCATGTCGAGGATGGCATCAACGCCACCGGGTAGCAGTTGGCGCATCTGCTCGACGACGTCGCCACTGTCGTAGGCCACCTGTATGGCCCCGAGACTTTCGGTCATCGCCCGCTTGGTCTTGCTACCAACTCCGAAAACCGCCGCGCCGCGGTTGCGCGCCAGCTGCGCGGCCATCACACCCACACCACCGCCGACACCGTTGATCAGCAACACCTCACCCTCGGTGATGTTGAGTTTCTCCAGAGCGTCCCAGGCGGTCCCCCCGGCCACCGGCAACGCGGCCGCCTGCACGAAACTGATCTGCGGAGGCTTATCCGTGGTGGCCTCGGCAAGCAGCACGGCGTGCTCGGCGTAGCTGCCGTGTCCCGGCGCGGTCCTGCCCATCACTTCATCGCCCTCGGCGAATCCCTGGACATCGGAGCCGACCGCTACCACGACGCCAGCCGCCTCGACGCCCATTACCAGGGGGAAGTCTGGGGTGGCTTGCGGATTGGCCATCGCACCACTGCGAATCTTGTGGTCAACCGGATTGACCCCGGCGGCCTTGACCTTGATCACCAGCTCGCTGGGACCCGGCACCGGCTCAGGCCGATCGAACCAGGTCTCAGTCTCGGCACCGCCGTAAGAAGTGTAGCCATAAGCCCTGCTCATCGCCTCAGTCCTCGCCCTCGTCACGAACCAGTCCGTCCTACCCTGCCTTGGTTACCGTCGACGCGGACGGCCAGGGGGCAGTGGGATGGTGCTGAGCAGGACACGCTGGACGGCCAACTCAGGCGAAGGAGCCCCCTGACAGGACCTGCGCTATGCTTTGCAGGTGGAATAGACTCCGGCCCGAATCCGTATGTTGGGAATTCCTGATCCACTGTTTGGTTCCTTGGTCGGCCGCAATGCTGAAGAGTTTGTGGGAATCATCCGCACGATGCTTGGCCAGCACGAAGGAGCAATCCAGTGGTTTCTCGTCCCTATGTACTGCTGTCGGCGGCGGCATCGGTGGACGGCTATATCGATGATGCGAGTGACACCCGGTTGCTGCTGTCCAATGACGCCGATTTTGACCGGGTCGATGAGGTCCGGGCGAGTTGCGACGCAATCCTGGTGGGGGCGAACACTATCCGGCGAGATGATCCGCGACTGCTGGTCCGTTCGGCGCAGCGCCAACAGCAGCGCCAGTCGCGCGGCTTGCCGCCGCATCCGGCGAAGATAACCTTGACCAACAGGGGTGAGGTGGATCCTGCGGCGCGGTTCTTCACCGCAGGCGATACCGAGAAGCTGGTCTATGCACCGACTTCAGTGGTGAAAGGTTTGAATCAGCGGTTGGGGTCGGCAGCTACGGTGGTCGACGCCGGGGAGCGGTTGGGTCTGGGCACAGTATTGGCTGATCTGGTCGACCGCAAGATCGAGCGGCTGATGGTGGATGGCGGCACCACGATCCACACCCTGTTTCTCACCTCGGGTGTGGTCGATGAAATTCATCTGGTGATCGCCCCTTTCTTCGTCGGCGACATCAACGCTCCCCGATTCGTCGGCGCGGGAGATTTCCCGCAGTGTTCCGGCCATCGGATGGAGCTGGCCGAGACGCGGCAGATTGGAGACGTCGTGCTACTGCGCTATCTATGTGGAAACCACCTGTAACCGATCAGTGGGTGCCGTTGAGCGAAGAGCTGCTCGCAGGACGGGGGCAGATCGTCGCGGCCATGTTCGAATCAATGTCGGTGATTGTCCATCGTCCGACCTCGCGGGTAATTCGAGTCGTAGATCACTGAGCCATCGCCAGGCGCCAGCTCGTCAGGGCCACGTCAGGATCGCTAAGTGTAGCGAGTTCGTGACGCCACGTGTCGCCTGATTGCCTCGCTCAGCACCGGTTCTCGCCGGGCGCCGTTCGGAACCACCTAGTTGGCCGCATCACCCCGCCCTGAGACGTGAAACTGGGCCGACTGGCGCACGTGAGGGCACTACGGGCGCCTAGTTCTACACCAGAGCTGTCTGGTGGCGTTTAGCAGCTCTGGTGTCTAACTCGGCGACAGCAGAGCGGGTCATAACCACCGGTATTTCGAAAGCACAGCCGGAAAACTGCCATGTGGAGCCTAATCGCGGTTGAGGCGCCTCGTGGACAGCTGTTCGGATCCGAATGGCGGTCCACGCGGCTACCGGGCCGGGCCGGGAGATCGGGACGAGGGGTTGTGGGAGTGCCAGTGAGCACTCAATGTCGCTACCGGTAAACGTTAAGCGAACATGACGTTGCCCTGGTCAGCTCGTAGTGGTGGAGGTTCTTGAACGGCGTTTCCATCAAACGCTGTGTCGCCCATGTCAACTTCGAGAACGAACTTCACCGTCTTCTTCCACTCGAATGGATGTGATCGCCACCGGCCGTTGAGGTCGCTGGACTGATGGTGTTGACGCTGCGGCGTCCGGACGCTGATGGTGGATCATGTAGCCGACGGCGGTGAGGATATTATGCTCACCGTATCCATGTCGCGTGGCGAATCCAGTACAGGTCGAGGAGTTGCCCATGTCCGACCGAGGCTCCACGTAGCGGCGGCGATCAACAGCGGATCGTCAGTCTCTTCGGCATAGTGCATGGCCCGATCCGACACCAGCCCGCAGAGATCAGTCCTGCCAAGATACTTCAATACCGCCCGCGTCAGCATGTAGACCTCGGACGCCTGACGGCACGCCGCAACTGAACGGCCTGACTCATACACGGCGCGCTCGCTGTTGATAATCAGCCCAGGCAATACCTGTAAGGCATCGCTGTACTTGCTAGGCGAGGTAAACCACGCTTTCTGTGTGGCTTTGACCTGTTCGGCCAGCGCTTCTAGGCGGGGAAGCTCACCGGTATCAGTCAGTCAAACTGTGCGGTATGTGATGAGCGCACGTTCCAGTTCAGACAGCAGGGGGTTTACCGGCCCCTCGTGGTCTTCGCTAGGAGTCTCGCCCAGCAGAGCAGCGGTGCGCACACCAAGGACCTTGGCAATCTTTTCCAGAACGTGCAGCGTCGGCGTCCTAGTACCGGCTTCGATCATCTCAAGATAGCGAACCGTGATACCGGCAAGGGTCGCCACGTTGACCGTGTTCTTCTTGCGGTCAAGGCGGTACAGGCGGATGAGCTCGCCGGTAGGCATGTCGGGCACGTCGGAACCTTCCAGAGCTTGACAAGGGCTACCAGATCAGGCTACAAGGCGACCCTGGAGAACCAGCCCGCCGGATACGCCTGGCACATCTGACTTGAGACGATGGCGTTCGGCGTGTCGCCGTTCCCGACCGCTGCTCATAGCTACGTGCACCTGCGAGTCGACCAGCGCAGCATCGATACCCTCACCCGACGGTCGATAGCGTGCCGTGCCCCGCAGCTCAGCGGCCGACACAACCCAGCGCCTCAGCCAGATTCTCCAGCAGGCCACGGCGGTTGAACCCACGCAGAGTCAGGTCTCTCACCGATGCCCCGGGGCGGTGCACTCAGCAAGAGGGTGGCCCTACAAGCCGAGCAGATCACGATGTTGCCAGGCCAGCGCGAGACAAGCAGCACCCGACGCGGTCATCGGCTCGGTCTCCAACATCCGGCGCACCGCTGTCTCGGTGAACGGGACTCCTTCAGCGGGAGCGCCGCCGCCCACGGCGACGATCTCGCCTTCCTCGTTGAATCGCACCATAGAGCCGAACACCTCCGTGAACACATTGTCGTCGATCACCACCACGGTCAAGATGTTGGTGGACAGGGTGAGCGCGCTCACGTTGAGCCCGAGAAAGAACACGCCGAGCGAGCCGTCTGCCCGAGCCGCCTGGAGCCGCTGGAACAGCGGCCAGCGCTCGTAGTCGATCGACTGGGTGCGGGTGCCGTCATACTCCGGTTCGCCGAGCAGTTCCTCGGCGTACTCGCGCACGATGTTGCGCCATAGATCGAAGTCGTTATGCCGATCCCAGAGCGCCGCGCTGGAGGCCTCGAACTCCCCGGCGGGTATCACGCCGTAGGTGCCGCCACCGCCGGCCACCTTCGTCGGATCACGCCAGTGCAACAGAAACGAGGGCTCGGCCGGATAGCGACGCAGCCGGATCGTCAACGTAGCAATCCCCGGAATGACCGCGCGCCGATGCAGGTCGAACGGATCACCAACCAATTCCCGGAACGGCAACCGCTCCCGGAGCCGCTTCGGTGAACCCGGAACCCCCTCGTCCATGCACACTGCGGCCACTTCGTGTCCGAGCGCCTCACAGATGTCGATCTTGTCGAAGTAGGTGCCCATCCCGAACTCAAACCGACTCGCAGCCAGTGAGACATCGAGTAGTCGGTAACTCGGGCCACCCGAGAACAACCTCGGTGGGCTCAGGTGTTTCATCGCCGAGGTGTAGCGCTCGAAACGCAGCTCGGCCGTACGCAGCGGCCGGGTCAGCTCGGACTCCGGCTCCGTCCCGTTCACCGCTACCGTCTGCGGCCCCTCGTCGAGCCGCAACGCCAGCGAGCCCAGCTCCACCGGCTCACTCGGCAGCCACTCGGGATGCGTGAGCACAGCAGTACGCGACAACCGATACTCGACCGGATAGCACTGCACCGCCAGCTTCGCCAGCTCAGCGCGGTGCCGGTTGAGCCAACGCCGCTCCTCGCGCCACCGCAACCGGCTCGCCGCGATCCGCGGACTGGCCTCGTCACGGGAGACCAGCTCACGGGCGCACCCGGCGGACAAGCCCAGATCCTCGGCGGCGATGCCCAGTTCGGTGACCATCCTGCGACGCAGCTCCAGGGGCACCGGGCGCTGCCCGGTCTCGATCTGGCTGAGGTGCTGCTGGGTGGTACCCAACCGCGGCGCCACCTCAGCCTGGGTCCGCCCGGCCGCCGTACGCCACGCCAGCAGAACCGACCCCGCGTCATCAACCGCAGAGTCCTCCTCGTCCCGGCGCAACCAGCCGCCCTCGGCCTCATCCTGATTGTGCTGAGCCACAGCGCAACGGTAACCGCTGCCCGTTCTGCGAGCTGCGGGCATCACATCAGCCAGTCAGGACGCACAGAACGACTCGGGTGACTCGTTGTGGCCAGGCGAGCGCATCCAGGCCAAGACCCAGGAAGGAGTACAGAGCCGAGGGAGCTGGTGCCCGGTGCCGATAGCCGACAGGCTTATCAGCTCCGACGGGGAAGTCTGCAGCACCTCGGCCAGATCCAGGATCAGCAACAAGCGGTCGAGTGTGCGCTTTCCGGTTTCCAGGACGGACAGATAGCCCGCACTGATTCCCACAAGCCCGGCGACCACTTCGAGGGTCTTGCCCCGGGCGTGCCGCAGCTGCCGCAGTCTGAGGCCGACAGCAACGGGCTGGAGCTGTTCGCCACTGGTCATTCTTCGCTCCCATCGATTGACGCACCAATCCCCCGACGTCACCATCACAAACGGGTGCAGCTCAGCGCACGGCAGATCTGCCGCACGACACCCTGGGATTCAACGCTCGCTATGGTCCGGGATCCATTGTCAGTGTGCTCGCTCTGCGGCGACCAGAATCGTCAGCAACACTGACCCAAAGCCAACAACGAGGCGTTTTACACGCCCGGGTTGTGACAACCCCACGACGTGGCGGTGCCGCCCCGCCAGCGCGAGGCAGGCCGCGCCGTGATCAGCCATCCTTCGTCGTCGAACCGCACCGCCGAGCCGAACACATCGGTGAACACGTCGTCGTAGATCACCACCACGGTCAGCAGGCACCCGGCGAGGGTAAGCGCCTTGCTCCAGCGAGGGCCGCGACGGTAGATCGAGCATGCCGAACCTCCGTCTGCCCGCGTCCGCAGGCGCGAACGGAGGCCCGTCTTTCCTTAGCCCCCCCACACTCGCCAGCAGACCGACATTTCGAGAGTCAGCAGATCGACATTCGACGCGCCAGAAAAGCGGTAGTCTACGGTGTGTGACCGCTAGCTACCTACCCCGGCTCATCGACGGCCGGCTGGCGGCCATGCTCGCGGGCCTGCCCGCAGTGCTGGTGCTCGGGCCGAGAGCGGCAGGTAAGACCAGACCTGTCCGGTCCGACCTTTCTTGACCGGACGTTCGACGGTGGCGACGCCCGATCCGCCCGACTTGCGCGGCTACCTGGAGCTGGCGGTACGCGGCGGATTTCCCGAGGCGGTGCTGCGCGTACCGGCTGACCTTCGGCTCGACTGGCAGGACAGCTACCTCGACCAGCTGGTGACCCGCGATGTGGAGACCATCAGTGGGGGCCGCGACCCCCGTCGGCTCGCGCGTTTCGTCGAGGTCTACGCGCTCAACACCGCGGGAGTGGTGAGCGACACGACGATCTACGGCGCGGCCGGCGTCGATCGACGGACCGCCGCGGTGTACGAGGCGCTGCTGGCAAGCCTGCTCGTCGTCGAGAGTATTCCGGCGTGGAGCACCAACCGGCTCAAGCGCCTGGTCCGCACCCCCAAGCGATATCTGGTCGACTCCGGCCTTGCCGCAGGAGCGCTCAAGATCGACGCCGCGGCCGCGCTGCGCGACGGCAACCTACTCGGCCGCTTGCTGGACACCTTTGTCGTCGCCCAGCTCAGGGCCGAGCTCCCAGTCGCCATCCGGCGTCCTCGCCTCTACCACCTGCGCCAGGAAGGCGGTGCGCACGAGATCGACCTGGTGGTGGAATATCCGGACCGGACTGTAGTCGGAATCGAGGTCAAGGCCAGCGCAGCGCCGAGGCCCGATTCCGCCCGGCATCTCGCCTGGTTCAGGGACATGATGAATTCGGCCTTCCGGCTCGGCGTCGTGCTGCACACCGGATCGCACACCTACCCGCTGGGCGAGCGGCTGGTAGCCACGCCCATCTCGACGCTGTGGGCGTGACCGTATCTCCGCTAGCGTGGGCTGCCCGCACCGTACGTACTGCAGGGTTTTGTGACACCGGGTTGCTGCTGTCCAATGACGCTGATTTCGACCGGGTCGATGATGTCCGGGCGAGTTGCGACGCGATCCTGGTGGGCGCGAACACTATCCGGCGGGACGATCCGGCGCTTTCAGCGACGACAGCCCTTGTATCGCAGTCCGCCACACCCGCGTTTCAGCGAGCGACGTTGCCTCGTAGAACGTCCGCTCCAGCTTCAAGCGAGCATTCGATGCACCCACCGACGCACCTGTTCGACCTCGGGGTCCGAGAGTCGCCCGAGCGGCGCAGACCGGATAAAGCGACTGGTTGAGATGGCGCGAATATCGTCCGTGCGAGCCCAGCTCGGCCGGTCGAGACCCGACTCAGTCGAGTTGATCACAATGTGGTGCGGGAGCCCACGATGACGAGTGGTCAGCGGTATGACCAACGCCATCGAAATCGGGAAACGGCAGTAGTCCTCGGAACCGACGATCACCGCAGGGCGGTTGCCGCCCTGCTCGCTTCCCATCGGTATCCCGAAATCAGCCAGCCACACCTGCCATGGCTCGATCGTGGCGGCACGGATCACCGGTTGTACTCGGGGTACTCTTCGCGGGCGTTGCCGAGCCCATCCGCTGCTGTGTTATCAGCAAACCGAAGTTCCCGCTCGTAGTCGGCCCATTGCTCGGGGTCGTCGCGGAGCCGCGCATACGCCGCATGGACCTGACGCATCTCGTACTCATCGATCAGCCTGTTGAGGGCAGCCTCTTGACTGACGCCGCCGAAATGCTCTCGCGCTACCGTCGCGAGCCGGTCCCTGGTTCGGCTGTCGAGCCGGACTGTTGTGGTCGCCATGGCGACGAGCCTACATCATGTACACACAAATGTATGCGATGTAGCACATACACTGGCTTCCGGGCTTGCGGACGCGAACAGCGGGCCGGGGTTGCGTCAGAGATCCTGCACGGCATGGGACAGCAGGCAGAACTCGTTGCCCTCGGGATCGGCGAGCACGACCCAGCTCACGTCCGGCCCCTGGCCGACGTCCACCGGGTGGGCGCCGAGCTCCAGCAGTCGCTCGAGCTCGGCCTCAGTGGACACTCCGTCGGCACGCAGGTCGAGGTGCAGGCGGTTCTTGACCGTCTTGCGCTCGGGCACGGGCAGCACGTCGATCGTGGGCCATCCACCATCCAGGGGGGCGATGCTGACGCCCTCGTCAGACGCCTCGACGACCCGCCAGCAAAGGACTCTGCACCAGAAGTCGGCGACGAGCGTGGGATCCACGGCATCGACAGCGAGGACAGCGATGCGACTCGGCACCTCGCCATCATCCCTCATGGTCAGACGAACGCCGCCCTGATCGACGGCAGTGGCTTCGTGCACGGAGCCGCATTGCCGCCCTCCGAGTCCCGACGTACAATTTTCTGTACGTAGAGGGAGGCAAATATGAGGATCATGACGTACTCCGAGTCACGCGCGAAGTACGCCGAGACGCTCAGCGCGGTCGTCGATGACCGCGAGGAGGTCGTGATCACCCGAGCGGGCCACGACCCGGTGGTCATGGTCGCGCTCGACGAGTACGAGTCCTTGAAGGAGACCGCGTACCTGCTCCGGAGCCCCGAGAACGCCCGCAGGCTGCTGGCCTCGATCGACCGGCTCGAGCATGGCGCAGGGATCGCGGGGGATCTCGCGGAATGAAGCTCGTCTGGGACGAGAGTGCCTCGGCGGACTACCTCTGGTGGCAGACCCAGGACCGCAAGGTGCTCAAGCGGATCAATACGCTGATCAAGGATGTCGACCGCAACGGCAACGAGGGAATCGGCAAGCCCGAGCCCCTCAAGCACGGGTTCCACGGCTACTGGTCACGCCGCATCACCGACGAACACCGACTCGTCTACAAGATCAGCGAGGGCGAGATCCGGATCGCCGCATGCCGCTACGGAAGCTGAGGCCCCCTGCACCAGGGCAACGTTATGTTCGCTCAGCGTCACCCGTAGCGACGTTAAGTGGTCACTGACACTCACGACTCATCCTTACGGATACTCCTGCACTCAGCAGATGATCATCGCCCGACCCGTCGGCACCGTGGACCGCAATTCGGCTCCGAATGGCGGTTCTGGGCACCCCAAAACTGCGATTAGGATCCGAATGGCGGTCGGCGAGAGCCTGTGCTGGGCGAGGAGTCCAGATGCGGTCTCACTGTGCGGTAGCACTACCACCTAACGTTACTAGTCCAACACATTCAGTGATATTGGTGTGGTATTGGGCCCGCACCGCATAGGAAAACTACCTCAAGTAACGATCACTGAACGCTAAGCGACCTTGCCGTTGCCCTGGGTGTGACCACCCTGGAGGGTCGTTTCTTCAATCAGGGGCGGCCGGTCGACGACTATCTCGCGGCGGCGCTGGCCGAGTTGATCCGAACCGGGTATTTGGCATTGGGTGCTGTGGTCTCGGGCGGGCAGCAGCAGGTATGCGTGACCCACGCCGGACAGCTCAGATATATGGAGCTGGACAGCAACGAGTTAGAGAGAGGCCGTCATAGTGGCCGGTAGTCCGGACCTCGTGATCGCTATGCGGCTGCTGGATCACGCCAGACTGCGGGGTTTCCAGTTCCAGCTGGCCCGGCAGTGACCCCGATTCCTGGCGGGCCGGTCGGCTCCAGCTGACCATCGAAAATTAGGAGAGGACGAAAACTATGGTTTCTATTCTGGATGATCCGTTGGCCTCGGTTGGGTTGCGCCACGCTCGGCGTACCCACGGGGTGTGCAGCGCAACGAGTTGTTCGGCGACCAGGCCGCTGGCGCTGCGGGTGCTTCAACCTGCCCCAGACCGTGACGTGCCGGAGTATGTGTACGACCCGAAGCGGCAGATCGCGACCGATCCCGCTGGTGCTCCGTGGGGTCCGCGCATGGACAAGGAGTGGACCAGTATTGAGGGAACCCACACCGATGGCGACGGGGGCGACAATGAAACGTACGACTGGGAAGAGGTGTCGAGTACGTGACCGTGCTTATCCTTGCGCGGGAGTTCGACCCCACCGCAGATGCGCTGGTCGGGGCGTTGGCGCGGCGTCAGGTGCCGGTGTTCCGGACCGATCTCTGTGAGTTCCCCAGGTGGTTGGGGCTGGAGGCGGAGCTGCGGGAGGGTCGGTGGTCTGGCCGGTTGTGGACCGAACATCGGGAGGTGGCACTGGCCGAGGTGCGGTCGATCTGGAATCGCAACCCGTCCAGCTACGTCTTCCCGTCGTCGATGAGCGCCCAGGAGCGGGATTTCTGCTACCGGGAAGCCAGGCTGGGGCTTGGTGGGGTGCTGGCCTCGCTGGACGTGTTGTGGGCCAATCATCCCAACCGGTGCGCGGACGCAATCTTCAAGCCCTACCAATGGGCAGTGGCCATGGAGTGTGGTCTGTCCGTGGCGGATACGATGATCACCAACGATCCGGACTCAGCGTTACGGTTCGTCGAGCGACAGGATGCCACGGTTACCAAGGCGTTGGGTCCCTCCGGGATCACTGAGGAGGGCCGGATGAAGGTGGCCTACACCCGGCGTCTGAGCTGCGACGATCTGACCGAGATGGGGTGCGTGTCGCTGACCGCGACGACCCTGCACATGAATCTGGCCTACGCGGGACTGGACTTTGTGGTCACTCCGGAAGAGCGGTGGGTGCTGCTGGAGGTGAACTCCGGGCCGCAATTCGGGTGGCTGGAAGCGGCGACTGGCGCCCCGATGGTGGACGCCATGGCGGATTTGCTGATGAAAGGAAAGGCGTGATCGCCGTCGATGGCTGGACCGAGCGGGCCGCAGCCCTGCGGGATGAGTTGGTCACGGCCGGGAAACTGACCTCACCGGGGTGGGAAGCGGCTGTGCTGGCGGTGCCGCGTCATGAGTTCGTTCCGGAGTTCTACGAGCGCGGCCCCGACCCGGTGGGGCCGCTGGCGTGGAAGCTGGTGTCCGCGTCGTCACCAGAGACCCGCGAACGCTGGTGGTGCGAGGTGTGGGCGAACACCTCCCTGGTGACGCGACTGGGCGAGGTGGGTCGCTGGGGGTCGCAGACCACGACCGGGCCGACGTCCTCATCGTCGGCACCGAGTCTGATGACCCGCATGCTCGAAACGCTCGACATCCGTGACAGGCACCGGATCCTGGAGATCGGCACCGGCACCGGGTACAACGCGGCCCTGATGAGCCACCGCCTCGGCGACCACAATGTGTTCTCCATCGACGTGGACGCCGAGCTGGTGGACCACGCCCGCGACCGGCTCGCGGCGCTGGGCTACCGCCCGACGCTGGCCGCCGTCGACGGCGTGACCGGACTGCCCGAACACGCCCCCTACGACCGGATCCTTGCCACCTGTGCGGTATCCCGCGTGCCCTGGACCTGGGCCGAACAGACCGCCGAAAACGGGCTGATCCTGGTCGACCTCAAGGTCTACGCCCGCGTCGGCAACCTGGTGCTGCTGCGCCGCGAGCACAACCGGCTCGAAGGCCGCTTCGACTCCGGCTACGCCACCTTCATGCACATGCGAACTCCAGCCTTTCACGTCGAACCCCAAGCCGGACCCGTACGCAACCACGCCGCAGCACGGCGGCGAACGACCACCCTGACCCATGAACGCCTCTGTGAGAAACCCCCGCTGTGGTTCCTGCTGCACCTGCGGCAAGGCGGGCGCATTGGTTTCGGGTACGCGATGGACCCGGTGACCCGTGGTCCCGGAGCCGTGTTCTTCTCCGCCCAAGACGGTTCATGGTGCGAACTGTCGACAGCGGATAAGAACGGTATCCGCGAGGTATGGGAAGGCGGCCCGAGCCACTTGTGGGCAAGCATCGAGGCAGGGCTGGAATTCTGGCGTCAACAAGGCGAGCCCGGCTGGGATCGCTTCGGCCTCACCGTCACGCCGCACCGTCAGACAGTCTGGCTGGACACACCCGATAGCGACCACCACTGGCACATCGACGACTAACGCACAACCCACCTGAGAAGATGAACCCCAACAAGCAGCAGCGCCTGACCCCGCTACAGGCCCAGGTAGATACGGAGCTGGTCCTCCAAGTGCGCGAGTTCGCCCCGCGTGAGCAGTCCGCGCCGCCGCAGGAAGCGCCCTCTCGCGGCGGGCTGCAGACCGGTGATGTCGGCGTAGGACTCGTCGTAGCGGGTAAGACCAGCCTCAGCGGTGAGGGGCACGTGCGTCAGCTCTGGTCCGGGGGTTCCGGTGATGGGGATGACGGCAACGTGACCGAGCCGCGTGTTGAGCGGATTGACGCTGAGCACCACGGCGGGGTGTTCTCCGAAGGCGGGGAACCGAACGTCCCACACCTCGCCGCGGAAGGGCTCAGGCGGGGCCATCGGGACTGGTAGCCACCGTGTCCGCCGCCGGGCGGTGCACGGTGTCGTCGGCGGCCAGGACTCCGATGGGCAGCGCGGGCGCTGTGCCACCGTAGAACTCGTCGACGCTGCGGGCCATGCGTTCCTCGGCGGCTCGCCGGTGGAGTAAGTGAAGCGCCGCCTTGACGATGTCAGTGCGGCCGTGGAGGCCGAGGAGGTCAGCGTCAGCACGTAGTTGGGCAGCTAGCTCGTGCCCGATGCGGGCCTGCCACACCTCGGTAGCTCCAGTCGTCACGGTCATGTGTATACAATCCGTCGTACGGACCTCGCTGTCAAGTGCCCGCCGATGGTGTCGGCGAGGTCGGCCCGGGGGTGTCGACACCGCACTCACAACGTATGCTTGCACGTCATCGGTAGGAATGTCTACCCTCATGGTATGAAAGCGGTCGTCTCTGAGAAAGGCCAGGTGACGATCCCGAAGCAGCTCCGTGACCGGCTCGGGATCGAACCAGGCGCGGTGCTGGAATTCGACGAGGAACACGGGCGCCTGGTCGCCACGAAGCTGCGGCGCCGCGATCCCGTGGACCGGGTGTACGGAATCCTGGATCTCGGACGCGGCACCGACGAGATACTCGAGGAACTGCGCGGCCCGGCTGAGCTTCCGTGATCACCGCCGTGGACACCAACGTCCTGCTGGACGTGTTCGGCGCAGACCCGACCTTCGGTGCAGCCTCCAAGGAAGCCTTGGGCGCCAGCCTCGACGCGGGACGTCTGGTGGTCTGCGATCTCGTGTGGGCCGCGACCGTGGCCGCTTTTCCCGACGAGCAGACCGCCGAGGAAGCGATGGACGAGCTGAAAGTGGCGTTCCTGGCCACCGAGAAACCCGCAGCCGCACGGGCGGGCACGGCTTGGCGTCAGTACCGCAAGGCGGGCGGGAACCGGAGCCGGCTGGTAGCCGACTTCCTCGTGGGAGCGCACGCACTCACCCAAGCCGACCGGCTCCTCACCCGCGACCGAGGATTCTTCCGAACCTACTTCCGTGACCTGACCATCCTCGATCCGACCGAGACCTGACACCTCCCGTCAGGTCCTCAGCGCCCCCTATCCGACGCGAGCCACGAGGTCGAAGCCGCCCACTGCGGGTGGTTCGGCCAGATCGTTCCCCGGCGGATCCCGACGACCGGCTCATGACTGACACTGCGGGTTCCATCGTGAGGCCGTCGCTCGGTCGGTTCTGTGGTCGTGATGGGATGACGTCATCATCCGAACCAGCTGCACGACCTTGCCGAGTACTACGACGCGACCGATCTCGAGCGGGCCACCGGGGAAGAGCCCGAGCCGGTCTCCACCCAACGTGGTGTTGGCGTCCGCTATCCGGGGTTGGTCGGGTACTCCCAGGAGGGGGTGACGCAGTGGGTTGGGTTGGTTGGGTCGGGTGTCTCGGCCATGGCTAGGGCCATCAGCCGTAGCTCGTACATCAGGCCCATCGCCGCGTTCAGGGCGGCCGGTTGACCGGTGAAAGTCTCCTGCAACGAGATCAGCAGCCGCCGGTAGGACAAGCTGAACTGTTCAGCCAGGCGTCGGGCGGCGCTGGCCACCGGGTAACGGGCGATCCTCGGATCCGTGATCATCGGGTACACCTGGGACTCGTCGAAGACAACCGGGTCACCAGTGAAGGAGAAGCCGTCCGGCGCGGTGGGGTCAGGGATCAGCCGGTGACCGTTTCTGATCTCCGCGAACCGGTAGTAGTGGGCCAGTTCGCCCGCACCGTCGCCGTCCTCCGGGCTGGACGTGGTGCCCTCACCCTGCCGCACGATGATCGTGAGCGCGCGGACCGCCGAGACGACGTCGGTGACCGCGAACAGCTGGTTTGACGGGAACCACGGCGAGGTCACCTGCGGGGCGGACGGAGTGGCGAAGGCGGGCTCACCCAAGTCACGGATCTTGTCCATGATCGCGTCATAGAAGTCGCCGATCGTGGTCAGATCGGCGTCAGCGCCTCGAGCGATGGGATCCTCGGGCTGCTCGATCTGCATGAACGTCGCGCACTGGTCCATCGACATCGGCCCGAGGTGCACCTCGAGGTTGCCCGCGACGCCCATCGGCAACGGCCCCGGGAAGTACGGGACCGACGCCGGATCGTCGATCTCTACGCGGCCGCCCACGGCGTTCAGCACGTTCGCGACGATCGACAGGTGCAGCATCTCCTCGATGACGACCGAGCGGATGAGGTCGGCTGTGGCGGAGTTGGCGCCGGGCTTTAGGCTGAAGTAGGCCGTCAGGTAGAGCGGCACCGTGGCGTGTTCGAGCCGCATGGCGGCCTCCAGGAACTCGTGCAGGTCGCTCGGTTTCCGGGCGGCGCGCACCCCGTCGACGGCCGACCGCTGGATCTCGATCACGACTCGGGCCCTTCGGTGACGTCGGTGTCGGGGAAGTACTGCCGGGCGAACCGTTCCTTCGAATCGGCAGGCTCCAACACATCCTCGATGGCAGGCGCGGCACGCGCCTCGCGCAGGGGGGTTGGCCGGGGGCGGGCCGCACCGAGAGACAGGTCCGGATCGGCCAGCCAGTCGAGGACCATTCTGCGTTTCGCGCTCGACAGGTCCCGGCTGACCGGCATCGAGTTGGGATCGCCGAGGTCGAGCGAGAAGGCGAACTGCAGGATCGCCCGATGGCGGCGCACCGATTCGTAGTCACCGAGGTCGACCAACCGTCGGCTCATGATCGGGTACACGTTGCCGTACTGGGTGAAGATCGGCTCGATGTGCTCCGTCCAGGTCGGGTTCTCCGGGACGGGGTGCGCGTCGAAGACCAGTGCGGTGATCCGCTCGAACGGGGGGACGCGCAGCCTGGCGGGGTCGACTCCCCGCAGCTCCAGCCGCAGCTGGTAGACCTGCCCGTCCAGGTAGCCGCGGGGGTGGCCCGGGTCGGCGCAGTCGATCCGGACGGTGGTCCGGCCGTCGGCGTCAGTGGGGCCGGGTTGGACAATGGTGATGGCTGACTGGGGGTCGCCGATCGGCGGCATCGGAGCCGTCGGATACCCGGGACCGGTCTCGTTGGGAGGCGGCTGTGGGGTGAACGGCCCCAGGAGCCTGGGGACCACCTGCTCGCTCGCTGCGGGCCGGCCGAAGCGCGTCACGTGAACCCGAACCGTGATCGACTCGTCCGCCTCGACTCGGTGCAGGTCGTCGTCGGCGCGCACGAGCAACCCGGCCGGGGTCTCCCTGACGAGGACCGTGTGGTCACTGTCGTTGGCACGCAGCACGGCCAGCGGGCGGGTGGCGATTTCCGCGCGGGCCTGCAGCGGAACGGTAACGGTGCGGATCCCCGCGCTGTCGGTGAGCCAGCCGTCGCGCAGGTAAGGCAGCGGGTCGCCGAGAGCAATGAAACCATCCCCGTCGAGAACCCGGGCACCTTCGTCGATCGCCGGATCGTCGAGCAGGCCGAGCCGGAGCTCGCCGATGTCGAAGAGGTTCCCCTGGAAGTCCCGGATCGGCAACGCATTGGCCAGGTCGACGGTGACCTGCGCGCCGGACCGGCTCACCTGGCCGTCGAAGAAGTTGAGATCGGATCGCGGCTGGCCCACAACCAGCCGCGGCGCGAACCGCCGACCTGCCACGAACCGGTGCGGCTCGCCGAGGCGGTACGGGCCGATGGCGCCGACAACCGAGCCGATGGTGAAACGAGCCGAGCTCCTGGCTGTGTCATACGCGAACGTAGTGAGGCGGATCGACAGCATGCCGCCGGTGCTCGCCGCCCGAAGCCGATCCGCGAAGCGCGACACACCGGGTGCGGCCCATTCAATGTTGTGCAGCACCGACTGGTAGCGGGCCGCCCTGGCCTGCGGGCGATCCGGCCGGAAGGGAAACCAGACGTCCCGGAATCCGGCGGGCTCGAAGTCCCCGGCCAGGAGACGTTCCCCGCCCGCGACGAGTTCCACCCGCAGACCCCACAGCTCGGAGGACAGCTGCCACTGTGGATCGAGGTCCACAATCTTGGCGGACACCCGGTCGCTTGATCCGCCGATGGTCGTCGCCAGGATCGGGTCGGCGTCGTCGACCGGGCCGTCTTCGTCGACCGCGCCGCGCACCCGGCAGTTCAACAGGCGGAACGCTCCACTGCCGGTGGGGTTGAACCACCCGTTGTTCGGCGGTGCCCCGGGCGGCGAGTCTTGGACCTCCTGGAAGACGTCGTCGAAGCTGCCGACGTCGAAATGTCGCACGTCGTTGTTGACCGTCGACACATCCGCCTGGAAGTCACCCGAGAACGTAACCCTAGGAAGATCGAGATAACTCACGATGCACCCTACTGCTACCCGAGGCGCAACCCAATACCGAACCGGCCGATCAGCCACAGACCCACGGCCAACAACATCACGCAGCCGAACACCACGAGCGCACTCGGGGTACCGACGCCCAGCGCGCCCGCCATTGCGTACAGCACCGCACCCGGCAGCGAACCGACCACGGCAGCGGCCATTGTGCGGACGAGGCCAAGGGAGGATGCCCCCGCCGTCACCGCGATTGTCTCGGCGAGCAGCGGCACCGCGCGGGTGGCGGCGACGGCCAGCAACCCCCACCTCCGGACCAGCAGATCTGCCCGAGCTCGATCCGCCTCAGAACACATCGCGCGCAGCAGCGGTGTGCCGCCGTAGCGGCCAACCCCATACCCGGCCGCGGCAGCCCCCACCGCACCCAGCAGGGAGAGCACGGTACCTATGACAACACCGAACAGTGCGCCATGCGCCACCATCACCACACTGGACGGAACCGGCAGCACCACGTCGGCAACCAGCAACCCGACCCCGGCCGCCGCAGCAACCACGCCGCCGTGCGAGCGCCACCCAGCCGGATCGCTCAGCAGCGGCACCCCGAGCAGCTCCGCGACGACGAACACCACCAGGAACAGCCCCAGCACCCCGCCGACGAACAGCAGACAGCGCATCAGTGAGCCGCCGACAGGCTCAATATCGGCCGGCTGCCGGGGCTCGCCCACGAAACCATGATCGCACGCTGCCTGCCTGATTCCCCGAAGACTGTCCGACCTGAAGATCGCCTCGCCTCAGCAGGCGACATCTGACGGAAACCCTCGAATATCACCCGGGGTTGTCAGCGGGGTAGGGCACCATAAGGAGCGCCGACACGGGAGGCACGATGAGCAGCGGACTGGAAACCCGACCGGGCGCAACGACGATCGACCTTGAGGACCTCGTCGAGCTGGCCTGGAGTGGCCGGATCCGGGTCCCCCACTTCCAGCGCGATTTCCGCTGGACGCGTACGGACGTCATCCGGTTGTTCGACAGCATCGTCAAGCGCTACCCGGTAGGCAGCCTGCTGCTGTGGCAGCGCCCGGCACCCGCACAGCGAGTCCCCCTGGGGGCACTGTCGATCGACGCGCCTGCCTTGGACCAGGCGCATTGGGTGGTCGATGGCCAGCAGCGCATTGTCAGCGTCGGCCGGTATCACGGCGCCGCCGGTCCGGCTGGTGCACCGTGACGAGCTCGATGGGCTGCCGCCTAATGTGTGGCCGAGCCGGGAGGAGTGGGCCTACGCCGTGCGGCGGTTCGATCGGACCGACGACCGCGAGCCGGTGCACATTGAGGACCTCGCACAGGTGCGTAACGTTTACCCGGATTACAAGTACAGAGGAAACTACGAGACCGTCGCCGCGCTGGTGTATCGCGGCCGCGACATTGCGGCGCTGCGCGAGTTCGCTCGCCGTCTTGCTTTCACCGTGCTGATCTCCAATGGTGACGCTCACCTGAAGAACTGGTCACTGATCTATCCTGACGGCAGGATTCCCCGGCTCGCACCGGCTTACGATCTGGTGTCCACCGCTTTTTACCTCGGCAATGATGAGCAGCTCGGTCTGAAGTTCGGCGGCACACCGGCGTCGGAGAGGTGTCCAGCCGGGCTGGGTCGGCAACCAGCAGCTCCACCTGGTTGACGTCGTCGAGCGCCAGAGTGGTGGCGGCCCGCCGCTGGGCCGTCGCAGTCTTGCCGACCCCTTTGGGTCCCTCCAAGCTGATCGCGGACAGACCAGTGAGAAGCTCGTCGAGTTCCTCGTCGACGATCCGTCCAGCGTAGTCCTCCACAGCACCTACACTACCGTTAGCAGCAATCATAAGCTACCGATCGCAGCTGTTGAACACTACCGTTCGCAGCTCGTGACGACGTTGACTCGACGCAGAGGACTCGCGGCATCGACCACCCCAGCCCTACTCGTCGAAAGCGGGCAAGCTCCCTACCTGGGTCAGGCGAAGATCAAGTCGTGCGGAGTTGATTCCTCTCGCCGTTTCCCGGGCGCGTTCCAGTGTGTCGCGGGCGGCGTCCACGATATTCGATTTCGCGTACGCCTCGGCAAGCCAGGACAGGTATAGTGCCACTTCCCGGGCATGGTTGGTGTCGTAGGAAGCGATGGCGTCCGATAATAGAGGTTCGGCTGCGGTCGGGTCGCCGAGCTCGATCAGGCACCGCCCGGCCATGACGTCGATCTCGTGACGGTCGAGCCAGTACACCCATTCCGGCTCAGCGATTCCGGGTGAACGGTTCTCGAATGCCTCATCTACCGCATCCAATGCTCGGCCGGTCGCTATGGGATCCTTATTTCTTGCGTTGGCCCAGGCGACCCGTTCCAGCAGCAATGCCCGCACGACCGGCGAGGCATCCTCAGCGCCCTTCGCGGCCGACGACGCCAGCAGCGCAGCGTCGCGCGGCTTACCCACATTGGCCATCTGGTAGCTCAGCGAAGACAAGAGCTGCCCCGCCAGAGCGCGGTCGCCTGCCTGCTGGGCAGCGGACACACCGCTGAGATACACCCGTTGCGCTTCGGCGTAACGGCCGGCATCGCTGGAGACCCAGCCGGCCAGCTGGGCTAGTTCACCGAGGGCGGTCAGCAATCGCCGTCCGATCACCTCGGTGTAGCAGGCAGCCTCGACGACCCGGGTAGCCTCCGAAAGTTCCTTGCTGACCAGCGGAAACAGATCGCCCCCGCCGAGCACGTCGTCCAGGTGCCGTAGCTTGATCACCCGATCTTCCAGCTGGCTCGCCAAGCTCACCCCGACGCGACGCCCAGAGCGCGACGCCACTACTGCTGGCGAATCGGTGACGAGCCATTCATGCGCAACCCGAAGCGGGTCACCCGGCGGTCCATACAGCACATCAGCAGGAACACCCAGCGCACGCTCATACGCCTCGACGTGCTCCGGCTTGATCGTCCGCTTCCCCGTTTCCAGCATGCCAAGCAACGGCTTGCTGTAGTGCGTCCGCGCGGCCATCACCGACAGGCTGACCCCAGCGGCCTCCCGAGCCGCCCGCAAAGCCGCACCGAGATCGCTCATTCCCACCTACCTGTAGACGCTTGTAGACACCGAACCACTTCCCCGCGTAGCCAGCGAGGAAAAGACTACCTCCAGCGCGACCGGTGACTACGGCGCGGCGACCACACAGTAAATCTCGAACCACCGAAACGTGATTCCCCTGGAGAAGGAACCCTGGAGAAGGAACCCTGGAGAAGGAACCCTGGAGAAGGAACCCTGGAGAAGGAACCCTGGAGAAGGAAGCAGTGCCATGAACCTCACGCTGGACAGGCCCGACGGCCGGTTCAAGGGCTGCGGAAGGGATGGTGAGAGTACGTGGGTCTGATCGGGTACGAGACGAGCTCTCACCTGGTGCTGATCGTTGCGCTGGTACTCGCCTGCGGCGTGGTGCCGGGCTGTGTTGCGCTGGTCTACGAGTGGCCGTGGTTACGCCGCCACCGGAAGTCCATCGGACTCGCGAGGCACCGACGGGACAGAATCCGCCCGGTCGGCACCGTCGGAAGTGCCGGATGACCGGGCCAGCCGTTGCCACACCGCACGTCGTTGCGATGACCGACACCCGCACCGTGGTCACGCACCTGGTCACCGACGAGGCGGTGGCCGCTGGCCGCCATGCGGGGCGCTACGTCGGACTATGCGGCGCGGTCGAGTTGCCCGGGAGCCTTTGGACGACACTAATCGGCCCTGCCGATCCTGCTACTACTGGAGGATCGCCCAGTGACACTCACGGGTGACGACCTGTTCGCATGGCTGGCGCTACGGCGAGTGGAGTACCGCAGGCTCACCAAGCTCGGTAGCCGGTACCTCGACCATGGCCGTCCGGTGTCCTGCTTTCTTCCCGAGGTGCTCGACGACCTCATCCAGGCCGGTGTATTGACGCTGGGCGACCCGGACCCGATGGTCGGGAATATGCGCCGACTGGCGATGACCGATGCCGGGCATGCCCGATACATGGCATTGTGTGAGAGAGAGGGGATCTCGCGATGACCATGAGCGAAAAAACAGACGTGTTCGAGCAGCCGATAGCCCCGACCTTGTGATCGCCATGCGGCTGCTGGATCACGCCAAGCTGCGCGCTTTCCAGTTTCAGCGTTGACGTCGCAATCACTCGATAGGAGAGGACGATTTCCACATGACTATTCTGGATGATCCGTTGGCCTCGGTCGGCGTTCACCGCCTATCGCGCACCCATGGGCCGAGTAGTGAGACGAGCTGTTCGGCGACCAGGCCGCTGGTGTTGCGCAGGCTCCAATCGGCCCCGGACCGCGACGTGCCAGAGTATGTATACGAGCCCCAGCGGCAGATCGCTACCGATCCCGCGGGTGCCCTGTTGGGTCCGCTCCTGGCGAAGGACTGGACCAGCATCAAGGGAACTCATCAGGACGGTGACGGTGGGGATAATGAAACGTACGGCTGGGAAGAGGTGGCGAGTACATGACCGTGCTCATTCCCGCGCCGGAGTTCGATCCCACAGTCGACACCGTGGTGGAGGCATTAGCGCAGCGTGAGGTCCCGGTGTTCCGCACCGATCTCAGCGATTTCCCCAGGTGGTTCGGGCTGGACGCGGAGCTGCGGGAGGGGCGGTGGTCTGGCCGGTTGTGGACGGTGCATCGTGAAGTGGAGCTCAGTGAGGTGCGGTCGATCTGGAACCGTAATCCGTCCAGCTATGTCGGCTCTTCGCACTTGGCCGGGATGTCGTTACCGGTTGGGCACAGTATGTGACTGATGATCTGTGGTGGAGCGTTGGTGGTGGGGTGCACCGGAGTGGGATGCAGGGGGTGTGCCCGCCGTCTTCGG
>JBQTGW010000350.1:0-74006 GCA_052390495.1 Pseudonocardiales bacterium
ACGTCGACAACGATCCCCTGATCATGGCGCACGCCCGCGCCCTGCTCACCAGCACCCCGCAAGGCGCCACCGACTACATCCACGCCGACCTGCGCGACCCCGACACGATCCTGCGGGAAGCCGCCGATCTCCTGGATTTCACTCGACCCATCGCGCTCATGCTGCTGGGGATCGTGGAACACATTCTGGATACCGACGAAGCATATGCGATCATGAACCGGCTGCTCGACGCGCTTCCCTCCGGTAGTTACCTGGTGCTGTGCGACCCCACCACGGAAGTTCGCCCCGACGTGATGCGCGCGGCCATACGACAATGGAACGAAAGTGCCACACCCCTGATCACGGCGCGCAGCCGTCAGGAGCTGATTGGTTTCTTCGACCGCTTGGAGCTGTTGGAGCCCGGTGTGGTCTCGTGTTCACTGTGGCGGCCAGAACCCACCCCGTTCGGTACTCCGGCCGAGGTGTTCAATTTCGGCGGTGTGGGGCGAAAATCCTGATTCAGACCTCTTTGATGATGCTGGCCAGGAATCTGGCTGTTTTGGACGGTGACTTGGCCTGGACGCAGAGCCGGTCCATGACCACCAGGTAGTGGTCGATGTCCTGGCTCTTGTCCAAGTACAGGGCACTGGTGAGTTGTTCGAGGTAGACGACGTCGGGTAGATCGGGGTCGGCGAATCGCAGTATGGTGAATGGACCGCCCGCTGCGGCGTGACCACCTGAATAAAACGGTACCGCCTGTAGCGTGATGTTCGGGAATTCGGCCAGCTCGATCAGATGCTGGATCTGTTCGCGCATCGCCGTACGACCGCCGAGCCGCCAGAGCGCCGCCTCGTCGACCACGGCCCACACGTTGGGTGCTCCGGGTTGGGTGAGTAACTCCTGGCGTCTCATGCGCAGCGCGACCCGGCGCTCGATATCGTCGACGGACTCGGTCGAATGGCCCAGGCGAATGACGGCTCGGGCGCATTCCTCAGTCTGCAACAGACCGGGCACGAGCTGGGGCTCATACGTGCGGATGACCGAACTGGCCTGCTCCAAGCCGAGGTACATCTCGAACCAGTGCGGCAGGAGGTCGCTGTACTGGTGCCACCAGCCAGGAGTGCTGGCCTGCCGGGCCAGAGCGAAGAATGCTTCTCGTTCCTGCTCGTCGGTGATGCCGTAGAGGGCCAGCAGGTCGGCCACGTCCCGTTGCTTGAAGCCGACCCGCCCGAGCTCGAGACGACTGATCTTGGCGTGCGATGCCCGGATCGCATGGCCTGCGGCTTCGCGGGTGATCCCACTCGCTTCCCGGAGTCGGCGTAGCTGGGCGCCCAACGCGATGCGCAGCACGGTCGGTCCGCTCGGGGACTGTACCTGTGGATGGTCGGCCGTCGGGTAACGGTCCGGCTGGGCTAAGGTCAAAGTTCCCCCTTCGGGTGAACGCCGCAGCGCGATGTTCCCACCTCACACCCCTTGCTGTACAGGGTGGTGGCCCACTTGGGCGATGGCGTCCGCATCGTAGCCTCGGATGTCGGAATTCTGAGTACGTATCGGTTCTTGCATCGGTACGGGACGTCTGAGACTGTATCAGGGCGAAAGGTCCAGGTTCGGCACTCTACGCTACACTTAGTGTCCGTAAACTACCCAGCGTAGGGAGGGGTCGCGCGGTGGGGTCCTATATGTCATCACTGACCTGCATTGTCGACGGCCTCGCCCACCTGGTAAGCGACGATGCTGCAGCGGCGGGCATCGTCGCGGGGCGGGGCATTTATATGGCGTTGTGCGGACACACGGTCCACGCTGCCGCCATGGTGAGCGCCATCGGTCGGCAATGTCCCCGCTGCGCGTTGCATGTCGAGGCGCTCACCGAGCCAGCGCGCCGTGGAGGTGGTGGACGTGCCCGGTTACGGCGGCTATTCCGCCAGCGGCCGGTGGCGCAGGCGATTCGATGACCGCGGATCTCGCAGTGCAGATCCGCCAGCACATCCGCAGGCAGCGGCTCAGCGTCGAACCTGGCCGCAGGCGCCTGTAGCGTCGTTTGCGCTGCACCGGCCGTCGGCAGCGTCAGTTGGCTACATCAGCTGGCTGGGTGAGTCGGCTGGGTCCATTCCACAGCTCGATCACGCCCACGCCGACATCGCCGAGCAGTCGCCGGGTCAGTGGCAGGCTGATGCCCATGACGCTGGACGGGTCACCGTCGATCCCATTCACGAACCAGCCGCCCAGACCGTCCAAGGTGAACCCGCCAGCCACCTCCAGTGGCTCGCCGGTGGCGACGTAGGCCGCGATCTCCTCGGCAGTCGGGATTCCGAAGCGGATCACAGTGGTCTCGGCGGCACCAGCGGTCGCTGACATAACGCCTGCGTGCAGCCGCACCATCGCGTGGCCGGTCAGCAGCTCGCCGGTGCCCCCCGCCATCGCATGCCAGCGCCGCCGAGCGACGTCGGCGCAGCCGGGTTTGCCGACCAGCTCACCCGCCATGTGCAGCATCGAGTCGCATCCGACGATCACGGCTTCGGGGTGCTCATCGGCGACCTGCGCTGCCACCGCGTGGGCCTTAGCCTGAGCCAGCGCGATGACCAGCTCCTGGGGTGACACGTCGCCCAGCGCGGCGGCCAGTGCATGCTCGTCCACTCCGGACACCCGCACGATCGGTTGAATCCCGGCACCACGAAGCACGGTCAGCCGGGCGGGGGACGCGGAGGCGAGAATCAGGCGCACGGCACCGCACTGTACGGACCCGCCACAAGCTCCAGCCGGGTATGGCCCGGCCGGACGATGTGGCCCGATAGGCCGACGTCTTCGCCTTCTGCAGCGATCCAAGCGATCCAGAGGAGCAGAGGTACAACGACCCGCCGCTGCGGAGCCGCACTGGGCAGCAATTAAACGTGTTTGCTAGTGGTCTCTTGACAACGTGAGGCGCCTAGTTGACCAACGGTGATCGCTCCACGAGCCTTCTAGCAGTGTCTTTGTGGATTCGCCTTGAGAGTCAACCCCAGACCTACGCATACGAGATCGTCATTGCCCACTCGTCGAGGGTTACACCTCCACCGACGACAACGGTGGTCCGGAGTCGGCGGCGTCTTTCGGTAGAACGGTCATCCGGGGTGATCATGTCACGCCGGTCAGCCGAGCTTGTCGGCCAAGGCGTGAACATGCTCGGCAAGTGCACGCGCGTGCGCCTCGGCGCCACGTTCGCGCAGTGTGGCATGCGCCCGGCGCAGCTCTCGAGTGGCCAGCGCGGAGCCGGTCGTCGCGGCCAGCTCGGCGGCCCGCATCGCGACCGTCAGGGCACGGTCAGAATCCCCGGGCCCGGCCAGTGCGAGCGCCAGCTGCGCGGAGTACCGCGCCCGGTCGCGCTCGTAGCAGGCGGCCAGGTTCTCCAATGCGGTGGACAGTAGCGGCACTGCGTCGGCGTGGCGGCCCAGCTCGATGTAGGCCACACCGCGCTGGAAAGTCAGCCGCTCCGGGCCCTGGAAGTACACCCACGGCGGGGCCTGATCGGGGTGCTCGGCGGCGACGTAGGTCAGCGCCGCGGAGCGGTCCAGCGCTTGTTCGGTGGCGTCTGCGTTGCCGTCCAGAGCGTGCCCGCGGGCCTCTTGCTGGGTGATCAGCCACGAGTTGGGTGGGCCAGCGGTGGCCGTGCTCGATGTGGTGGACGTAGCCGCGGACGATGTGCGCGCCAGCGGCCACGTCAGCCAGCGACATGCCCGCCCGGGAGCGTAATGCAGCTACCTGTTCGGCGAAGCTTGCTCGCACATCACTGCCCATGTTCACTGTCACCCTCGCTGTCTCCTCATCGTTGACGTTGCCACACTGTTCGCCCGCTCGGGACGGCGGGCTAGCCTGATGGTCGCTGCGAGGAAGGAGCGGAATGGCCACGACCAAACCAGACGTCCAGTATATGCAGATCGAGCGCGTGCAGTTCTGGGCCGACACGGAGTCCGGCGACATTCACATCACGACGGACGACCCGGATGCCAAAGAGATCTTCACAGAACCCCGCCAACCCCGGTGAGGTGTGCCGGGCGGCGGGGTTCTGTCGTGCACGGCCCAGTTAGCGACTGAAGATCGCTGATATCGCTATGGCCATCAAGCTGGGGATCGCGAACAGCGCAAAAGACATGGGCTGACTCGACAACCGGAGGTTGTACAGCGTTGGGTTGTTAGTCGTTTACCTTGGGTATTGAGGATGCTCGTGGGGTCAGAGCATGTCTGGGGCGCCGAGAGGGGGCTGAGAATGCGCACTCTTACCGCGGCTGCCGTATTGGTCGCCGCCGTGCAGGCGGCCTCGCCTGCGGGCTGTACCCCGTTGCCCAACGCGTGCACGCTGTCGTTTCAGGGCATCTATATCGACGCTGGTGAAGTGTGGGATGTGGTGACCGTCGCCTGCGATCCTCGGCCCGTCGAGCTCTACACCGAGGCATGGATGGAGTACAAACCCTTCGACGAATACGGCTCTTACGGGCCGCACGTCGCCACCCGGAACATCCCCGGTAAGACCAGCTTGCAGCTGAAGGTGCGCTCGCCCTGTGTGGAAGGCTCGTATCGAGCGAAGGTGCACGTCGAGGGCAGGGGACCAGCCACCACGGCGGACCCTGGGGGCATCCCGTTCGAGGACGAGCGCACTGGATGGTCGGAGTACATCACTGCCGAGCAGTGCGAAGGAGGTGACTGAGTTGTGGACTGGCGCATGCCGTGGCGTTGGCTCCGGAGCAAGGGGCACCGGGTGGATACCGCAGGGCCTCGCGGCAGGCTGCGCACCAGGTGGACCGCACCGCTCCCGCCACACGAGAGTTACGTGGGCTGGCGCGTCAAGTGGCTCGCATCCACCTCGATGTGGTGCCGCACACCCGGCGATGCGCTGGACATCGAAATATCCCAAGGGACAGAGGGAACGGTCACGCAGTACGTCCGGGAGGGCAGTCCCGGTAGTCATGGCTACTGGATTACATTCGACAACGGGGCGGTATTCGGCACCTACCTGCCAGCGCCGTGGGCGATCCAGCTCACTCCTCCCGACGAGCCACCCAAGCCCGGCCGTACCTCCTAGTTGGCCGATGTGATGTACGTGGCTCGCGGATCTGGTACGGGTTACCGTCATCGCATGACAGGGCAGCAGAGGACCGCCGAAGGTGGCTGGTTGCGGCGGGATGAGGACCCCGCTGTTGGTGACGCGGGGTTGGTGCTGTTGGCGTGGCGGACGACGGTGGGGCGGACTCAGACCGAGGTGGCCGGGGTGCTGGGCACGACTCAGCAGCATCTGAGCCAGATCGACACCGGGCAGCGCCCGGTGTCGCTGGAACTGCGCCGCAGGATGGTGGCCGAACTGGGCATTGCGGCTGAGGAACTGGGTTTGTCTTCAGGGCCTGCTCGGCGGCTGGTGTCCTGTGACGATGCCAGCCCGCAGGTCGCGGCCAGCCGGTTGCGGTGGCGTGAGGAGCGTCGCTGGCTCAACCAGCACCAGTCCGAGCTGGCGAAGCTGGCGGTGCGGCTCTACCCGGCCGAGTACCGGGTGCCGCGCACGCCGCTGATCGCGCATCCCGCGTGGGTGCCCAGCGAGCCCGTCGAGCTGAGCTCGTTGGCGTTGCGGCTCGACGAGGGAGCGCAGATTGTAGTGGTGGACGGGTCAGAACCGGAATCCCAGGCGGTCCGGCCGCTGCGTACCGCCGGGATGCGCTTCGAGCGCTACACCTCGGCGATCAAGCACCTGGGCCCGCCTGCGTTGTTCGAGTCCCGTCCCTGCTACCGGCTGCTCGATGCCTCGCTGCTTACGCATCAGCTGGAGTTCGGGTTGGCTGCCTACTTTGACAAGCTCGACATCTCCGAAGCGCTGGGGCACGAGATGGCCACGGCCTGTATGGGTGATGGGCGATCGAACTCGCCGGAGCGGCTGCGCGACCGGCTTCCGTTCCGGGAAGTTATCGGCGACCCGTTCGACCCGCACCGCCGCGCGATCATTCCGGCGATCACTACGCTGACGATCCGGCTGCGCCGCTACCCGGCCGAGCCCTCGTTCCTGCTGCATTGGCGCGATCCGGCGAAGGTAGCCACCGCCGGGGGCATCTACGACGTCATTCCCGCCGGGGAGTTCCAGCCCTCCAGCGTAGGGCCGTGGGACCGGCGCAATGATTTCGACCTGTGGCGTAATATCGTGCGGGAATACTCCGAGGAGTTGCTAGGGGAGCCGGAGCACGACGGCACCCGCAGTCAGTCGATTGATTACCAGCGGTGGCCGCTGTACCGGCAGCTTCAGGCAGCCCGGGTCAACGGTGCGGTGGGTACGTTCTTGCTGGGGCTGGGTCTGGACGCGCTCACCCTGGCCGCCACCATCCTGACAGTGGTAGTAATCGACGACGACGTGTTTACCGAGGTGTTCGGCTCGACGGTGCGGTTCAATGACGAGGGCGAGATCGTCGCGCTCGGCGACGGTACCCCCACTGAAGGAGTCCCGTTCACTGAGTCGGCTGTGAGTCGGATGCTGGATACTGAACCGATGGCCTCGCCAGGCGCTGCCTGCCTCACACTGGCGTGGAAACATCGCGCTGTCTTGGATCTGTAGAGCGAAAGGACACCATGTCGCTGGTCGATCAGCACCACGACCGCACGCTGACCGCTGGCCAGCGCGAATGGCTGCGAGTGCGGGAGTATCTGCTACAGCACCGTTACGAGCTCGGTCAAGCGGCCGCCGAGGATTATGGCGATGTGCCGAAGGTGGAGGGGACTGCACTGCTCACCCGGCCGGAGTGGTTACCCGCCGAACCGATCCCGCTCGATGCGATCGATCTGAAATTCGCGCCTGACACGCCGTTCACCGGTCTTACTGGTAGCGACCCGGCGACCGCATCAGTCCGTCCCGAGCGGTTCGACGGCTCGCGGTACCCGGCCTACTCTGCGGCGATGGCTGACCTGGCCGCGCCGAAGGTGTTCGAGAACCGCTCGACCTACCGCCTTCTCGATGCCGACCTCTCCGGACCCCGCGGCCGGCTCGTGTTCGGGCGCGGTACCTACTTCGACAGCATTGACTTGGGCGAGGCGGCCGCCCATGAGTACGCCGCTGCCCGGCTCGCTGGCAGTGCCACGCCCCTGCGCGCCGCGATTGGTAACCCCTGCGATCTGGCGCGCCGGTCGACGAACGTGGCAATCAGCGCGTTGACTGTCCGGCAGGACCGTAGCAGCGGCGATGCCACGTTCCTGCTGCACTGGCGTGACCCGGCAAAGGTCGGCCACGCTGGCGGGCTCTACATGGTCGTACCGGTCGGTATCTTCCAGGCGACCGACGACCAGTCCTGGAATGAGGGTAACGACTTCTCGCTATGGCGCTGCATGGTCCGTGAGTACGCGGAGGAACTGCTCGGCGAGCCTGAAGCTCACACCGATGAGGCGCCCATCGATTATCCGGCGTGGCCCTTTGCCGCACGCATGACCGAGGCAATGGTCAGCGGCCAGATCTGTGCCCACCTCCTCGGCATGGGAACCGACCCCCTCACCCTCGCCACCGATCTGCTCACCATCGTGGCGTTCGACGCGCCACTCTTTGATGAGCTTTTTGCTGGCTTGGTCGATGTCAACGCCGAGGGCCGCCTCGTCGGCCTGACTACAGCTCACGCCAGCGAGGGCTCCCCATTTACCACCAACCAGCTTCGCCGGATAGCCCAGCTACCCATGCAGGCCGCCGGGGCAGCACTGCTGGCACTCGCTCAGCGCGTCCGACACGTGCTGTAGGCGCCGCTCCCGGCGGCTGACCGGTCTTTCGCCTATTCCACCGCGGACGGGACCCTCAGCTCGCGAACCGGCCGAGCCGTTCGTCGTGCAGCTCTTCCCGGGTCCAGTGGCGACCTCCGCGATCGGTTGCCTCGGACATCACTCGGAGTGCGGATTCCCGCGCTGTGGCGTACCGATCACGTGCCTCTACCAGCGTGGTGGTGAGGTTGCGTTTCACGTCGACAGTGTGGCAGATGGAGCACGTGAGATCAGCGTGCCTCACGTCAGTGTGGCAGCGCTGAGGCGCGCCAGGCGCCGGGGCCGGTATGCAGGGGAGCGCGCAGCCGGGGTGCCGGGTCGGCCCAGGCGCTGAGCTGGCCAGGCTCGGCGGATCGGGCGTGCGCCGACCTCATGCTCGCCAAGCTGACGACCACTGCGGTCAGCGCGGCGATCTCCTCGTCCGACGGGTCGCCCCGCACGATGTGGATAACCCGTGAGTGCGGATGCGAGCTATGACTCGTATCGCCGCTCACAACGGAATGTTTCCGTGCTTTTTGGGGGGCAGGGTCTGGCGTTTGTCTTTGAGCATGTGTAGTGCGCGGGCGACGTAGGGGCGGGTGTAGGAGGGGGGGATTACCGAGTCGACGTAGCCTCGGTCGGCGGCTACGTAGGGGTTGAGCAGGGCGTCTTCGTATTCCTGTTGTCGCTGTGCTCGCAAAGCGGCCACCTCGTCGGGCGGTGCTGCGGCGAGTTCCTTGCGGTGCACGATGTTCGCCGCGCCGGACGCGCCCATCACGGCGATCTGCGCGGTGGGCCAGGCGAGGTTCATGTCCGCGCCGAGGTGTTTGGACCCCATCACGTCGTAGGCGCCGCCGAATGCCTTGCGGGTGATCACGGTGACCTTGGGCACCGTCGCCTCGGCGTAGGCGTAGATCAGCTTGGCGCCGCGCCGGATGATCCCGTTCCATTCCTGGTCGGTGCCGGGCAGGAAGCCGGGCACATCGACGAAGGTGAGCACGGCGACGTTGAACGCATCGCAGGTGCGCACGAACCGGGCGGCCTTCTCGGCGGCGTCGATGTTCAGGCAGCCCGCGAGCTGGGTTGGCTGGTTGGCCACGATCCCGACGCTGCGGCCCTGCACCCGGCCGAAGCCGACCACCATGTTCGGCGCGAACAGCGCGTGCACTTCGAGGAACTCCCCGTCGTCGACGACCCGGGTGATCACCTCGTGGATGTCGTAGGGCTGGTTGGCCGAGTCCGGGATCAGCGTGTCCAGTTCCCGGTCGGAGTCGGTCAGCAGGTCGGCGACCGACCCGCGGGTGAGGTCGGGCCCCTGGGTGAGGTCGGGAGCGTCGAACAACGGGGGTTCGGACAGGTTGTTCGACGGCAGGAACGACAGTAGTTCCTGGACGTAGGACAGCGCGTCTTCCTCGTCGGCGCCGAGGTAGTGCGCGTTACCCGACTTGGTGTTGTGGGTCCGCCCACCGCCGAGTTCCTCGAAACCGACCTCTTCGCCGGTCACCGTCTTGATCACATCGGGACCGGTGATGAACATGTTCGACGTCTGGTCCACCATCACGGTGAAGTCGGTCAGCGCGGGGGAGTAGACGTGGCCGCCCGCGCAGGGACCCATGATCAGCGAGATCTGCGGGATCACCCCGGAGGCGTGCACGTTACGCAGGAAGATCTCGCCGTAGAGACCCAGCGACACGACGCCCTCCTGGATCCGGGCTCCGCCGCCCTCGTTGATTCCGATGATCGGGCAACCGGTCTTGATCGCCAGGTCCATCACCTTGACGATCTTCTCGCCGTACACCTCGCCGAGGCTGCCGCCGAAGACCGTGACGTCCTGGCTGAACAGGCACACCGGCCGACCGTCGATGGTGCCGTATCCGGTGACCACGCCGTCGCCGTAGGGCCGGTTGCCGTCCTGGCCGAAGTTGGTGGAGCGGTGCCTGGCCAGTTCGTCGAGCTCGATGAACGATCCGGGGTCCAGCAGCAGGTCGATCCGCTCGCGGGCGGTCTTCCTGCCCTTCGCGTGCTGACGCTGCACGGCCCGGGCTGATCCGGCGTGCACCGCGTCGTCGTTGCGCAGGGCCAGGTCTGCGAGCTTGCCCGCGGTGGTGTGGATGTCCGGCCGGTCGCTGAGGACCTCGTCGGCCGACTCGGTGGCGCTGCTCATGGTGGAACACCCTAGGAGCGTCCCTGAGAAACGTCGCTGCCTGGGACAGGAGTGTGACCATTCGCGCAGATGCTACGTGCAGGCGCTAGCGTTACCTTCCGTGTCGTCTGCTCTTGATCGGCCCCCCCTCCGCGAGGACGCCTTGCGTCGGACCTTGGTCGCCCCGGCCGGGCCCTATGCCGCACTGGACGTTGTCGCTTCGCTGCCCTCGACTAACGCTGCGCTGGCTGCCGCGGCCCAAGCCGGAGCGCCCGATCGGACCGTGCTCATCGGCGAGCACCAGACCGCCGGGCGTGGGCGGGCGTCCCGCAGCTGGGTCGCCCCAGCTCGATCCGGGCTGGCGGTGTCCGTGCTGCTGCGGCCTGAGGAGGTACCGCAGGTTCACTGGGGCTGGCTGCCGCTGCTGGCCGGTGTCGCACTGTGCCGGACCGTCACCGAGCTGGGCGGCATCCCGGCCGCGCTGAAGTGGCCGAATGATCTTCTGCTCGGCGTGCACCGGCGAAAGGCTGCCGGGATCCTCGCCGAAGTGGTCCCCGGGCCCGCCGTCGTGATCGGCATCGGGCTCAACGTGACGGTGCAACCGGACGAGCTGCCGGTGTCCGGCGCCACCTCGTTGTCTGTTGAACAGTCCGCCTGCACCGACCGCGAGCTGTTGCTGGGAGCTTTGTTGCGTGACTTGGATCAGGCGGTGCTGGTGTGGTGCAGGCACGAGGGTGACCCGGACGCCGCCGGGCTGCGAGAGGCCTACCGGCACCGTTGCGCGACCCTGGGCGAGCAGGTCCAGGTCGAGTTGCCAGGACAACCCACGCTGACCGGCAGTGCGGTGGACCTGGACAGCGAGGGTCGGCTGGTGGTGTTGTCGGGTGGACGGCTCCGTGCGCTGGCCGCCGGTGATGTCACGCATGTTCGGGTGGGCTGACTTGCCACTGCTCTGGCGATCGCCTGGGGCTGGACGCGCAGCGGTACCGTGCTCACGCCTGTGGTCAGGAGGAGGAGCGGTGGCGTACCCGGACGACCTGTTGAGATCCGACGAGCGGGTGGTGATCCACAAGCACCCCCATTGGAAGATGCTGGTGGTACCGGTGCTGGCCTTGCTGCTCATCGTGGCCCTGTGCGCCTATCTCGCCGCACTGGTCGCCGGGCAGTCCGGGCAGTCATGGCAGCTCTACGCGTGGATCGCGCTGGCCGGGCTTGGCGGTGCCGGAGTCGTGTGGCTGACGCTGATACCGCTGCTGCGCTGGCGCACCACGCATTTCGTGCTCACCAGCAGGCGAGTGCTGGTCCGGGAGGGCATTCTCTCTCGCAGCGGCATCGACATCCCGATCCACCGGATCAACAGCGTGCAGTTCCGGCACACGGTCGTCGAGCGGATCCTGGGCTGCGGCACGCTGAGCATCGAGTCGGCCTCCGATGAACCGTTGGAGTTCGACGACATTCCGCAGGTCGAGCGGGTGCACTCGCTGCTTCAATACGACCTGAATCCCGGCGGACCCGACTTGGCCGACAGGCACGGAGATTCGGCAGGCTACTGAGATGACAGCCAGGCTGGCCGGACTGCCTGACCTCCACCGCGCCGATGGGCTTCCCGAGCGGGTGCGGATCTGGGAGGTCGGGGCTCGCGACGGCCTGCAGAACGAGACTGCGCTGGTGCCCGTCGAGGTCAAAGCCGAGTTCCTGGACCGGCTGGCCGGGGCTGGGCTGAGGGTGCTGGAGGTCACCAGTTTCGTGCACCCGCGCTGGGTGCCGCAGCTGGCCGATGCCGCCGAGCTGCTCGGGCTGCTGGCACGTCGGGATGGAGTGCGCTACCCCGTGCTGGTGCCTAACGAGCGCGGGCTGGATCGGGCTCTGGCGGCAGGCGTTGCCGAGATCGCGATTTTTGCCTCGGCCACCGAGAGCTTCGCCCAGCGCAACCTCAATCGTGGCCTGGACGAGCAGTTCGTGATGTTCTCCCCCGTGGTGGCCCGCGCGCGGGCTGACGGGCTCGCCGTGCGCGGGTACCTCTCGATGTGCTTCGGCGATCCCTGGGAAGGTGCCGTACCGGTGCACCAGGTCGTCGCCGTCGGCCGAAGGCTGCTGGACCTGGGTTGTTCGGAGCTCTCGCTGGGGGACACGATCGGGGTGGCCACCCCGGGCCACGTCGCCGCGTTGCTTTCCGAGTTTCGCCGGGCCGGTGTCGGGGCTGGCGTACTCGCGGTGCATTTCCATGACACCTACGGTCAGGCCCTGTCCAACACGCTCACCGCGCTGCGCGCCGGAGTGACCTGTGTGGACGCCTCCGCGGGCGGTCTGGGTGGTTGCCCGTATGCCGAATCGGCCACCGGCAACCTCGCCACCGAGGACCTGGTGTGGATGTTGGACGGGCTCGGTATCGAGCACGGAGTGGACCTGGACAACCTGGTTCGGACCAGCGTGTGGATGGCCGGGAAGCTAGGCCGACCGGCACCATCCCGGGTGGTCCGAGCCTTGCAAGAACAGTGATCGGCCTCATGTACCCCGCGACGGAGAAAGTGATGCTCACCACGTACTCGGCAGGCCAGTTGTTCGCTGAGCGGTTCGGTACTGGGCCACCTGGTGTTATTGCACTTCACGGTTGGGGTCGGAATCGGCAGGACTTTACGGCGACGCTGGTCGGTCTCGACGCCCTGGCGGTCGATCTGCCAGGGTTCGGATTGTCTCCTGCCCCCAGTGAAGCTTGGGGCACCATGGAGTACGCCGAGCATCTCATTCCCGTTCTAGACGAATGCCCGAACCCTCCGATAGTCGTAGGTCACTCCTTTGGGGGTAGGGTCGCCGTCCGGCTGGCCGCCCGGTTCCCGAACCGTGTATGCGGGCTCGTTCTCACGGGCGTGCCATTGCTGCGCCGAAACCCTGCCCGGTCGACTCCTCCGCTGCCGGTGCGAGTCTTCCGTGCGCTCAATCGATGGAACTTGGTAGGCGACAGTTTTCTCCGTGGAATACGAGACAGGTACGGCTCCGCCGACTACCGGGCCGCTCAGGGTATTATGCGTGCTATCTTGGTCCGGGTTGTGAATGAAGATTATGAACAGGATCTCCGTGAACTTCGATGCCCTGTCCAGATGGTCTGGGGTTCCGCTGACACGGAAGCTCCACCGGAGATGGCGCAGACGGTGGCAGAAATTATCTCCCAAGCCGAGCTCGTAGTTCTGCCGGAGGTCGGACACCTGTTACCCCTCTCCTCGCCCAAACACCTTCGCGCCGCAATCGAAAATTTTGGAAGCCCTGGTAGCACATGACTATCGCAATCGTTGTCCTCGCTGTGGCTCTCACCTTGGTCGGCGCGGTGCTCGCACTCTTGCGATGGTTGAGAGTCGCCCAGCGGGAACACTACATACCTGGATCGACCACGCGATTCGTCATACGCTGGTGGCTGTACCGCCCGATAAGCGCAGTAATGGCCATCGTCGCAGTTCTCGGTGTGATCGTTTCCGCCTGGTTTCCTTTGGCTGCTTGTATTACTGGACTTATACTCAGCGTGGGTCCACCTGGCCTGTCCGTGCGAGGGCGTTCGGCGCGCCTCGTCTGGACTCGACGACTCAAGTTCCTCATCATAGTGGCTGGCTCGATCTTCCTAACTATTTCGGCTCTTGGCTTGGCAATTTTCGCCAGCATTGCCCCGTTGGCTTTATCGGGGGTCCTGATCCCCGTCTTCGTGGACGTGGCGCTTTTGATTACACGGCCTGTTGAGAAGCGTCTCGGACGGCGCTATGTTGATGCGGCGAGTAAGCGGCTCACAGCTATCGGTCCAGTAGTTGTGGCTATTACCGGATCCTACGGAAAGACCACGACCAAGGAGTATGTACGACACCTTGTCTCGGGGGCGCGCACGGTTGTGGCAAGTCCGGCAAGTTTCAATAACACGGCTGGACTTTGCCGAACCATCAACGAGCATTTGACTGAAGGCACCGAAGTACTCGTGGCCGAGGTCGGTACGTATGGCAAGGGTGAAATTCGGGATATCTGTAGATGGTTGAAGCCTACTATCGGCGTGATCACTGCTATCGATGCCGTTCATATGGAACGTATGGGGTCCTTGGACAACATAGCTGAAGCTAAGGCTGAGCTACTAGAGAAAGTCGATGTGGCTATATTGGGCACTGATTCACTCCACCTGAAGAAAATGGCCGATCTCATGGCTTCCTTGAAAACCGTGAAGCGTTTCGGTAGCGTCAAGGACGAAAACGATGTAGCCGTAATCCCATTCGATGGCCAACTTGCCATCTACGTGTCGGGTGAGCAGGTCGGATTAGTGCGGAATCCCGGCGTATTTGCAAGCAACGTCGCGGCAGCGATTGCGGTGGCATTAGCGCTTGACGTTCCGATCGGGCACACACTGAATCGCTTGGAATCTTTACCAACTCCGGCTCACCGTCAGCAGGTTGTGACGACATCCCGTGGCGTACGAGTTATTGACGATACTTATAATTCGAATCCAGCCGGGGCGGTGAGCGCGTTGAGGCTGCTGTCCCAGCTTTCCAATGGCGGACGTCGTGTAGTTATTTCACCGGGAATGATAGAACTAGGTAATGCGCAGTATAAGGAAAATGAGAAGTTTGCTCGAAACGCGGCAGCGGATGCAACGGATATTTTCATCGTGGGACGAACTAATCTGCCAGCGATGCGCAGCGGTAGCCGAGGAGGCAGTGCGACTGTCCGGTTGGTGCCGACTAGGGATGATGCCGTACGATGGGTTCGCGAAAACCTCACCAGAAATGATGTTGTGCTGTATGAAAATGATTTGCCGGACCACTATCCGTGAGTCTGGCTGAAATAGAAAGGCGTACAATTGTGGTAAGTACATGCGTCCTCTTCGGGGGTCCGTCGCCGGAGCACGACGTCAGCATTCTCACCGGATTACAGGTGTGCCGGGTACTCGCCAGCGGAGGTCACGATGTAGCGGCACTCTACTGGACCAAGAGCGGTGATTGGCATATGGTCGCGCCAGAGTTGGAGGCGGAGGCATTCTTAAACGGAGTACCCTCAGAGTCTCGCCCTGTATCGCTGGCTACTGGGATAGGCAACGGGTTTGCGGAGCGACGAGCGTTGGGTCGGCTTCGAAATTTACACTTTGACGTTGCGGTAAATTGCTGTCACGGTGGTCCCGGAGAAGATGGTCGTCTGCAGAGTGTGCTCGATCTCGCGGGCCTTAAGTACACGGGGCCAACGGCGCGATCCGCAGCACTAGGAATGGATAAGTTGGCGTTCGGAGGTGTTTTGGCGGCGGCCGGGATACCGACTTTGCCACGGTTTGCGCTCTTAGGGAATGGGCCGGTTCCTGATTTTCCTACCCCCTGGCTTGTAAAACCCAGATACGGTGGATCATCTATTGGAATTTGCGTGGTAGATGGAATAAAAACAGCCCTTTCTTTACTTGATAGCTCTCCGCACCTTCGGTCGGGAGCGGTAGTTGAACCCTATCTCCCGGATTCTATCGATCTTAATATTTCTGTCCGCGGCCACGGTTCTCCAGCACTGTCCGAGATAGAACGACCTGTTCGCGATTCAAGTGCCGAGTTCTACACCTATGAGGACAAGTACTTGAGTGGCGGAGGCTTGACTGGTGCTCCTCGCGAGCTGCCAGCCATACTTGCTCCAGATATCGAAGAACTTGTTCGCAATTATGCTTTGGCGGTGGCTTCCCTCGTTCAGGTTCGGGGAGTTGCCCGGATAGACTATCTCTTGGACGGAAACCAGTTGTGGGTCAACGAGATCAACACAATTCCTGGTGCAATGTCGCTCTACCTGTGGCGGGCGTCTGCGGTTACTCATGAAGCGTTGTTGGATGATATGCTGGAAGAAGCTGTCAAATATCCAAGCTACGCCGCGGCCACCTCTGGTGCGGATGGCTTGGCTCTTCGTACTGCTGGCGCTATCGCCAAGAAGTTGGCGTAACGGTATATAGTTAGGTTACTCATGAGCCAGCACATGCCTTGGGTGCGCTGAACCTGTCCATTGCGCGGGCGACAATTTTCGTTAGGATTCCGCCGAGAGTTCGTCCGCTCGCTTCTACTGCAATAGGCACTACGCTTGTTTCAGTCAAGCCTGGGCAGCAGGTTACCTCCAGGAAGTTCGGCGTTCCCGAGGCATCGACGATCATGTCTACCCGAGACAGGTCACGAAGTCGAAGCTCTTGGTGTATCGCTATGGCGGCGTCGGTAGCGCGAACTTGAATGGCAGTTGGCAAGTTACTTGGTACGGTGAAATCTACTTGCCCTGCCGTATAGCGTGCTTCGTAGTCGCATCGGTTCGTTCTGTAGGAGATCTCTACTACTGGAAGTGCGATGATGTCGGCCGCTTCTTCGATAATTGTTATTGCTATTTCCGTTCCTTCGACGTACTGCTCAATGAGTGCGGTGTCGAAATAGGCAAAGCATTGGACCATGGCGGCCGGAAGATCTCGGCGTTCGCGGACAATAGTGACCCCGAGCGCGGATCCGCCGCAAGCGGGCTTCACGACTAAGGGAAGGCCGAATCTCGCGGCAAGTGCGTTGGTTATCCCGTCGGCGCCAAGTTCTTGAAAGGTACCTAGGGGCAGTACACAGAAATTCGGTGTCTGCAGCCCGGCTCTGCGCACGAGTTCCTTTGCGGTCGGCTTGTCAAAGGCGAGGCGGGCGGCGTGTGGTTGTGGCCCTACGTATGGTACCGAGGCCATCTCAAGCACCTCTGAAATTGCGCCATCCTCGCCGCGCTGGCCATGCAGCAAGTTGATCACCGCGGAAGGGGGTTCCCGTTCTAGGCGTAGCAGCAGGTGATGGTCGGTGTCTATGGTGATGGCGTCAATACCCTCGCCTTTTAGTGCTTGGCAGGCCCGGCGTCCTGAAGATAGTGATACTTCACGTTCAAATGATAGCCCGCCGCATAGAATCATTACAGGAAGCACAGCAGTCTCCGCTTAATGAGGTGGATATGTTTGTGGTCCTTAGGGCTAGCGTAGTCGTAGCCGCAAGGCGGGGTCGAGCTGGGCTCGGCTGTCGCGGAGCTGGCGGGTAAGGAACTGAGGGTGGGTGCTCTCAAGAGCACCCACCCTCGGGGTGGTCAGATGACTTCGTTGAGCTTGCCGGTAGCGATGTCGAAGACGAAGCCGCGGATGGCGTGCTTCTTCGGGATGAACAGGCTGGCCTTGATCCGGGCGATGGACTGCTGGACATCCTCCTCAAGGTTCGGGAATGCCTCGGCGGACCACGTCGGCTTGATCCCGATTTCGTCCTGGATGGACTTCTTGAACTGGTCGTCGGTGAAGGTGAGCATCCCGCAATCGGTGTGGTGGATGAGGATGATCTCTTCCGTGCCGAGCAGCCGCTGACTGATCGCCAGCGAGCGGATCTCGTCGTCGGTGACCACGCCGCCCGCGTTACGGATGACGTGCGCCTCGCCTTCATTCAGGCCGAGGATGCGGTAAACGTCCAGCCGGGCGTCCATGCAGGCGACGACGGCGACGCCCTTCGCGGGGGGCAGCGGCAATGCACCACCGAAGGCGTCGACGTAACGGGCATTGTTGGCGAGTAGTTCATCAGTGATGGACACGCATAACTCCTGGTGTGCTTGTGGGATAGAAGGGCACCGGGAGCGGCCGCGCGGGGCGGGCTCAGGCCATGCGCCGACGCGCGGCCCTGCTACACAGCTCGTCGAAGGCGGCCTCGCGCCTGCTCGGCCAGAACTGCTCGAGCAGGGGACGCCACATGTACATATCGTTACCTGACGATCGCGGTCTGGGCAAGGGCTGATGTAGCTGTCTTGGCGTCGAGCTGTCGGTGAGGGGCTGGCGATCATGGCTCGGCGATGCGAAGGTGACCTGAAACCTACGTTCGCCGGAGGCGACGATGAGCACTACGGTGCAGCGGGTGACCTCCCACGCGGGAGACCCGGCGTGGCTCGTGACCGGGTACGACACCATCAGACGACTGCTCGTCGATCCCCGGCTGGGCACGACTCATCCCGACCCTGAGCGCGCCTCGCACTATTCTGAGTCGGTCATCTTCGGCAAGCCCAGACAGTCGTCGGCGACCGAGCGGCAAGAGCACGCGTATATGCGGCGCCTGCTCAGCCGGTCGTTCTCCGCCCGCCGGCTGGCGGTTCTGCGGTCGCGGGTGCAGGACCTGGTCGACGGTCTACTCGACGAGCTCGGCCGCATGCCGCAGCCGGTGGACTTCCACGACGCGGTGTCGTTCCCGTTGCCCGCGCTGGTCATCTGTGAGCTGCTCGGGGTGCCCTACGCCGACCGCGAAGACTTTCGCCGCTGGTCCGACGATGCGGGCGACCTGACCGACCAGGCACGGTCCGTCGCTGGGCTCGGGGCGCTGTGGCAGTACATCGGGCAGCTTGTCCAGAAAAAGCTGGAACAGCCCGCCGAGGACGTGCTGTCCGATCTGGTGGCGGCTCACCGGGAAAATCCCGCGGCTTTTCCTCTCGATCAGGTGGTGGAGTTGGGTGCCGGGCTGCTGTTCGCCGGGCATGAGACGACAGTTGCGGCGATCGACAAGGGGGTGTTGTTGCTGCTCATCAACCCCGCTCAGCGTGCGGCGCTGCAACGAGACCCCGATTTCATACCCGCCGCGGTGGAGGAGATCCTGCGCAGCGCCGTCCCGGTGCCGATCCCGGATACCGGAAGGGCCACCGGCCTGCCCCGCTGGACCAACGCCGAGGTCGTCATCGACGGCGTCACCATCCCCGCCGGGGATCTGGTGCTGCTCGAACTCCAGGACGCCAACCACGACGAAGGCGTCTTCGGTACACCCCAGGAATTCGACGTGACCCGTGCGGACAACCCGCATCTGACCTTCGGGCACGGTGCGCACTTCTGCGTGGGCGCCCCGCTGGCCCGGATGGAGCTACAAGCTCTGTTCGGCACGCTGTTCGCCCGCTTCCCCACCTTGGAGCTGGCGGTGCCGGTCGAGGAACTCCGACTCCGTAGCAACCTGCTCACCGGCGGCCTCGATGCACTACCGGTGACCTGGTGCCTGCCGCAGGCACCCTAACGCGGCATCGTGCAGCAGCCCGTTGGACGACAAAGCGGTACCGCTGTCATAGCGGCCCACGCCTGCCAGATCGGTGAACCGCCCACCGGCCTGCTCCACCAGTACCTGCACGGCGGCCACGTCCCAGGGGTTGACGATCGGTTCGGCGGCGAGGTCGATCGCCCCCTCGGCAACCAGGCAGTGCTGCCAGAAGTCGCCGAAGGCGCGGCTTTCCCAACACGCGTCCACCAGCGCGAGGTAGGAGTCCCGGTTGTGGTGGGTCACCCAGCTGCCCAGGTGCGTGGTGGAGACGTAGGCGTCGGCCAGCTCATCCACTCCGGACACCGTGATCGCTCGCGCACACCCGGTCCCGTCGCGGGTATAGGCGCCCGCCCCGACCGCGGCCCACCAGCGGCGTCGTAGCGCCGGCGCGCTGATGACCCCGACCACTGGCTGATCGTCGACGACGAGCGCGATGAGGGTGGCCCAGATCGGCACGCCGCGCAGAAAGTTCTTCGTCCCGTCGATCGGATCCAGCACCCAGGTCCGGGCCGCATCAGAACGCCCCCCGCGTTCCTCGCCGAGCACGGCGTCCTGGGGTCGCTGCGCGACCAGCACCGCCCTGATGGCGTCCTCGACGGCGAGGTCGGCGTCGGTGACCGGGGTGCGATCGGGCTTGCGGTCGACCTTCAGGTCCACCGCACCTGCGCGCTCCAGGGTGATCTCGTCAGCGGCGTCGGCCAGGGTGAGCGCAAGGGCGAGGTCGGGGCTGTGATCGGTCACGTGCCCGGATACTGCCACGTTCATCGTCGGTCAGGACGGGCTGAGCTCCATCGGATTCTGGCGTCGCACATTTTCGTCTGGGAAGACGTACTTACGGAATGCCCACCACCGGAACACCATCGCCAGCAGGGTGCCGATCAGGTTGGCGCTGGCGAAGTCGGCGATCTCTTGGACGAACAGGCTCACCTCGGGCACCTGAAGGTGCAGCACGTACCGAGAGACCCACAGCGGGGTTGCGTTGATCACCAGCCCGACCCCGCAGACCAGGAAGAACAGCGCGGCCTCGTGGTGCCGTTCCCGCCCCCCCCGCGTGCGGAAGGACCACTCCCGGTTCAACAGGTAGGACACGATGGTGGCGATCAGCACCGCGACGATCTTGGCGGTGACTGGCTTGGGTTCCAGCACCGTCGTCTTGAGGATCGTGAACACCGTGATATCCACGATGTATGCGGTGCCGCCGACCAGGGCGAACTTCACCATCTCGCGGTGTCGGATTGCGATGTCACGGTAGGGCTGCGGGATCCGGATGAGCACGGCGTCGATCACGGGCACCGCCGCAGTCTAAGCGAGGAGTGCGTAGGTGCTCCGCCAACCGGCCTCGACGGCGCCCGTGGAATCGTTCCTTCGTGGATCCCCGCACCAGCCTCCCCGTCGTGGGCATGGTGGGCGCCGGCCAGCTGGCCCGGATGACCCATCAGGCCGCCGTAGCGCTTGGTCAGTCCCTGCGGGTGCTGGCCGTCAGGCCTGATGAGTCGGCTGCGTTGGTGACCCGTGATGTGGTTCTCGGCAGGCACGACGATCTGGCGGTACTGCGTAGCTTTGCTGTCGGCTGCGACGCGCTGACCTTCGACCATGAGCACGTTCCCGCCGAGCACCTGCGGGTCCTCGTTGCCGAAGGTGTGCAGGTGCGTCCGGGTCCTGACGCGCTGGCGCACGCCCAGGACAAGTTGCTGATGCGCCGCACGCTGGCCGGCCTGGGTGTGGCGGTTCCGCCGTTCTGCGAGGTGACCCGGCCCGAGGACGCGGTGCGGTTCGGTGCCGAGCACGGCTGGCCGAGTGTGCTCAAGGCGGTGCGTGGTGGCTACGACGGGCGGGGTGTGTGGATGCTCAACACCCCCGCCAGCGCGCAACGCGTGGTACCTGAGCTACTTGCCGCCGGTACGCCGTTGATGGTCGAGAAGTGCGTGGCGATGCGCCGGGAACTGGCCGCACTGGTGGCCCGCTCGCCGTTCGGGCAGGGCGCGGCGTGGCCGGTGGTGCAGACCGTGCAGCGCAACGGTATTTGTGTGCAGGTGCTCGCTCCAGCTCCCGGCCTCGACCATGAGCTGGCGCAGGCTGCGCAGGAGCTGGCCCTACGGGTGGCGGGGGAGCTGGACGTGGTCGGCGTGCTGGCCGTCGAACTGTTCGAAACGCCTACCGGGCAGCTGCTGGTGAACGAGCTGGCGATGCGCCCGCACAACAGCGGGCACTGGACCATCGAGGGCGCGGTGACCTCACAGTTCGAGCAGCACCTGCGGGCCGTGCTGGACTATCCGCTCGGATCTACCGCGCCACGTGCGCCGGCCTGTGTGATGGCCAATGTGCTGGGCGCTGGTGCTCCCTCCGAAACGGGCGCCGACATGAGGATGGACGAGCGGCTGCACCATCTGATGGCCCGGTACCCGGCTGCGAAGGTGCACCTGTACGCGAAGGTGGAGCGCCCAGGGCGCAAGATCGGGCACGTCACGGTGCTGGGGGAGTCGATGACGCTGGTCCGCGAGGTGGCGGTGCGGTCAGCCGGGTTCCTCGCTACCGGGCAGTGGCCGGACCGGTTGGATGTGGATGGCGGGGCTGATGTGGACGGCGGGGCTGATGTGGACGGAAAGGTGCGGCCGTGAGTCTGGTTGGCGTGATCATGGGTAGCGATTCGGACTGGCCGGTGCTGCGTGCCGCCGCCGAGACCCTCGACGAGTTCAACGTGCCCCATGAGGTGTCGGTGGTCTCCGCGCACCGCACTCCGGCCAGAATGCTCGACTACGCGCAGCAGGCCGCTGGCCGTGGCCTGAAGGTGATCATAGCGGGGGCCGGTGGCGCGGCGCACCTGCCGGGCATGGTGGCCTCGGCGACCGTGCTGCCGGTGATCGGAGTGCCGATCCCGCTGGCTCATCTGGACGGGCTGGACTCGCTACTCTCGATCGTGCAGATGCCCGCTGGGGTGCCGGTGGCCACCGTGTCGGTCGGTGGGGCGCGCAATGCCGGCTTGCTTGCAGTGCGCATCCTCGCGGTGGCCGACCCCGCGCTGGGTTCGCGGATGGTGGCCTTCCAGCACGACCTGGCCGAACGGGTGCTGCGCGCCGACGCCGAGCTGCGCGCCGACGCCGAGCGCTGATTGGGGTAGCGACGTCACCCAGATGGTCGAGTTAGCCTTCAGTGACTGCTCGACCATCCGGAGGCGTGCCGTGAACCCCGACTTCGATATTTACCAGCTCGGTGCGGAGCACGATGCGCTGCGGGAGGCGGTGCGCGCGATGGCCGAGAAGGAGATCGCGCCGCACGCCGCGAGCGTCGACGAGCAGGCGCGGTTCCCGGAAGAAGCCCGAGCGGCCATGGTGCGCTCGGGCTTCCACGCGGTGCACGTGCCGGACGCTTATGGCGGTGAGGGTGCCGACTCGGTGGCGACCTGCATCGTGATTGAGGAGGTAGCGCGGGTCTGCGCGTCGTCGTCATTGATCCCGGCGGTGAACAAGCTGGGCACGACGGGGTTGTTGCTGGCCGGTTCGGAGAGCCTGAAGCAGCAGGTGCTGCCTTCGGTGGCTTCGGGTGCGGCGATGGCCTCCTATGCACTATCTGAGCGAGAGGCAGGTAGTGACGCTGCGGCGATGCGGACCAGAGCCCGGCTCAACGGCGATCACTGGGTGCTGAACGGCACCAAGTGCTGGATCACCAATGCAGGCGAGTCCGCCTGGTACACCGTGATGGCGGTGACCGATCCGGCCGAGGGTGCTCGCGGGATCAGCGCTTTTATCGTTCATCAGGACGACCCGGGTTTCTCGGTCGGGGCCAAGGAGCGCAAACTCGGGATCAAGGGCAGTCCGACGCGGGAGATCTACTTCGAGGACTGCACGATCCCAGCCGACCGGATCATCGGCGATCCCGGCACCGGCTTCAAAACTGCGTTGGCGACGTTGGACCACACCCGTCCGACGATCGGGGCCCAGGCCGTGGGCATCGCGCAGGGCGCTGTGGACGCCTCGATCGCCTATGTCAAGGAGCGCAAGCAGTTCGGGCGCGCTATCGGTGATTTTCAAGGGGTCCAATTCATGCTGGCCGATATGGCGATGAAGACCGAGGCCGCCCGCCAGCTCGTCTACATCGCCGCCGCGCGCGCCGAACGGGGTGAGGCCAAGCTCGGGTTCATTTCCTCGGCGTCCAAATGCTTCGCCTCCGACGTGGCGATGGAGGTGACCACCGACGCCGTGCAGCTCTTCGGCGGCTACGGCTACACCCAGGACTTCCCGGTCGAGCGCATGATGCGCGACGCGAAGATCACCCAGATCTACGAGGGCACCAACCAGATCCAGCGCGTCGTGATGGCCCGCGCCCTGCTCAGCGGCTAGATCGCCGATCATGACGTAGCGGCGGAATTACGTATAGTTCATGATCAGGCCGTCCGGTGGGGTAGGCCGTCGGAAGACCAGGGCCACGTCAGGATGACGGATTATGGCGAGCTCGTAACTCCAGGTCACCCCCCGCAGAAAGAGGTCGCGCCTGAACTTCCCCGCTCAGCACAGCCTTGCCTGAACCGCCATTAGGAGCCGAATCGTGATTTTGGGTACCCCGTGGACACCTGTTCGGAGCCGAATCGCAGTTTCGTGCGGCCACCGCGGCGGGCAGGGTGACGATCACCGACCGAACCGATCAGTCCGGCCGGTTCGTCGTTACCCCGGCTTGCCGCCGAACCTTCCCGGCCGTTTGCTGCTGGTCGATCCCGCCGGGGACGCTGTCCACATGGCGGCCCAGATCAGCGCCGCTGCCGACTACTTCAACGCGGACACCATCGTGCTGATCGACGTCGGGGGAGACGCGCTCACCGACGGTGCGGGCCCCGGCCCTGCGCAGCCCGTTCGCCGACCAGTTAGCCCTCGCCGCCTGCGTTCGCACCGGCCTGCTCCTCATCGCTGCCCTCGGCATCGACGGCGAGTTGTCACCGCCCCCTTGCCGAGCTCCCGGGATCAAGGAATCTTAGAAGCCCCTTGGGCAGCCTGAGCCGTGTAGCAGCGATGTAGAACCGCTAGCGTCCGCCCCGCACCTAATCAACCTCCGCCCGAAACTTGACCCAGGCAGTCCGCCTCTGGCACATACCAACCTACGGTTCGCCCGGGCCTTACAAGTGATGGGTACGGCAGGCTGAAGATCAGACCGTGTGCAGGCCGTGGAAGGGTGACTGACAATGACCGCCAGCGACCAACGTCTGTGCTGGCCAGGCCACGTGCGGAGGTAATCGTTGCTGGCCGGATCTGACTGGCGCAAGATCACCCAGATCTACGAGGCACCAACCCGATCCGACGCATGGTTATGGCCCGCCCTGCTCAAGGGCCAGTGGAGCTAGGGACAGATGTGATCAGCTCGTTGGGCAGCGGCTGGCCCAGCGCGGATCACCCGGTCCGGCCACCAGCGTGGCGCTCGATGTCCTTGCATGTCCTCTCGGGCAACTTCAGCTACCTAAAAGGGTGGTACGACAGGGCTTCGCCACTGGGTGAGTTGGGCGAACAATTTTAAAATAGGGTGATTGAATCTGGATCGCTCAAGCCACCTTGCTACCGAATTGTCCCGAAGTTCTGTTTATTCGCGCTAGATGCTAGATGGGAGTTCGATGTGACCATGAACGAGGAGCAACTGCGAGAATTCAATGATCTACCGCAATCCGGGTCCTGTCGGCTGATTGATTTCGAGTCGGTTGAGATTTTGATCTTGGAGAGCTTTCCACCGCAGTATGTTCTGGTGGTGACGGGTACAAAGCCCTACTTCAACATGAAGGTCGATCTCGTCCCGCTCGTCTACATCCGTCAGCCGGAGTACTGGGGAATCGAGGTAGTTGGTTGTCTGCCGGGTATCGGCCTGCCGGCTACGGCGCCGTATACGGTATCGATCTCGCTCAACGGGATTATCGGCACCGAGGGTATCGAGGTCATTGGCGCCACGAGGTCCGAGCAGCGAGAGATCCCGCCAGATGAGCAACCCGTCGAACACACATTGTTCCGGCGCTGGGTTCATTCTTTCGAGGAAGATACCGAAGATGTAGCCGTGTACCGGCCTTTCGGCTTCGAGTTCCCACCGGCCTTCGGGAGGGATGGGTTCGATATTATGCGAGACGGCGGGTTTATCCGATATGATATCGGCCCAGCTGATGGCCTGGTGGAAGTGCCCGGTCGATGGAAGGCGAAGGGGCCGAATAAGATCGTGGTTCACTTCGACGATCCGGATATCGAGCCCGATACGCTGCACATAGTCTCGTGCGAGGATGACGTTCTTCGGATTAAGCGGTAGGTCCACGTAGACGGACGGTAGGCAGCCGTGGATCACCAGTTGGGTGGCGTCCCAACCACCAGAGTGTAGTGGAAGTTGCCCCCGCCGACGGACCTGGTCAGGGTGCGCATGACCCTGTCTGGGTCGTCGTGGGGGCCTTGGATGTAGAAGGGCTTGCCGTCCTGCCCGAAGGTGATGGCGCTGGTCTCCTCCCACGGCCCGAGGTGACCGGCCGCTGCTGGGAAGTCGGGGTGGGGTTCGAACCCGAGCCCGCGGGCGTAGTCGATGCCTCCCCAGACCAGGTGCCGGGCCAGCTCCAGGGGTGCCTCGACCGGGGCTCCGGCGTGCTCGAACCCGCCGAAGAACATGTCGCGGAAGGCGGGCAGGTCGCGGTCGTTCATCACTTTGGGTCCGAGAGCGTTCTTCACCCCGAGGCAGTACACATCAACGAGGTAGCCGCAGACCGACACTCGCTGCGGGCGGTGTCGCCGCGCGACGACGACAGCCGCGAGCCCGCTAACACCGGGGTCCTTTGAGGTGGCGTCCGGCCACTCGTCGTACCCGTCGACGGTGAGCCCCGCGCGCCAGCCTGGGCTCACCCAGCAGCCGACCAGCGCGGACTCCGGTGCGGCAGCGCTGTCCTGCTTGGCGATGGCCCGTACCAGCGACGCGATCGTGGTCGGCCGCTCACCCAGCGCTCTGGCGATTTCCTTCGGGGAGCGCCCCGCCGCGCGCAGCTCCCGCACCCGGTTGAGCAGTTCGTCGTCGTGCATCACGTCGGGCACCCTACTCACCCAACAAACAGGCCGACGACCGCCAGAAGTGTCGGTGCCGGGCTGGTAGGCATCGGTGGCGGAGGTCAGCCCCCGACGTGGACGATGGGGCGGCGGGTGAGGTCCTGCTCTGCTTCGCGTAGCACCTCGCGAATCACTGGCGCGATCTCGCCTTGGCCGAACAGGACGAAGCGGAGCAGGTGAAGCTGGTGGTGATGAGGTAGCCGCTCATGATCACCGCCGCGACGGTGAGCAGCTTGCGGGTGTTGACGATGCGGTCGCGCAGCCGCTGCTCCTCGGTCGCGCCGTTGGCTTTGACCAGCGGCATCATGCTGACGCCGGTCTCGAAGCCGGACCGGACAGGCCGAGTACCAGCAGCGGGAACGCAAGCAGGGCCGTCAGTGCGATGCTCCCGGTGCTGCCGATGGTGAGTAGATTGTCCACCCAGCGCTCCACCAGCACCGGCTCGCCGATTCTGCGCACCAGCCCGACCACCACCACGACCGCGTTCAGCGCCAGGAATACCGCGACCAACGGCACCGCCACCCCGACGGCCTCGCTGAACCCGATCAGGAAGACTCCGCCCAGGATGAGCAGCAGCACCACCGTGATCAGCACCTGCTGATCGGTGAGGAACTCGGGCGCGAAGTGGTTCTCCACGAAGTGCGCGGTGGCGTCGGCCGACGACAGTGTGATCGTGATAATCCAGGACGTCGCGACGAAGCCGAGCAGTGTGAGGACGAAGAACTTGCCGCTCCAGCATGGCCACCGAACCGTGCCTGTGCGGGCTCTAGGCGCCCACCCTCCGGTACATCGGCCGCATCCCGAACAGGGTCAGCACCACGATCAGCAGCGTGGCCAGCGGCGACACTACCCCGGCGGCCAAGGCGGCGATGCCGGGCAGGTAGCTCAGTGTGGAGAAGTAGTCGACCCCGGTCAGGCACATCACCTTCCACCACGGATGCTCCTCGTGGTGGGCCTGCTTCGCTGCCGGGCCGGGGTGTCCGGCCGACAGACCGTTGAACGGCTGCGGATCACGTGGCTGGTCCTTCGTTGTGTTCTGGTCTGGCTGGCTGATCGATCCGCGGCGTCACTGCGTGGCCGGGGACGAGCAGGGTTACCCGCAGCCCCGGTGGCCTTCCGTCGGCTCGCAGCAGGCGAGTTTCCACGACCGCGAGCTCGCGGCCGTGCGCGGTCGCCAGCCGCATCAGCAGCAGGCCCGGCACGATCAGCGACATGTCGTAGCCCCGGGGGTTGACCCACGTCGGGCGCGAGCGCGCATCGTCCACGACGCACGCCAGATCGACCCACACCTTGGGGAACCCACGCAGCCGCTCCGGTCGAGGATCGAACACATGTTCGATGATGCGTTATCATCGTCGCCTGGACCAGCCCACCGAGCGGTACGGCAGTGAACTACCGCAACCGGTGACGCGCAGGGTGGTCACGGATCGTCGCGAAACTGTGGGAGACAGGGACTGGGTGGCGCGGGAAATGTGCATCGGCAGTCGCGGGAAATGTGTAGCCGCCAGGAGGTGGATCTGATCATCGATCTGGGTGGTGGCCGTACGATCGGTATTGAAATCAAGGCCACCTCCGCGCCGGGTCGTCGGGATGCGCAGCACCTCGCCTGGCTGCACGAACGGCTCGGTGAGCAGTTCGTGCGCGGAATCGTGTTCCACACCGGACCCCAGCCGTTCGAACTCGGCGAACGGATCTGGGCATTGCCGATCTGCGCTCTGTGGCCGAAGGCTCACTGAGGTGACGCGACCCGATCCGATCGGACGCAGGCAAAAAGTGTCGGTGCTGTCGTGCAGACTGGCCTCGAGCAGGAAGGAGGGGGACCATGACGGTCATGACCGAACCGATCGGACTTGCTGAGGGTCACCCGTTCACGGTGCATGACCTGGAGGCGATGCCTGATGATGGACGGCGCTATGAGCTCATCGACGGGATGCTGCTGGCGACCCCGGCGCCGGGCTGGTCGCACCAGGAGATGTCGCTCGCCCTGTGTGTGGAGCTGCGGGCTGCGTGCCCGCCGGAGCTGCGGGTGCTAGCGGCGCCGTTCGCGGTACGGACCGCGCTCACCACCGAGGTGCAGCCCGATGTGCTGGTGGCGCGCTACGCCGACCTCACGGAGGCCAATCTGCCGGTGGCGCCGCTGCTGGTGGCGGAGGTGTTGTCGCGCAGTACCCAGCTGGGTGACCGTAATACGAAGAAGGCCCATTACGAGCGGCTGGGCGTGCCGTCGTACTGGTTGCTCGACCCGGTCCAGCCCGGTGGGCTGGAGGTCTACGAACTCGACGAACAGGGTCAGTATCAGCTGACGGCGAAGGTGAGCGGCGAGGAGGTCTACGTCGCGTCCCGGCCATTCCCGGTGCGGATATGCCCGGCACGGCTGCTCGATGGCCTGCGCCCGCACTGAATTCCCATGCCCTTATTGGGCGAGGTACCCACCGTCGACCGGGAGCACTGTGCCGGTGATGAAGGAGGCATCGTCCGAGGCGAGGAAGGCGATAGCGCTGGCGACTTCCTCGGGTTCACCGATCCTGCCGAGCGGATGCCTGCGCTCGATCTCGGCGAGATAAGCGGCCCCGCCTGGTTCCTGAGGCAGCCGTAGTACCCGATCGGTGCGGATAGTCCCCGGTGCGACGGCGTTCACCCGGATGCCCTCGCCCGCCCATTCCACCGCCAGGTGTTTTGTCAAACCGGAGGCCACGAATTTGGCGGGACCGTAGGTACTTTGGCTGGACTGTCCAGCGAGGCCGGAAATGGATGAAAGGCAGACGATCGACCCGCCGCCTGCGGTCACCATATGTTCGATGGCGTACTTGCAGGTCAAGAACATGCCGCGACCGTCGATGGCCATGACCTGGTCCCAGTCGTCTCCGGACGCCTCAGTGATCTTGTTGAGCGGGATGATCCCGGCGTTGGCGACGAGGATGTCGACTCGGCCGTACCGCTCGACGCCGGTGTCGATCATCCGGCGGGCGTCTGCCGCCACCGACACGTCACCGATTACCGTCGCCACCTGCGCACCGTCAGCGGCTAGTACGTCACTGAGCTCTTCGAGGGCAGATCGGTCGACATCAGTGACCGTGAGTCGCGCGCCCTCGGCGGCGAATCGTACGGCTGTCGCGCGGCCGATACCTTTGGCCGCGCCGGTGATGACGGCTGACTTTCCGGACAGGCGGCCAGGCCGGGCCTCGGGTGCGTTTGCCAACGCGTTCACCCTCTCTTGAGTCGTGTGTGGACCTCGGATAACCAGCACCGATGAGATCACCACTTTCATCGACTACGCTACGCCGGTCGTTTCCCTGGCGCTTCGCCACATCGTGTGGCCAGACGATGTGAGGGTAACCACCACCGAGTCCACATCCTCTCGATCAGCGTGAATGGTGAAGTCCGGCTTGCGCTTCAGCTCGACACCTTCACTACCCGTACTGGCTCGGTCGTTACATAGTCGGCTGCCTGCGGTGCACTACTCGTCGGCCTCAGCTCCAGCTGGAATAGTCAGCCAGGGGCGGGGATTGCGGCAGGTTGAAAAAGTCATCCATGAATTTTTTCTGAGACCGTGCCGGAAGGCCGGAAACTGTCAGACCTGGTGTCTAGAGTCGGGGTTGTGACAGTGCGGCAGCTGATTCCGGAGGGTTTGGCGCAGATGGCGCCGGGCCCGCAGCTGAGTGCTGTGCTGGGTGATCTCGACATTCATGCGCTGACTGGGTCGGATCTGATGGACGTGCTGCAGGCACGGGCACGTCAGCTTTCCCACGATCAGGCTCAGTTCCTGGCAGTGATGGCCGAGATCGGGCGGTGTGACCCTGCTGCCGGGCCGGACGAGGTGGCCCGGCAGCCTGAGCCGTCCGGTGCCGCCGAGCCCCTGGTGTCGGCTGCGGACGAGATTCGGGCGGCGCTGGCCTGGACCCGCAATGCCGCCTACCGGGAGTACCACTTCGCCCAAGCTTTGCTGGGGCGGCTGCCCGCGGTGTTCACCGCGCTGGACGACGGGGTGATCTGCCGCAGCAAGGCGTGGCTGTTCAGCGAGTTGTGCGCGGAGTTGACCGACGAGCAGGCCCAGGTGGTGTGTGCTCGGCTGCTGCCGAAGGCTGGGCGGCTGACGACGGGGGAGCTGGCAGCGCGAATCAAGAAGTTGGCGATTGCCCTGGATCCCGAGTGGGCGGCACGCCGGTACGCCACTGCGGTGCGGGACCGGGATGTGATCGGGTACCTGGATGAGGACGGCACCGCGACGGTGACTGGACGCAGGCTGCCCGCCGATCAGGCCGCTGCCGCGTGCGCTCGGATCGAGGAGCTGGCCAAGGCTGCGAAACGCGCCGGACATCCCGGGCGGATCGGCCCGTTGCGGGCCGACATCTACGTTGGCCTGCTCGACGGGCGCTGGGCGCACGCCACCCGCGAGGAGATCATCGCTGACCTCCTGGCCCAGGCCACCCCCGATGGCACTGCGCAGGACCCAGTTCCCGAAGGCACCTCGGACGGCAATCCCGCCACCGGCGCCCCAGCTGACGGTGATAGCGCGCCTGACGGTGATAGCGCGCCTGACGGTGCTGTCGGCCCCGTTGCCGCTGACCCCGTTGCCGACGCCCCGGCTGCCCCGGATCACAGGGGCAGTGGAGGTGGTACGGAGCAGCCCACCGAAGGGCGTCGGGTGGGGGTGGAGCTGCGGGTAGGGCTGTGCACTCTGCTCGGGCGGGACCGGCATCCTGGGGAGATTCCCGGCTGGGGACCGGTGACCGCCGAGACCGCCCGCGCGGTCGCGGCCACCCAGCACGCTACGGAGTGGCGCTACGCGCTCACCGACTCCGAGGGACAGCTGATCTTGGCCGGTACCACCCGGCGTCGACCCGCCCCCACACCCGGCGATGAACCCGACGCGGGCCGACAGTGCCGGGGCGGGATCGTGGAGCTGCACCTGCCCGCCAGTGCGCTCACTGAACTCGCCTCAGATCCCGAGGCATGCGGCGGCTGGGCCGCAGTGATCACTGATATTGCCGGCCAGTACGCCGCCTATTGCGACCAGGACACTCCGGGTGCCCGGCGTGCGCAGAAACAAAACCCGGGCGCCCGGTTCGCCGGGGCAGTGCTGCGTCGGCACGTCCAGATTCGCGACCGGTTCTGTGTGTATCCCGGCTGCCGTTGCCCGGCTCGCCGTGCCGACCTGGACCACACCGTGGATCACTGCCACGGCGGGCCCGCCACTGATGGCAACTCCGGTCCGCTGTGCCCCCACGACCACGGGCTCAAGCACGAAGGGGGCTGGCGGCTGCGCCAGCCCGAACCTGGCCACTTCCAATGGACCAGCCCGCTGGGCCGAACCTACGAGACCCGGCCCCAGCCCATCACAACCGACCTGCCCGATCCCCTCCCCGGGCCGGACTACCCCGACTACCCACCGTCGGCCACCTTCGATGATGACGGGAACATCTTCTACCGGCCGCCTCCCAAACCGGACTCCCCAGCCCCACCACCGCCAGACCCCGACGAACCGCCCCCTTTTTAGTCGACGCGGGAGTAGTCCATCACCACGTCCACTCCGGCGGGTCCACGTCGAGCCACAGGGCGATGAGCCCCCGGGCGGTTTCGGCGGCGCCGGCGACGGTGCGCGTCTGCCCGACGCGGAGACCTGGTGTCGCGGAACCGCAGTCTGGTGTGTTCCGCAGGCGCATCGACTACGACGAGACGAGCTGGTGGGCTCGCTGGTAGGACACTCCCAGAGCCGCGCCCACGTCGCGCAGACTCATGCCCTGCTCCGCCAGCAGCCGAGCGGCTTGGTTCAGGCATCCCACGAAACCGGGTACCGTGACCGTGGCAGGCAAGCCCAGCACTGACATCCCCACTGGGACCGAGCGGAACATCCGCAAGCAGGCAGGCATCCGAGGAGGGTCGGAGTGAGCACGTACGCGATCATCATCGAGCGTGGCGAGACTGGTAGCTACGGCGCGTGGAGTCCCGACTTACCTGGCTGTGTCGCCGTCGCCGAAGACCAGGACGAATGTCTGACGCTCATGCGCGAGGCGATCGAGTTCCACCTTGCGGGTCTCCGCGAGGACGGCCAGCCGATCCCGCACCCAGGCACGGTTGCCGCCACCACGTTCACCACGGCCGCCTGACTCTTCATCGACGTACTCGGCTGCGGTCGACGTGAGCTGCCGGTCGATCTCAGTCTCAGATTGGGTCGTCATCGGGTAGCAGTCTGGTCAGTGGTGGAGCTGGTCGTTCGCGACGGCGTGTAGGAAGGTGATCCAGGGCTGGTGGGGGGTGGTGAGGGTGGTGCGGTGGGTGCTGTCGGGGTGTTGTTTGCTGTCCTGGATACCGATCCAGCCGTTGGCTGTGCCGACCAGCACGCAGTTCCCGGTCCCGGTGGAACGGCTGGACTTGCGATAGGGGGCGTGCGCCAGCGCCGTCCGCGCTGCGGCGTCTGGTGTCCTCATGGGGGTAACTCCTCGATCAGGTCGCTCATCAGGGCGACGGAGTCCTGGGGTGATAGCGCCCGGCCTTGGACCGAACCGAACGCGTAATTGTACTGCCGGACTTCGCGGTTGCGTTCGTGCACCACCCACGAGGTCTGGCCGTCCACGCATACCGCCTCGGGGTCGGTCTCCAGTGGCCATTGGATGATCGCGAACTGGTCACCGAGCGCTGCATGGGCGTCGGCGGTGAACGGCACGATCTGCACCGTCACGTCGTATTCGCGCACTGCTGCGGTGAGGTGTTCAAGCTGCTTGCGTAGCAGCGCAGGTCCGCCGACCTGTTGGCGGACTGCGGCCTCGGACAGGATCGCGGTGAGTCGCATGCCCTTGGCCAGGCGCTGCTGGCGGCGCATCCGCAGCTCCAGGTAGCGGTCGATGTCCCCTACTCGCAGGTGCGGCACCGAGGCGGTGATGATCCGTTCGGCGTACTCGCGGGTTTGCAGCAAACCCGGGATCACCGGGCCGTCGAAGCTGCGGATCCAGGAGGCGTCTTCCTCCAGTTCGATCAATGCCTGGATCGGCTCGGAGAGGATGTCGCCGTATGCTTGCCACCAGCCGGGGATGTGGGCTCGGGCGCGTAGGTCCTCCATCCGCGCGGCCACCTCGGCTGGGATCGCCAAGGTATCCACCAGGGTGGCCAGCGTCTCGGCGCTGATCTTCGTGCGGCCGTTCTCGATGCTGGACATGTGCGCCTGCTTGACTCCGATCGACCCCCCGACCTGGGTCTGGTCGAGCTGGGCCTGCTCGCGGTAGTCGCGGAGCTGGGCGCCAAGGCGGCGGCTGCGGACGGTGGGGCGCATCGGGCTCTCCCTTGCGACGGGCGGGTGGGAGCTGGGACCTGGCGGTGACAAGACAGAGAGTGACAGCATCACCCGTTTACCGGACTGTGCGATCACAATGATTGTTGCGAGGACGACGAGCTGCCGTCGAGATTTCTGATCTTCACCTGCCCCGACCTTGATCAGGACGAGCAGAAGGCCCGCAGGGCCGGCTCCGTGATCGACCGCATCCTGCGGGCTATCTTCGAGGGATTGAGCGACCTGGAGGACGTCGAACGAGCCTTACGGCAGGCCGAGCCCACCAGCACCCGGGCCCGCCACGCCCGCGAACAACTGCTCCACGCTCTCAGCAAGACCGATGATCTGATCGAAGGGGTATCCAACGCCGAGGGTGCGTTGATTTTCAACTGGAACAGGACCGCGGCACCGGCCCCGCGCTGAAGTGCCGTCCCCAGTTTGTCCGGTTCAGCAGTGCGGCCGGAGCGAGATGCTGCGTACCTGAGTCCGAGTACCACGCCCGCTCGGCTGCGGGGGATGACGCCGGAGTGCAGGAGCGACTACTATAACGGCCAGCAGGGCGCCGCGGGCGTCAGGCGAGTCGCAAGGCCAGGTGACCTGGGGCATACCGGGAGCCTGGCCTTACGCGTGTCCGGGCCGGGTCAGCAGTCTGTGACCACGTTGATCTCGTGAACGCAGTTGTCGAGCGCGTCACGAGAAGTGGAGTCGCCGAGACGGTGCGGATGTCGCGTTGGTTGAGTTCTTGCTCCCGGGCTTCCATGCGTAGCTGCCTGACCCCGATTCTGTGAAGCTCGAGGACCAGGCGGGTCAGGCAGGCTGATCGTGCCCGCTCCTGACGTCGCTGCGGGACAGGAGATCCGATGGTGACCACGTGCGAGCAGCCCAAAGCGGCAACCTGCTTGACAGCCTGTTCCCGTTGACCGCGGGCGAGGTGGTTCCAGTGCAGTTTGTCGTCCGCCCGCCGCCCGCGGAGGCGCCGACGCAAGCTGAGCATCGCGTCTCGGACCTCCGCGCATGACGCGGGATCGAGGACGACGGCAGCGAGCACGTAGAAGCCGTCCCGTCGGATGCTCGTTGAACGATTCGTCGGCGAACGCAGTCCGCAACGACGAGGATGCGGGCAGATCAAGCACCCGCAGAGCCTATGAGACACGCCCGACAAGAGGCCGCGCCAGCGCCAGCTTGAGAGTCGTAATGTCGGGTGATTGTGCCTCGTTTTGTCGGGTAATCTGGCCTCGTGATGTCGAGGCAGACGGTCGAGAGACGGCTCCGCCCGGCGTTGACCGAGGCCCTTGCCGCCAGCCCGGTCGTGGCGATCACGGGTGTGCGTACGGCGGGGAAGAGCACCCTCGTCCGCGAGATCGTAGCCACCGGTGGCGGCACCTTCGTGGATCTTGACGACCCGGCGGTGCGCCGCCTTGCCGCCGACGACCCGACGGCTTTTGTGCGCGATCTCCCCGAACCGGTCGTCATTGATGAGTTCCAGCGGGTACCCGACCTGCTTGCGGCGATCAAGGCGGAACTCAACAGGGACCGGCGTCCTGGGCGTTTCCTGCTCGCCGGGTCAGCCCGGCACCAGGTGATTCCTGAGCTCGCCGACTTTCGCAGCGGGGGCGTCGAGTTGCTGACCCTGTGGCCCTTCGCCGTCGCCGAGCTGATGCCGGACGCGGTGTCGGTGGTGGATCGGCTGTTCGACGGCTCCGTGCCGGGGCGGCGTCGGGCTGCGGGCATGCCGCGGCGTGAGCTGGTCGAGATCGTGCTCCGCGGTGGTTACCCGATCGCGGTCGGGCTTGCACCCGAGCCGCGCAGCCGGTGGTTCGCCAACCTCGCCGCGTTGGTGATCGAGCGGATCGGGGATGATGTGACACCGGTGCGACGCGCTGACGTGCTGGGCCGATTTCTCCGGCTGAGCGCGGCACGGACCGGGCAGCTACTCAACGCCGCCGAGTTGGGCCGTGATGCCGGGCTTGGGCGGGATCAGGCGGGTGCCTACCTGCGGCTACTCGAACTGGTCTATCTCGTGGTCGCATTGCCTGCCTGGTCGGTCAACCTCACCCTCACCTCGCGCATGACGAAGCGTCCCAAACTGCACTTGGTCGACAGCGGCCTGGCTGCGCACTTGCAGGGGATTACCGCCGAGCAGTTCTCCCCGGTGGATCCCGCTGCGGCGAGTCGTTTTGGTGCGCTGCTGGAGACCTTCGTGGTCACCGAGGTGCTCAAACAGGCGGGTTGGGCATCGGAGGTCGTGTCCGCTTACCACTACCGCACGACTGACGGCGTCGAGGTCGATCTCGTCTTGGAGGCAGCGGACGGGCGCGTTGTCGCGATCGAGGTCAAGGCGGGCAGTCAGCTGACGGCGAGTGCGCTGCGGGGTTTGACTCAACTGCGGGACCGGCTCGGCACCCGGTTCGTGGCCGGGCTCCTGGTGACCTTGGGCATCCAGACGCAGCGCGTCGGAGATCGGCTGTCCGTCGCCCCGGTGGACATCCTGTGGAGACCGTAACTGGAGACCGTGATGCGGCGGCGCGGTCGCAGTGTGGGGCGCAGGGTCAGTGCAGGGATGTGGTGACTCGCTCGGCGGTACGGCGCCGCGCCAGTGTGGCGGGATCAGTGCCGGTGCACTGCACCAGGGAGGCATCGGCGGCGAAGACGGCGAGTAGCAGCTCGCCCGGCACGGTCCCGTCCCAGCCGGTGGTGCACAGCAGGCGGTCACCGGCGCTCAGGTTCAGCTCCGCGGCGCGGGTCCGGGCGGCGGCTACGACCTTGTTGGTATCGGGGCCGGGGGCGCCTGCGGTGAAGGTGTCGCCGTGGGCGCGGACCTCGCTGGCGTAGTCCCGCACGGCCGGCGGCAATACCGGGATGCCCCGGCCCAGCGAGTCCAGCCCGACCGCGGCCACCTCATCGGCGCCCGCGGCGTCGTCCAGTTGCGCGACTCCGCAGAGCGCCACCTGGGCGCCTGCGGCCGATGCGGTGACCGTCGCGCCGCACCACCAGGCGCCGAGTAGCACGCCTGCGGTCTGCCAGTGCGGCGGCAGCAGCACTGCGACGGTGTCACCGGGCTGAATGTCCAGTTCGTCGCGCAGCCAGTTCGCGGTCTTGGCCGCCCAGTTGGCCAGGGTGGCGCCGGAGAGTTCCACGCGGCTGCCTGCGTTGTCGTCGTAGTGGGTGATCCGCGGCCGGGCCGGATTGGCACGCAGCAGCGGGCCGAGTATCTGATCTGTGATGGTCATCGGTTCCTAGGCGGTGAGTCAGTTGATGCAGGGCACGCCGTCGGCGTGGATGGGGGGTGGTCCCGGAACGGGCGGGGCGCTCTCGGGCTGGGGGCGGGCGTCCTCGGGCTGGGGGCGGGTGCCGACCAGCTGAGGGGTCGACGGCTCGGCCCGCCGCTCGGCTGCCCGGTCGGGGTAGTCCGCCCCCACCAGTACCAGGATCTGGTCGTTTGCCAGGTCCTGTTCGGCAAGCACCGGGATGCCGCCGCCCAGCAGTGCTCCGACCTGCTCGCCGATCGCACCCCGGTTGGGCGCGACCTTGATCATAGTGGTCCTACGCAGCGCGATATTGCCGATCTCGCCTGCGGTGAAACCGGCCGTGACCAGCCGGGTCGAGATCTCGCTTGCCAGCCCGTCGATGCCGGTGCCGTTGAGCACGTCCACGGTGTCTGGCAGCGCGGCGGGCTGGGGTGAAGGGCCAACCGAACCAGGTGGATCGGCCGGACTGACCGGGGCGGCGGGGGCCGGCGGTCCGGCCTCGGTTACCAGACTGGCCACGAAGGCGCGGACCTGTGCCGGGTCGATGGCGACGATGCTCTGGCCGCGATCGTCGCGGGCATCGGGATTGACTACCGGGATCGTCACGAAGTCGACCGCGCCCGCGGCGATGCCGTGCATCTGCTGGGCGAAGCTGAGCATGTCCCAGCCCCGGTCGAGCACGACCGAGCTTTGGGCGGCCGAAGCCAGCGCCGAAAGCCGGCCGGGGTCGGTGAGGGTGCCCGCCGAGAGCACCTCGTTCACCGCGCTGGCCATGAACACCTGCTGTCGCACGATCCGGTCCAGGTCGCCACGGAGCAGCCCGCCGCGCTGGCGGACGAAGGACAGCGCGTCCGCGCCGGAGAGCACCTGCCGTCCAGCGGGAAAGTTCGCGCCGGAGCCGGGATCGCTGGTCGCCGCGTTGAGACAGACCTCGACGCCACCGATCGCCTGGGTGAGCAGAACGAAGCCGTAAAGATTGACCTCTGCGTAGTGGTTGATCCGTACCCCGGTGAGCTGCTCCACGGTGCTCACCAGGGCGCGTCGCCCCGCATGGGCGGTGTCCCGCTCGATCTGGGCGTCGTCGCTCTCGCCGTTCGCGCGCAGTTGTCGGGCCGCCTGGGCCTGCCGCGTCCCGTACACGGAGTTGATCTTATCTGATCGGTCTTCACCCGGGATCGCTACGAGGGTGTCACGCGGGATCGATACGGCATGCGCGGACTTTCCGTTGTCGGGGATCCGCACCAGGATGATCGTGTCCGTGTTGGTCCCTTCGGCCTGCTCGGTGCGCAGCGTCGCCAGCACCTCAGCGGGCAGCAGGTTGCCCGCAGCGTCCGTGCGGCTGTCGTTGCCGACCAACAGGATGTCCGTGGCGCCGTCGCTGTCGCTACCGTCCGGATCCGAAGAGCTGAGTACATCGGTGCTGGTCAGGTTCCGTTCGAGGGACCCGACGGTGACCCAGCCCACCCCGGTGGCGAACAGCACCGTGGCCGAGAGCAGCGCAACCAGGGCGCGGGCAGATACTGCGCCCAGCCGTGTCCCGCGGCCGTTGGTGGCATGCCTGCCGCTGTGGGACACCTCCGACACCCGCCTCTCCTCACCATTCGGTACCCGCACCTCCCTCCGTGCGGCCAGATTAGACGTCAATGGTCCGTTCGGGTGCCGGGGTGGGCTGGGTCGTGCGGCGCAGCGCCAGCAACACCACGAGCAGCAGCAGGCCCAGCCAGAGATACGAGTTCCCGAGCAGGTGCTGCCAGAGCGACCACGCCAGCTCCCGGTCGTCCTCCTGCGGTAACAGCTGATGCGCGGCGACCAGGGCGGTGACGGCGATGAGTCCGGTGGTTGCGGCGAGCAGCCTCGAGCGCTGTTGCATCGCCAGGTGGGCCAGGACGAGCAGGGCGGGCACCAGCCACACCCAGTGGTGTGACCAGGCCACCGGCGACACGAGCAGCCCGACCATCGCGATCGTGATCAGCGCGGGGGGGTCCTGCCCAGCGCGGCGCCACCGAAGCGCGGCGAGCCCGCCCAGCACGATCACCAGCCCGCCCACGGCCACCCACCAGGTCCGTTCCGTGGCCGCGCTCAACCCGAGCCGGTGCAGAGCTCCCCGCACGGACTGGTTTCCCGTATAGGCCAGACCCCCGATCCGCCCTGGGTCCAGCAGGGTCGTGAACCAGTAGGTAACCGAGTCCCGCGGGCGGATCAGCGCAGCCAGCGCGGTGCAGGCGGCGAACGCGACCACAGCGTTGACGATTGCCCTCCACTGCCGTCCGGCAGCCAGATACAACAGAAACACCGCGGGGGTGAGCTTGATTGCGGCGGCCAGCCCGATCAGGAAGCCGCGGTAGCGGCCAGCACGCACCGCGAGCAGGTCGACGACGACGATCGCCATCAGGTACAGGTTGACCTGTCCGAGCAGCAGGGTCTTCCACACCGGTTCGAATGCCACGGCCAAGCAGCCGATCAGCGCCGCGTGTGGCCAGCCGAAGTCACGCCACAGGGCGGCGCCAGTGGCGCGCACCGCGACCAGCAACGCCGCGAAGCTGCCGACCGAGAACACCACGGCGAGCGCCACGTGCGGAACCAGCGCGAGCACCGAGAAGCACAGCGCCGCGAACGGCGGGTAGGTGAACGGCAACGAGATCCCCAGCGGCATGGGAAAGGCGCCCTCGTAGAGCGGCCGGGCGTCCAGCCAGGCCTGCCCACCTGCCTGGTACACCGCGAGGTCGAGCAGCAGCTTCGCCTGCGTGGCCAGCGCGATCACCGCGCAGGTGAGCACGAGCAGGGCGCCGGACAGCACTGGGGGCGGCGTCCGACCCAGCAGGCTGTTTTCGGCGTTCACGGTCGACGGGTCAGTCGATGCACGGCACGTTGCTGGCCACCAGCGGTGGCGCCGGGGCTGGGGGGGCGCGGAACGGGCCCGCGGCGGTGTGTGTTGCAAAGCGTCCTTCCGACCGCGGCAGCCGCTGGCTTGCCACCCACTCCGCCCCCTGTCCCGAATAGTCCTCGCCCAGATAGACCCGTACGACACCGGCAGGCAGGTTGGGGTCCTCCTCCGTGGGCAGACCCTCGAGCGCGGCGGCGACGGTCGTCGCCGCGTCCACCTTGCCCGTCGGGTACCGCACGAGGCTGACCGCTCTGGGATCCGAGTTGGCCACCCGGCCTGCGTCGAAGCCCTGCTCGGTGAGCTGGCGGGAGATCGTCGCGGCGAGACCAGTGACCCCAGACGCGTTGAGTACCTCGACGGTGATCCGGGAGGTTGGCGGTGCACCCGGCTCGGTGGCGGGCCGAGGCAGGACCGCCGCGGCGGCGAACGACCGCACGGCGGCCGGGTCCACCTCGAGCACATAACCATCGGACTCGCTGTTGGCCTCGCCCAGCAGAGGCACCGTCATGAACTCGACTTGACCTGCGGCGATGCCCTGAATACGGGAAGCGAAGTCGAGTACGTTGAAGTCTTCGTCGAGTGCGAGGGACTGCTTGGTCGCGTCGATCAGCTCACGAATTCGACCGGGGTTCGCCAGTGTCCCGGTTGACAGCGCCTGGTCGGCGAATGCGGCCAGGAAGACCTGCTGGCGGACCACCCGATCCAGATCCCCGCGGGGCAGTCCTTGGCGCTGGCGGACGAACGCGAGCGCATCCGGACCCGAGATCGTCTGTGGGCCCGCGGGGAAGTTCGCGCCAGAGGCCCGGTCCTCAACCGGCGCGCGCAGGCACACCTGGACGCCACCGACGGCCTCGGTGAGCAGGGCGAAGCCGAGCAGGTTGAGCTCCGCGTAGTGGTCGATACCAACCCCGGTGAGATCCTCGACGGTCTGCAGTAACAGCTTGCGCCCCGCGCTGATGGACTCGCTGTGCACCGTCGCCGGATCGGCTCCCTCCCCGATGAGCTGGGCGGCGGCGTCGTTCTTGCCCCGGCCGTAGGCGGAGTTGAGCTTGTGCTGACCGAACCCGTCGGGCATCTCGACGTACAGGTCCCGGGGCAGCGAGATCGCCACTGCTTTGCTGCCGTCGTTCGGGATTCGCACCAGGATCATGGAGTCGGTGAGCTCGCCCTCGTTGTCACTGGCCCGCAGCCGGGCCAGGACGTCGGCGGGCAGCGGATTGCCCTGTGCGTCGGTCCGGCTGTCGTTGCCAACCAGCAGGATGTCGGTGGCTCCGTCCGGTGCGCTGAAGCCGATCACATCGGCGGTGTTCAAGCCGTTCTGCAGGTCCTGGAAGGTGGACCAGCCATAGCCGGTGAGGCCGAAAATCAACACGGAGACCAGAGCAAGGACCACCTTGGGGGCGCGCAACGGAGAAGGCCGACGGGGGTGCGGCGCACCGGCTGACGGCGGTTGCCGGACAACTCGGACCTGCCGCACTGCGTGACCTCCCGGCTGGGGTGGCCTGTCGTGCACGGATGCCCTCCTGGGTCCTGCGGCGTGGTGCGGCGGCAGCGCCAGGCTATCGGGGGTCCTACTCCTTTCGCGCGGGCTGCCCGTGCGGAGACGCCCGACCCCCTCCCACGTTGTCTGTCACACTCCGCGCATTGCCGTCAACAGCGGGATAGTTGGGAGGACGTATCGATGCGGTTACTGGTCACAGGCGGTGCGGGCCAGCTCGGCCGGGACCTGGCCTGCGCGGCTGCCCGCGCGGGCATCACCTCGGTCCGCGCCCCGGGCTCGGCCGAGCTCGACGTCACCGATGCCACGGCGGTGGTCGACGCGGTCGCGGCGTTCGCGGGCGGTACCCGGCTGGTTGTGATCAACGCGGCGGCGTACACCGCAGTGGATCTCGCGGAGGGCGAGGGCGCAGCGCGGGCCCACGCTGTCAACGCCGACGGTCCCGCGTACCTGGCGCGGTCGTGTCTCGCGCATGGCGCGCACCTGGTGCAGGTCTCGACCGACTACGTCTTCGCGGGCGACCGGTCAGGGCCCCACCAGGTGGACGACCCGACATCGCCACGTACCGTCTACGGGCGAACCAAACTGGCGGGGGAGCGTGCCGTGCTGACGTCGGGCGCGTCCGCGCACGTGGTGCGGACCGCCTGGCTCTACGGCGCGCACGGTGCCAACTTCGTCCGCACAATGGCCCGTCTTGCTCAGGGTCCAGGCCCGGTGCGGGTGGTCGATGACCAGCACGGCAACCCGACCTGGACCGCCGACCTCGCCGCAGGTCTGATCGCGCTCGCCCTGGCCGCCGACCAGGTACCCCCCGGCGTCCTACACTGCGTCAACACCGGCTCAACGACGTGGTTCCACCTGGCCAGAGCCGTGTTCACCGAAGTAGGCGCGGACCCAGGACGAGTGCAACCGTGCAGCACCGCAGACTTTCCCCGCCCAGCCCCCCGCCCTCCCAACTCGGTCCTGGACACCGCTGGATGGATAGCGGCCGACCTCCCCGTCCTACGCCCCTGGCGCGACGCCCTAACCAACGCCTTCGCCGAGGGCCTCGCCCCCTGATCCCGTGTGTCAGGCACTGATGCTCGGTGTGTCCGGCTTTGGTGTCAGGGGTACCGTTCGCACTCACGAGCACGCTGGTAGGCACGCACAGTCGCCTCCGCGCACGCCTGCCATGTGTAGCCAGCTGCGTGTGCTCGCCGACCGGCCGCGTCGGTAGGTTCACGCCCAGACTCGAGTGTCGAGCACAATGCGGCGGCCAGGGCCGCCTGGTCACCTGGCGGGACGAGGGTGGCCAGCCCGCAGGCGACCTCGCGCAACGCGGGCACGTCGGAACACACCACCGGTACCCCCGTCGCCATCGCCTCCAGCACCGGCAGACCGAAACCCTCGTCGCGCGAGGGCAGCACCAGCGCCGTTGCTCCGGCTACCACGCAGCGCAGGTCGGCCTCGTCGAGGTAGCCGACGGTGTGTACCCGGGTACCGGCCGTGGATGGCGGACCCCACCCCGCGGGCCCGGCGAGCACCAGCGGAGGAAGCTCAGGCCGCGCCGCGTGTGCTTCGAGCAACACGTCCAGACCCTTGCGCGGCTGGGCGGCGCCGACGAACAGCAGGTAGCGCTGCGGCAGTCGGAGCCTCGCGCGCAGCGCCGGGGTCGGCGGGGGTGCGCTGAGCCATTCCCGGTCCACCCCGAGCGGAGTGACCACGATCCGCTCCGCGGGGACGTCGAGCCGCTGGGTTACCTGCTCGGCTACCGCGGCGCTGGGAGTACAGACCACCGCCGCGCGCGCCACTGAGGAGCGGACCAAGGCGGGCAGATCGCGCTGCTGCGGGGCCAGGTCGTCGGGCCGGTCCAGGAAGGCCAGATCGTGGATCGTGACCACACCGTGGGCGCGCCGGGACGGCGGCAGCACGAAGTTGGTGGCGTGCAGCACCTCGGCGCCACCCGCGAGCAGCTCAACCGGGGGCCAGTTACAGCGCCGCCACGCCGCCCGCAACACCCTGGCCGGCACCGGCCCCCCGCGCACCCGAACCCCGCTGGGCACCGCTGCACGCAGTGCAGCCTGGCCGCGAGCGGTGAACGCGGTGACCGTGACATCCACATCCGGGCAGGTGGCGAGCTCGGCGAGCAGCGCGGCCGTGTAGCGCCCGATCCCACTGCGCTGCCCGAGCAGCGGGGTACCGTCCACCAGAACCCGGATGGCTGTGCTCGGTGATTGGCGATCTGGGCTGTCGCGAACACTCATGTAGTGACCTGCTTACGGCCCGAAGCAAGGGGACGGGCTGTAGGAGTTGGCCGGTCAGCCTATCCTTGGCGTTGTGAGTACCGCAGACTCCGGCAGGCGTCCCGGATGGATCCGGAACGTCGAGTTGCCGCGTTCCTTGGACGAGCTGCGTGGCCCCACTACCGGCGTGGTCCGGTTGCCGCTGCGGTTGTACTGGAGTGGCCCCGATCCCCAGGCAGTCGAGTGGTCGCTCGCCGAGCTGGCTGACTGCCGATGGCTCTATGAGATCGTGCTCCGGGAAGGCACTGTGGACGACGTCCGCGGACTCGTTGATGGTGCGATTCTCGTGCGGGTGTGGTCTGAGCTGTACCTACCACCGCACATCCGGCACGCCTGGCAGCCGCTGATCGACAGCGCCCGGAAAGCAGCCTGATGCCGCTCGATCCGCTGCAGGAACGGATCATCCGCACGGCGGCGGATCGTGCGGCCACGACAGGTCGGGCCGTACCACCTCGAAGAGGTCGATGGCCCGCAGCGGTACGTGACCACCAACCCGCTTGGCTCCTCGTTCCACGCATCCGGCGCCGCGTGAGTACGGGGCCCGACGTTAATAGCCGCAGTTTCGGTTATTTTCTGAATGCCAGGTGTAGGGAGGTGAAGCCTTCGATAGCGCCCGCTAGCTCGTCGGCTTCTCGGCTGGATCCTTTGATGGTGTGCAGTGCGTTTCGTACGTGCTCGACGGAAGCCACGATTCCGAGGATGCGTTTCGTTGGCGGTAGCTCAAATACGGGGGTGAGGGCTTCTGCTGCCCCTTCAATCTCCCCTTGGAACACCCGAGCGATGGCTAGTGCGCTGCGCGCACCTGCCTCCATTCCGAAAGCTCGGTGTTCGGGTGCTGAGTCCATGTAGGCGTTCAGTGCGTCGAGCGCGAGACGTTCGGTCTCGGAGGCCGTAGTGCGGCCGCCCCAGGCGAGTGCGTCGGCAGCCAGGTAGAGCTGGCGTGGTCGGCCAAACGTAAGGCCCAGGGAATCCAGCTCGTCGGGCTGCACGTGTTCTCGTAACTCGTCGGCTCGCGCGATGGCCGCACGCGCATCCTTGAATCGGCCGAGCGCTGCTAGGGACCGCGCCTCGCTGCTGGCTATCCACACACCGATCGTGCCGCGGCTCCGCGCGGCCGGTTCCGTGCCGAGCTCGATATAGCGAATGGCTTCGTCGAGCCGCCCGGACCAGTAGGAAATCCCAGATTGCAAGGCACGGACCGAGGCGCGCAGCCCGTCGTGGCCAGCGTTCTCGGCGCAGGCGTACGCCGCGCGAGTCTGAGTGATGGCATCGTGTGGCGCGCCCATGTCGAGGGAAACCTTGGCCATCAGGCCGGAGGCGATCCCGGTGAGTAGGTAAAGGTCTCGGATTTGCTTGACCTGCTGGCACCTTGCCAGGAATTTGAAGGCACGGTCCTGGGTGTCCACGAGTTCATCGAGTAGTGCCGGGAGTGGTTGTTGCCGAGCGGCGGTGACTAGCCGGAATAGGTCATCGACCAACTGATCGAGGGTCTCGGTTCCAACGTTCGAGTTCTCGATTCGGGCGAGGAAGCCGCGAGCTCGGTCGGCGCTCATGGCGATCGCTTGCCCTTCCCAGTCCGTCCGCCCCGTGCCCCGCCCTGTGGCTGCCCCATTGTGATGTTGGGTCCGTCGAATCGCCTCGGCGCCGTATGGCGGGCCGAACAACCGCGCCACCGGCTCACCGAACAGCTGCTCCAGGGCGGCCTGCGCCTGCGGGTAGGGCAGGCCGCGCACCTCTCCGGCCACCCACCGGTACGCCTGCCGCTGGCTGAGTTCGGCCCCGGTAGTTCCTTGGCGGCTCCTGATCGATCATTGTCATCCGGCCCCTCTCGGTAGGTCAGCCCACCGTAGATCCCCGCGGGACACAGGGTGACATCTGGCGAGCAGAAGGCAGCAGAAGACAACAGATGGCAACAGACAGCACTGGTTAACCAGGGTCGTGGCCTACCCATGGCAACCGGGCCCTCCGATGCTGATCGGACCACGGCGAGGTGCGGAGCGACCCGAACGTCTCCCACCTCGCCGTGCCCCCCCGGGTGAGAATCGGAGGCACTACATGACAGATCTGAGCCGAGCCGGTGATCGGCGAGCTGTTGCGTTGTCAGTGACCTGTGGCCGCGACGGCCGGGAGCACTTGGTGGCTGAGGAGGCGATGACTATCGGTAGCGCAGGGCGCTACCCGGCGCTGTGCGGGCACGCGGTATGGGCGGTCGCGCTGGCCTGCCCGGCGGGTCCACCGTGTCGGGCGTGTGCCGCGATACGTAATCCCGACACGCCGAGTGCGCGGCGGTACCGTCGCAAGCACCGGCCGGGGGTGTGGGCGCGGCTGGCGGCCTGGCTGAACCGGGTTCGGCTGCGTCGCCACCCCAGCGGGTTCGGCTCTCGTCGCGGGCGTTGCGCTGCTGATCCACGAATCGAGAACGGGGCGGTGGTGCCCGATGGGCGCTGACAGCCCGGACCTGGTGATCGCGATGCGACTGCTTGATCATGCCAAGCTGCGCGGTTTCAAGTTCCGGCGTGGCGCCCCGGGCGAGGACGGACCGCTGGTGGGCAGCCGAGTGAGCGGTTGCTGGGTGGACACGATCTATATCGAGGGATTTAGCCGCGATTGTTTCGCTTGGCGTAAGCGGAGGTCATCGCTGATCGTTTCCGACGATGCACTGGTGGAGCGTCGGGTGGATGGCGATGCGCTGGGCGTGCTCAATGAGGTGTTGACGTGGGAGATGGAATCGTGACATGGAGAGCTGGTCAGCCGTAGTGCTGGCCGTACTGCGGGATGGAAGGAACGCTGTGACCGCCCACGCCAGCACCACTGCACCCCCGGCGACCGGAGCCATCGACTTCACCATCCCGCCCGAGCTGGCCGACGTGCTCGCCCGGGTGCGCGCGTTCGTCCAGGAGGACGCCCTGCCCGCCGAGGCGCAGCTCGCTGACCCGTCCGACTTACTGAAGAGCTGGGACGTCGTCGAGCGCCTGCGTGAGCGGGCACGAGAACGCCGCATCTACACGCCGCAGCTGCCTGCGCAGTGGGGTGGGCTGGGGATCGGTGTGCTCGGCATGGCGCTGATCTCGCAGGAGTGCGGGGTGAGCGGGCTGGCCTCGCTTGGCCTGAACGCCATGGCGCCGGACGAGGGCAACATGCACACGCTGCTGCTCGCAGGCACGGATGAGCAGCTCGAGACGTACCTGCGGCCGCTGGCGCAGGGCCGGGTGCGGTCGTGCTTCGCGATGACCGAACCCGACGTCGCGTCGTCGGATCCGACCAATCTCCAGACCACCGCGGTGCGCGACGGCGACGAGTGGGTGCTCAACGGCCGCAAGTGGTTCATCTCCGGCGCCCAGGGCGCGGCGTTCGCGATCGTCGTGGCGAAGACCGGCAGTGCTGACGCCGCCGGGCACCGCAACTACTCGCTGATCCTGGTGCCGTGTGACACGCCCGGCTGGGAGGTGGTGCGCGACCCGGGGATCATCGGCGCGCACTTTCCCGGCGGGCATCCGGAGATCCGGCTGACCGACGTGCGGGTGCCGGTGGCGAACCTACTCGGCGCTGAGGGTCAGGGGTTCGTGATCGCTCAGCAGCGCCTGGCAGGCGGGCGGCTGGCGCATGCGATGCGGTGGATCGGCGTGTCGCAGCGGGCGTTGGACCTGACCGCGCAGCGGCTGCTGGAGCGCACCGCGTTCGGCAAGGAACTGGCTCAGCACCAGGCGCTGCAGTTCTTCGTGGCCGACAGCGCGATCGACCTGTACGCATCGCGGCTGATGGTGCTGCATGCTGCCTGGAAGGTGGAGCATGGCCTGCCGCACCGTCAGGAGATCGCGATGGTCAAGACGTTCGTGAGCGAGGCGTTCGGGCGGATCGTCGACCGCGCCGTGCAGGTGTTCGGGTCCCATGGCATCGCCACCGACCTGCCGATCGCCGGGTGGTACGCCGATGCGCGGGCGGCCCGCATCTACGACGGGGCCAGCGAGGTGCACCGGATGACGATCGCACGGGAGTGCTTGAAGCTGGCGCGCCAGGGCGAGTCGCTTTCTGCCGCCTGTGGGGACCTCGCGGGGTGAGCGGACACTCGCTGGCCTGCGACGACGTTGTCGGCACGTTCGAGGAGGCGGCAGGACATTCCCGGGAGCCGCTGCTGGTGCTCGAGCCGCTCGCAGCGTTTCTCGATGCGCACGGCCTCGGCTCGGGTGGCGAGATCACGGTCGAGCCGATCGGGGAGGGCCATTCGAACATCACCTTCCTGCTGCGCCGCGATGGGGTAGACCGCGATGGGGTGGGCCGCGAAGCGGTGGAGTGCGTGCTGCGGCGCCCGCCCCGCGGACCCCTTCCGCCCAGCGCGCACGACGTGCTGCGGGAGGCGCGGGTGCTGCGGGCGCTCGGTCCCACTCCGGTTCGGGTACCTGCCGTGTTGGCGGTCTGCGATGACCTCGAGGTGATCGGTGCCCCCTTCTATCTGATGGAGAAAGTTGAGGGCCACGTCGTGACCTCGGCGATCCCGGCCGAGCTGGACAGCGTGGCGCAGCGTCGGCGGATCGGCGAGGAATTGATCGACGCCCTGGTGGAGGTCCATGCGGTCGACTGGCAGGCGGTTGGGCTGGCGGGTTTCGGCAAGCCGACCGGGTACCTCCAGCGCCAGGTGCGGCGATTCCTCGGGCTGTGGGAGCACAACAAGACCCGCGAGCTAGCGGCCGTCGAGCGGGTGGGGCGTTGGCTGGCGGTGAACCTGCCGACCTCCGGCCCGGCGACGATCGTGCACGGCGACTATCGGCTGGGCAACACGATGCTGGCGCCCGGCGCGCCTGCCCGCATCGCCGCGATCTTCGACTGGGAAATGACAACGATCGGCGATCCACTCGCTGATCTGGGATATCTGTGCGCGCTGTGGGCAGACCGCGACGACCCGCCAGCGGGGATGTTCGAGCTGAACAGCGTGACGCGAGCAGCGGGGTTCCCCTCACGCGCGGAGCTCGTTGCGCGTTATGAGGAGCATTCGGGACGGTCGATGACCGACATCCGCTGGTACCAGACGCTCGCGCTGTGGAAGGCGATCGTGTTCATGGAAGGCAACTACAAGCGCGCCATGGCCGGGGCCACGGACGACCCGTTCCTCAAGCAGTTCAGGGACGGGGTCGTGGAGCTGGCGCACCGAGCAGAGCAGATGGCGTACGGGGCGAGGTGAGCCATAGCATCTGACAGGTTGTGTCGTCTCATGGGAGGACCGCTTATGCCTCGCCTACCGCACGGACAGATCGTCACTGCCGAGTTGGTACAGGAGTTGCAGACAGATCCGGCGTTGCTCGACGTCTTGGAAGTGGCCGACGCCGGGGCCGCTGTCAGGCGCCCGCGTCCGCGGGACCTGCAGGATTTCGACTTCATGTTTCCCACCCTGCAGTCCGATCCCGCTAACTTGCTGCCGGAGTCGACGCAGACCTTGGTTCACCTGAAAGCCCTCGCCGGGACGATGGAGGATCTCGACGAACTGGGTGGTGCCAACGACTCGCCGATCCCGGCGGCCTACACCTATTTCGGCCAGTTCGTCGACCATGACATCACCTTCGAGGTCCAGCCGGCCGACCTCCCACCGTCGTTCTCGGGATCCACGCAGCAGTTGCTGGCCGACGACATGGTGCCGTTGCCGCTGAACGAGATCAAGAACGTGATCCGGAACTTCCGGACCGCAACGCTCGACCTGGACAGTCTCTATGATCTGCCCGCCCCCCGGGATCCGGAGAACGGTGACAAGCTGCGCCTCGGTACGGTCGCCCCGCTGGAGCAGACGGACCCGCCGTCGTCGCCGACTCAGCGGCCGCCGGGAAAGGGCGATGACAACGACCTGCCCCGCGAGCCACCCAGCGACGACATCCTGCACGACCGTGCCGCGCTGATCGGTGACCCGCGCAATGACGAGAATCTGATCATCGCGCAGCTGCACGTGGCCTTCATCAAGGCCCATAACCGGCTGGTGGACGAGGGCCGGACGTTCGAGCAGGCACAACGTGTGCTGCGCAGGCATTACCAGCACATCGTGATCCACGACCACCTCAAGCGGACCGCCGAACCGGCGATCGTCGACCGTATCCTGCGGCGGGGAAACCGCTGGTACAAGCCCTCGAGCAAGTCCGTCTTCATGCCGTTGGAGTTCACTGTCGCGGCATACCGCTTCGGGCACACCATGGTGCGCTCCGCCTACGACTTCAACCTCAACTTCAACCTCAACGCGATTCCGGCGAGCCTTGAGTTGTTGTTCACCTTCACCGCGCTGAGCGGACAAATCGCCGGGACGCCCGGCGTCCCCCAAGATGGGTTCCGCACCGTCCCCGAGAACTGGATCATCGAGTGGGAGAACATCATCGGAGATGGCTCGAACCTCGGCGGCAAAGCCCGACGCTTCGACACGCAGCTCGCCGGGCGGATCGTCGCGCCTGGGAGTGGGGTGGCACTGTTTAACCTGCAGACCCTTGCAGGTGAGCCTGAGCCGGGGCTTGCCGCTCACCTTTCCGCCCGTAACCTGCTGCGCGGCTACCGGATGCGCCTGCCCACCGGGCAGGCCGTTGCCGAGTTCCTTGGCCTACCGGCCCTCACGCCCGAGCAGCTGCGGGCGACGTCGGCGAACCCGGCGCAGGAACAGGCGCTGCTCGACGGCGGGTTCCTGGACCGGACACCGCTCTGGTACTACGTGCTGGCCGAGGCCAAGCACCACGGTGGCACGCGCCTCGGTCCGGTCGGCAGTACGATCATCGCCGAGGTGCTGATCGGCCTGGTGCGCCGCAGCGACGACTCGATCCTGCGTAAATCAGGTTGGAAGCCGTCGCTCCCGTCTGCCAAGCGCGGCACGTTCGAGCTGGCCGATCTGCTGCGCTTCGCCAGGGTCCTGCCCTAGCAGGCGCCCGGACAGCGAGTGTTCAGCCCCGGCTGGCCAGCCTGCGCAGCCGGCCGACGGCTCGTCGGGCCACCTCGCCAGGTCCACCGGCGGACAGGTAGGAGCGGACCAGCGCCACGTCGCGGCGCAGTTTGCCCGCTACCCGGAGCCGGTCGGGCGTGGTGAGTGGCGCGCCGGGGCGTCGGTCGGCCGCCGGGCGCGGGTTGCGGCAGAACTCGACCAACGGGGCGAGCACGGCGTCCCAGGTGTAGCGCTGCGCCACCACCGCGATCCGCTCCCGGCAGCCTGCGGCGAACTCGTCGTCGTAGAGCACCCGCGTCAGCGCTGCGGCCAGCGCGGCGGGGTCCGCAGCGGGTACCACCACGCCAAGTTCCTCGGCGCGGACCAGCTCGGCGAAGGAGTCGCCGTCGGTGGTGACGATGGGCAGCCCGGCCCACAGGTAGTCCAGTACTCGGGTGCGGAAGGCGAAGGTGGTCTCGATGTGCTCCAAGTGCGTCGTCACCCCGAGGTCCGCGTCGAGCAGCCAGTTCTGCCGGTCGGCGTAGGGCACCCAGGTCTCGTTGAAGAACACCTGTTTACCGGTGAGCTCGAGCGTGTCGGCGAGGCGGCGGGTCTGCCCGGCCATGTCCATGTCGGGCACATCGGGGTTCGGGTGTCGCATGCCGAGGAACACCAGCCGCAGGTCGTGATGCTCGGTCCGCAGTGCGTGCACGGCATGCAGCAACGTCAGCGGGTCGAACCACGAGTAGACGCCGCCCGCCCAGAGCACCACCTTCTCCCGCGATCCGAAGCCCAGGGTGTCGCGTAGGCCGGGGCCGGTGCGCTGTGGCGGCTTGCCGGACAGCCCGAAGGGGGCGACGGCCAGCAGTGATCGGGTCGTGGGGTCGGCGTCGTACACGGTGGGGGACAGCCGCCCGATCGCCGCGAGGTGCCCGAGCCAGAAGTGCCGCTGGCGCTGCGAGGCGCACAAGAAGAAGTCGCCCCGGCGCAGCTGCTTCGACAACACTTCGGTTGCCCCGTTCACCACCTTCGCGCGGTCCTGGTCGTCGAGGTCGCGACCCTGTTCGAGCTGTTCGAGGTGTATCGGGTCATAGATATCGGCCACGACAATATGATTCGACGTCGTCAGCGCGGGCACCTGCTCCAGCACATCACCCTGCAGCACCACCAGCTGCGCCCATTCCAGCTCGGGGCCGATCTTGCGGGCGGGTACCTGTCGGACCTCGAATTCAGCAGTGGGAGGCTCGCAGTATGCGTTGAGGCAGATCAGCCGCACGTCGTGCGCTTCGGCGAGCACCTGGGCGATATTCCAGGCCCGGATCGCCGGCCCGGCCATCCGTTCTGACACCGCGTCGGGAGTGATGACCAGGATTCGTCTGCGGGTCCCGTACACGCCCTCCACGCCGAGCACGTCGACCAGCACGTCGTGCGCCAGCAGGTACGGAGCCAGCGGGAAGGCGGGCTCCAGGGCATTGCGCATCAGCGGCAGCAGGTCGGCGTCGGTGCGGACCCGGGCGGCCTGCTCGGTGCGCCGCGAAACAGCTAGCGAGGGCAGCATCTCCACGAACCGGTCGATGGCGTAGACCGCGGCCATGGTCACCCGCGGCACGACCATCGGTTCGCCGGCGCCCGTTTCCTCGGCTGGCTTTTCCTCATCTGGCTTTTCCTCATCTGGGGTGCGGCGGGTCAGCTCCAGTTCGGTGGGGTCGCATTCGCCGCGGGCGGTGGCCCGGCGTATGGCCAGCGCGAGTGCGCCGGGCAGCACGGCGGCCAGCGTCTGGTCGGAGACGTTCTTGTACAGCGCGGCCAGTGCGTTGCGTTCCAGCAGGTAGATCTCGCGGGCCGGGTCGGCGCCCCGCAGCGAGGCGTGGTGGCGGTGATAGGCGATCGAGGCGGGTTCGTAGCGCACCCGGTAGCCACGCAGGTTGAGCCGCCAGCCGAGGTCGACGTCCTCGTAGAACATGAAGAATCGCTCGTCGAACCCGCCGAGCTGCTCGAAGACCTCCTTGCGGACCAGCAACGCGGCCCCGGTGCCGAACAGCACATCGCGGGGGGTGTCGTGGGAGCCGTCGTCGAGTGCGCCTGCCTGCGGCTTGTAGCCCATGCCGTACCAGGTCAGACCGGCGTCCACGAAGTCGATGCGCTCGCCGTCCCAGTCCAGCACCTTGCTGGCCACCGCGGCGACGTCCTTCTCGGCGTGGAACACCTCGACGGCAGCCCGCACCCAGGTCCGGTGTGGGCGGGCGTCGCTGTTGAGGAATGCGACGACGGAGCCGGTTGCCTTACTGACACCCAGGTTGCAGCCGCCGGCGAATCCGGTGTTGGTGGGGCAGCGGATCAGCTTGGCCGGTGTGACGGCGGCGGCGATCCGATCGGCGCTGCCGTCGCCCGAGGCGTTGTCCACGCAGATCAGCTCGAGCTTCTCGGCGGGCCAGTCCAGCTCGTCGCGCAGCGCGCGGAGGCAGGTCACGGTGTCCTCGGCGCCGCGGTAGTTGATCACGATCACCGACACCTTCGGCAGTGCGCGCTCACTCACGTCGGAGTTCCTCTCTCGGGCCGCAGGTAGCCTGCCGCATCGCGGTCGGGTTGCTCCCACAGGGACCCCAGGCACGGGTCGAACTGCTCTGCTGGGCTACTCGTATACCTCCAGGCAAGGTGGAAATAGTTATATATTGCTGCTACATCCCCCTGGTCAGGTGCCACCCTGAAGGATTAACCTGCGGTCGGTCACTGACACAGCATCACCATCGGTGGGCCGGTTGCAGGTGGGTGCGGGTGTCACCGCTGCACCGGCAGCGTCGGGAGAGGACCTGGCAAGGCGGCAGATCCGCCCGCGCCGGATCGGTGTATCCGGCTGGCGAAGTGGCACAGCAGGAGAGGTTGCCGGTGGACGAACTGCAGGTAAGGCTGTTCGGCGACGTGTCGGTCCAGCAGGCGGGCCGACCCCTTCCGTTTCCGTCCGGCAAGGCCCTTGAGCTGCTCTGCTACCTGCTGATTCATCGCGATCGTGCACACACCCGTGAGACCCTGTCGGAAGTGCTGTGGCCCGGCGGGAAACCTGCTACCTCCAAGAATTATCTACGCCAGGCCCTGTGGCGGCTCAATGCGACGGTCCGATGCAGGCCGGACCGCCACCGAACAGGAACCGAGCTGCCCCTGATCATGGAGCCTGACTGGGTGCGTATCAATCCTGACGGTGCCTGGTGGCTGGACGTAAATGCATTCGAGCAAACCTACGCCGCCGTTCGTGATATATCTGGACGCAGTCTCTCCGACAGTCAGGCGCAAGCTGTGGAATCGGCTCTCGAGCTTTACCGCAGCGATCTGATGGCGGCCTGGTATCACGATTGGTGCGGCTATGAGCGGGACCGACTGCGGCTCGCTTACCTGGCAATGCTGGATCAGTTGATGAGCTATTGCGAGACGCGGCGGCTCTACGCGAAGGGGCTGGGCCTCGGACAGACCGTATTGCGTTACGATCCGGCCCGGGAATGCACCCATCGCCAGCTGATGCTGCTCCACTACCTGGCGGGAGACCGGACCTCCGCCATACGTCAGTACGAGCGTTGTAGTTCCGTCATGGCCCAGGAGTTCGGAGTCCAGCCCTCCGCGGGCACTGTTGCCCTATACGACCAAATCTGCGCCGACCGGGTACCTGATACTCCGTTGCCGCTGCCCGGGATGTCGCTGTTCAGCGGAGCGTCGGTGACCGGGCCGTCGACACTCGAGCGGCCGGAAATCGCAGCAATCGCGGGTCTGCATGCCCGGCTCGATCAGATTCAAGCCAGCTTGTGCGCACTTCAAGAATCCGTTCTGCAGAGTAGCGGAGCGCGTTTCGGGCACGCTCAAAAAATACCGAACGATTTGTCGGGGAAAAATGGCGGACAGTGAAAGCTACACCACCTCGCTGCATCATGTGCTGGCCGAGCTGGCTCGGCTTGATCTGTTGCTGCGCAGCCAAGTCTGGCGACTACGTCAATCCACCGGCGCGTCCGATGAGGGGTGGTCGGCCTTCTACATCCCCGATGCTGAGATAGATGCGTTACTGGACAAGCCGGTCGGCGTTCCCGCGTGGGCCACTGTCTCGCCCGTCGTCGATATCCCGGAGAACGCTGTCGAGCAGTGGGAGCAGCTGGGCGCCGAGATCGCCGAACGAGTAGCCGGCAGCGTGCGTCAAGGTGTGTACCTGAGACTGCTGGCATTGGCCGAGTTGTTCGACCTCGCTCCGTTCGATGTGGACGTGGTCGTGATGTGTCTGGCCCCTGAAATCGATCGGCGTTACGAACGCCTCTATGGCTACCTGCACGACGACATCACGCGGCGGGCGGCGACGGTTGATTTGATTCTCAACCTGCACTGCGCCGACCTTGCGGCCAAGGTGGCCGCGCGCACCCGATTCACCTCGCAGGCGCCGCTTGTTCGGCACCACCTCGTGACGCTCGCGGAGGACTCCGCCCCGTGCTCCCTGCTCGGTAAGAGTGTTCGGCTGGACCCACGGATCGTCCGGTTCCTGCTCGAGGACGACCACCTGGACGACCGGCTGCGGGGGTTCGCGCGGGTCGTCGTGCCCGAGGGATCCCTCGACGATCTGGTTTTCCCGGCGCAGTTCAGCGCGCGTCTGGCCGAGCTCGCCGAGCACGCCCGCGATGACCTCGTGCTGTATTGCCAAGGCCCTTACGGCGTCGGCAAGCAGACCGCGGCGTCGGCATGTTGCCAGAGCTGGGGTGCTGTGCTGCTGGTCGTGAGCGCAGAGCTGCTGGCCGCCCGCCCGGCGGAGGAGTTCGTGACGCTGATGAGCCTCGTCGACCGCGAGGCCCGGCTGCAGGGCGCGGTCATGTATTGGGAGCAAGTCGATGCCCTGCTGGGCGAACAGCAGCACGTGGAGCTGCTGCTTTTGACGCTGGCGGGCTATCCCGGACCGGCGTTCGTGGCCGGGGACATGGTATGGGAACCGGCGGACGCGCCGGATGCCATGACCTTCATCCGGCTGGAGTTCCCGACGCCGGGTTACTCCGAGCGCCTCCGGTTGTGGAGCGCTGCACTCCACGGACTGGTAGGTACCGAACTGGACCTGGCCACTCTGTCCGGCAAGTTCCGGTTGAGCGGCGGCCAGATCCGCGACGCCGCCGCGACCGCGCGCCATCTGGCTGTGGCCCGCGCCCCCGATGCGCCCATAGTGACCCAGGACGATCTGGCTGCCGCGTGCCGCCTGCAATCCAATCGCAAGCTGGCTGCGCTGGCACAGCACATCACTCCGCATTACACCTGGGATGACATCGTGCTGCCCGCCGACCGGATGGAGCAGCTGCGCGAGATCTCCAACCAGGTCCGCTACCGCGCCCTGGTCTACGAAAACTGGGGTTTCGAGCGCAAGGTGGCAGGCGGGCGAGGGCTCTGCGTGTTGTTCGCAGGCCCGCCCGGCACTGGCAAGACCATGGCCGCCGACGTCCTGGCGCACGACCTCGGCCTGGACCTCTACAAGATTGACCTGTCCACCGTGGTGAGCAAGTTCATCGGCGAGACCGAGAAGAACCTCGCCCGTATCTTCGCCGAGGCGGCGACCAGCAACGCGATTCTTTTTTTCGACGAGGCCGACGCGTTGTTCGGCAAGCGCACCCAGGTCCGCGACGCGCACGACCGCTACGCGAACCTGGAGACCAGCTACCTGCTGCAGAAGATGGAAGAGCACGAGGGGGTGGTCATCCTGGCCACGAACCTGCGCAAGAACATGGACGAGGCATTCGTCCGCCGATTGCATGTCACCATCGATTTCCCGGTTCCCGATGTCGACGAACGCCGCCGCATCTGGACCCGGATCTGGCCCACCGAGGCGCCGCGAGCGGCGAGCCTGGACCTGGAACTGCTCGCTCGCCAGATCGACGTGCCCGGTGGCAGCATTCGCAATATCGCGCTCGCGGGTGCCTTTCTGGCCGCCGCCGACGGTGGGGTGGTCACTATGGCCCACCTGGTTCGGGCGACGCAACGCGAATACCAAAAGATGGGCAAGGTTCTGACGACCGAAGAGTTCGGTGACCGCGCCGGTCTGAGTCCTTGATAAGGTGCCGCACCGCGGGGGACAGGTCGACAGACGCTGCCGCAGACAGGGTATCGACACGTACCCGATATATCTGTCGTGGTGCGGCTCGACCTCACCACGGAGCCGAAGGCCCGACCCGTCGCCGCGGGGCGGGCATCGGTCACCCACACCGCGACACCGGAGCAGGCGGGCACTGCCCACACTGTGCCTGTCCACACCGTGCCTGTCCACACCGTGCCTGCCCAGCTCGCTGCACCCCCCGGCGGCCACCTGGCACGCGTCGGTAACGCGCTGCTCCAGCTGCAGCGCCTGCACGGGAACCAGTACGTTCAGCAGATCGTCGGTCACACCCGGCAGGCGGCGCACCCTAGCGCCGCGCCGGTGATTCAGACCAAGCTGTTGCTCGGCCCGGCCGATAACTGTCACGAGCGCGAGGCCGACCGCGTGGCGCGGGATGTGGTGCGGTGGACGGCTCAGCGGCGAACGACGGGCGAAAATGAAAATAACGCCCTACGCCCCCCGTCACTCCAGTACCGCGTCCACCGTTCGGCGAGCAGCGCGAACGAGCCAATGAGCGCAGCGGCCCAGCGGGCCATCGGACACGAGCGTGGGCGGGGTCGAGCCCTCGCGAACCGCGTGCGGGAGCCGATGGAACAGGCATTCGGAGCTGACTTCAGCGGTGTCAGAATTCACACCGACATCCAATCGGACCGACTTAGCCGATCGCTGCGGGCTAGTGCGTTCACTACCGGATGGGATATCTTCTTTCGACAGGGAAACCAAGCTCTGGACAGTCACTCGGGGCAAGAGTTACTTGCCCATGAGTTGGCGCATGTAGTGCAGCAGAATGGTGGTGCGTTGCCGCGCCGCTGCGCTACGTCCATGATGGCCACCGCCCCAAGTCATGGAGCACCAAATTATGAATGCGCTGTCGTGCAACGTCAATACGATTATAGATATCTATCCCAGCAACTCTCGCGGCAACGTCGTCGGGCAATGGGGTTAACGGAGGAAGATGAAGAACGAGAAGCCCTCGTAAATCGGGCTGGCGCCCGCGCGACGGCTGAGGCCAGGGAAGTGGCGCAAACCGCGGAGGTGCGGCAGCGGCGTGCGCAGGCCAAGGCCCCGCTGTCCAGGTATATCGCGGGGAGGAGATTGCTGGAGACCGGCGGTGCCCGTGCGACGGCTGAAGCTCAGGGGGTTGTCCAGACTCCGGAGGCCACCCGGCTGGCCAAGGTCGCGTTCCTGGCCGGTCATGCCGGGAGTGGGTTGCTGGAGACCGGCGGTGCCCGCGCGACGGCCGAAGCTAGAGAACTGACGAAGGAACCCTCAGAAGGATCGAAGCGGCGGCCTCGGCTCACCAGCCTGGTGAAGCGGCGCGGACTTCGGGGTGATATGGACCGTCCCGACGTCGAGCTGACCAAAGGCCGTAAGAAGCGGCGGGCGGCGGACGAGAGGGATGTACAGCAAAAGGATAAGGCTGAGCAGGACCGCGCGACGTTCCTGGAACAGCGGCAGGCCGACTACTACCTTGGTGAATGCATATCTTTGCACCAGGAGATCGAGGCCGCCCATCCCAAGTTGCGGGACAGCCTTGATTCCAAGACCAAGAGCGGGGCATCCGACGCGGCGACACAGGCGAAAGCGATCGGGGCCACTCCGGCCAGGATCGACGAGCTCCAAGCACTGGCCGAGGGCGTCGCAGTACTGCGTCCGGACTGGAGGATGCATGTGGGCGCTGTTCTCAACAAGGCTGAATCCAAGATCACCGGCCCGTACAACCTGAAGACCGACCTCAACATCCTCGCTGCCTACAACATGCCCGACCTCAGAAAAGCCAAGACAGACGTTGAACACATCATCGCCACCAAGAACTGGCTGGATCCGGGTGACGCGGTCGAGCGACTCAATGCCGAATATAACGAAGTTCGCCCGTTGCACCTCTGGGTCGAGCGTTTGACGAAGCGTATCGCTTACCTCAAGAAGAAGGTTTCAGTAGCCTTGAAATCGGAGATCGATCAGGCGGAAACCACGCTGGGTACCGCGACCACCAAGACGCGGGCGCAGCTGGAAAAGCTACTCAAAGGCCTCGATTCAACGCTACTCTCGCACCAGCAGGTGGTCGCGGCGGACAAGTTCCAAGCCAAAGTGGGCGATGATGATGCTGTCAATTCCGCACTGGAAAAGCTACTCGATCATGACGTTATACGGCGAGGGATTTTCAACAAGAAATATAGTTCGTCATGGGACACGCATGGCGGATATTCTGTTGAGTACACTGTTGTTGGCCTTCAGAACATAGTCATCCATGCCCACTGCAACTCCAGCGGCAGCCCCAAGATCGGCACTTCGAACGCGGTCCACTGGAAGTTGAAGAGTGAGAAATTCACCCCGGGTGCCAGCCACCCGATTTCGGACAAGTTGGCGAAGGCGCTCGTCGATCCGGAGACGCACAAGAGTAAGCCGCTTACCCAAGGTTAGTGTCGTCGCAGGCGCAGTCGCGCAGGGTATCCACAGCGCAGCGATCTGGCGCAGCAAAGACGCGCTAGCAGACGTGCGAGAAGACACACCGAGAGTGTCTATCCGATATACCTGTACCTGAACTAGTCGGAGTCGAGGGGAGCGGGCGTGTTTCATGACCTGGACGCGACCCTCGCGGCGCTGGTGCAGGGTGAGCTGCCCATGCGAAACGTCGCGATCAGCTTCGCCAGCCCGGATGACCAGTTCCCGCCGTCCAGCGTCACGCTGCCCGCGATCGCGTTTTTCCTCTACGACGTGCGGGAGAACGTCGAGCTGCGCAGCAACCAGTGGGAGACGCAGCGGCAGCCAGGCGGGATGATCACACGCAGGCCCCCACCGGCTCGGGTCGACTGTTCCTACCTGATCACCGCCTGGCCAAGTGAGAGCGCGCCCAACCCGGCGCAAGACGAACATTACCTGCTTGGCGAGGTGCTGAAGGTGCTGTTGCGCCACCGCAGCATTCCCGAGCGGTACCTGCATGGCGAGCTGGTCGGGCAGGAGCCGTCGATACCGGCCAAGATCATCGCTGAGAATCAGTTGCAGAGCCTCGGCGAGTTCTGGCAGGCCATGGGCGGACGGCCCAAGGCCACCCTGCATTACGGCATCACCCTCAGCGTCGATGTCTTCGATCCCGCAGATGTCGGACCCGAGGTGACGGAGAAGATCATCAAGGTCAGCCAGGGCGTCGGTCGCGAATAAGCCGGACGATCCCGTTGTGACGAGGAGGAACACCAGCGATGCCGCAATACCTCGCGCCAGGTGTGTACGTCGAAGAGGTGCCCTCGGCGATCAAACCGATCGCCGGCGTCGGAACCAGTACCGCGGGCTTCATCGGTGAGGTCGCCGACAACGTCACAACGCCGCTCATGCCGGGCCGCACCGGGGAGAAAACCGATGGCAGCCGTGAGCCCGCGGACTTCTACCCCGTGGCCGCCGCTGACGAGCCCCAGTTGATCGACAGCTGGGAGCAGTTCAAGAAGCACTTCGGCGACATCCAGGAGGGTAATCACACGCTCGCCCATGCGGTGTACGGCTTCTTCAACAACGGAGGTGGTCTCTGCTGGGTCACCCGGGTCCTGCCAGACGCCGATGACGATCAGTTCAAGGCCGCTCTGGAGACCTTCACCACGATCGACGAGATAGCCTTGGTGGCCATCCCCGGTGTGGTCAGCATCGAGGTGCAGGAGGCCGTTCTCAGTCACTGCGAGAACACCCAGGACCGTTTCGCGATCCTGGACGGCCAACAGACGACCACCTTGGACAAGGATTCGATCCAGGGCGGCCTTCGCGGCAGCCCCGACGGTTACGGGGCGCTCTACTACCCGTGGATCGACGTCGGCGAGAAGGACACCGCAGGTGATCCGGTGTACCTGCCGCCGAGCGGTCACATTGCTGGGGTCTTTGCCCGAGTCGACACCGAGCGCGGCGTGCACAAGGCGCCGGCCAATGAGGTGATCCGCGGCGCGCTCGGCGTGCAGACACTGGTCAGCAGGCAGAGCCAGGGTCCCCTCAACCAGGACGGCATCAACGTCATCCGCAGGTTCGACGGCAATATCACGATCTGGGGGGCGCGCACGCTCGCCACCGATCCGGAGTGGCGCTATATCAACATCCGGCGACTGTTCAACTTCCTGCGTGAGTCGATCGATGAGGGCACCCAGTGGGTGGTCTTCGAGCCGAACGCGCCGGAGCTGTGGTCGAAGATCCGGCGCAACATCACTGCTTTTCTCACCACAGTGTGGGCCTCCGGTGCGCTGCTCGGCGCCACTCCGGAGCAGGCGTTTTACGTGCGCTGCGACGAGACCACCAACCCCGAGGAGGTCCGGGACCTCGGGCAGGTGGTCACCGAGATCGGCGTCGCGGTGGTGAAACCCGCCGAGTTCGTCATCTTCCGGATCAGCCAGTGGTCCGGCGCGTCGAGGTGATACCACCCGCGCAGTGATATCGACCGCGCAGTGATACCGGCCGGACAGTGATATCGACCAGGACGGAACCGTGACCGATTACCCCATGCCGGGGGCGTATTTCCAGGATGTGTTCCCGGTACCGGCGCCGAGCTTTCTCACCGGCGTGCCCGCCTTCCTCGGCCGGGCCGTCGAGGGGCTGTACACGCCGCAGCGGTTGACGCTGTGGCCGCAGTTCGAGCCGATTTTCGGTGGACCCTCCAGCGGCTTCCTGCCCCAGGCGGTTCGGGGCTTCTTCGAGAACGACGGACTGCTTTGTTACGTCGTGCGGCTGGAAGAGGCCGGTTCCGCCGTCGAAGGGCTGACGCGTGGGCTGGCGGCCTTGGACGACCTCGATGACGTCGATCTGATCTGTGCACCCGACGTCATGACCGATCTCGTGGTCGGGGCGAGCGGACCGGTCGGCTCCCAGTTCGGGACGGTCACCGGCTTGCAAAAGGTGCTCCTCGACCACTGCCGGGATCGGGGTGACCGGTTCGCCATCCTCGACAGCGTGCCCGCGGTGGACCAGAAAGTGGTCACAGAGCAGCGCAACGCGTTGGCTGGGGAGTCAGGCAGTTACGGAGCGCTCTACTACCCGTGGCTGGGGGTGCCCGAGGCTGACGGGCAGCTGCGTCATGTGCCGCCCTGCGGGCACCTGGCAGGCAGCTACTCTCGCAACGACCGGCACATCGGCGTGCACAAGGCGCCCGCCAACGAGGTCGTCGAGGGCGTGCTCGACTTGCACGTGAACCTCACCGGGCCGCAGGTCGGCGAGCTCTATGGGACGCAGCTCGGTGTGCCCTATCAAGGGGCGGTGAACTGCCTGCGCGCATTTCCGGGCCGGGGCATCCGGGTGTGGGGAGCGCGCACTCTCAGTGCTGACCCAACCTGGCGCGACGTCACTGCGCGGCGCCTGGTCGGGACCATCAGCCGGTGGATTGAGCGTTTTATGACGGGCCTGGTGCACGAGCCCAATGACGTTCGGCTCTGGGTCCGGATCATGCGTGAGCTCACCGCCTATCTCGATGGGCTGTTCCAACGTGGTGCGTTGAAGGGCCGCACCCCGGATGAGGCGTTCTTCGTCAAGTGCGACAACGAGACGAATTCCAGCGACGTCATCGACGCCGGAATGGTTGTGACACAGATCGGTGTGGCGCCCACCACGCCCGCCGAATTCATCATCGTTCGGGCCATCCACGGCGCGAGCGGAGTGACGGTCAGCGCGGCCTGACATATACCTGAGGAGGTTCAGCGATGGCGAGACTCGATCCGTATGCTGGTTATAATTTCGCCGTAGAATTGGATGGCATCACGCGGGCCGGTTTCCGCGAATGCTCCGGGCTGGAGACCAGCCAGAATGCGGGAGAGTACCGCGAGGGCACTGACAAGAACCTGAGCGTGCGCAAGATTCCGGGTCTCAACACCTACGGTGACATCACGCTCAGCCGTGGCTTCACCAACGACAACAAGCTGTGGGAGTGGCGCGCCAAGGTGATGAAAGGCACGGTGGAACGGCACAATATCTCGATCACACTGCTGGACGACCAGGGTAGTCCCAAGATTACCTGGAATCTCTTCGAGTGCTGGCCGAAGACCTGGACCGGTCCCAGTTTGAACGCCTCTTCCGACGAGGTCGCCATCGAGCAGCTCACCCTCGCGTGCGAGCGGATCGAGGTCGATCAATGGAAGTAGCCGGTGCTGGTAGCGACGGTGTCGGAGCTCGCCGGACGGAGTTTCCCTTCACCTTGCCCCAGGGGCTCGTCGCGCCGGATGGGACGGTGCACCAGGACGGCACTATGCGCCTGGCTACGGCATTCGATGAGATCGAGCCGATCAAGGATCCGCGGGTGCGGGCGAACCCGGGTTACCTGGTCATCATCCTGCTCACTCGGGTGATCACGCGCCTCGGCAGCCTGGACTACGTCAACACCAACGTCATCGAGAACCTGTACTCCGCGGACCTGGCTTATCTGCAAGACTTCTACCAGCGCATCAATCTCAACGGGCATGCCCGGCTCCAGGTCGATTGTCCGCACTGTAGCGGCGCATTCGAAGTGGAGACCGCGGGCCTGGGGGGATGACGCGCTACCCCGCGGACCGGCTGCACGAGGAGGTAGCGTACATGGCATATCACTTTCACTGGCCGTATCACGAGATTATGCAGCTGGACCACCGGGAACGGCAACGGTGGGTAGCCGAGATAGCCCGCATCAACCAGCGGCTCAATGAGCAAGGAGGCGCCCGGCGATGATATCCACCGGTGTTCCCCTCGGGTTGAGCTGGGCACCCGCCGCGGTAGGTAACTGGGTGCCTGGAGCCCGGCCGCTGGAACCATTCATGACCTTCAATTTCGCAGTTGAGATCGAGGGTCTGCTGGTCGGCGGATTCACCGAGGTGAACGGTCTGGAAAGCCAACTCGAGATGGAACCCTACCGGGAAGGCGGAGTCAACAACTTCGTGCACCAACTACCCGGATCGGTCAACCATTCCAATCTGGTGCTGCGGCACGGGCTGACCGCGATCAGTACCCTGTGGAACTGGTATGACAATACGGTTCGTGGCATCATCCAGCGTAAGAACGGCACCATCATGCTGCTCGATCGGCAGCAGATTCCGGTGATGTGGTGGAATTTCCACAATGCGTTGCCTGCCCGCTGGACCGGCCCGGTATTCAACGCGAGCAGCGACGAGGTGGGTTTCGAGTCATTGGAGCTGGCTCATCAGGGCCTGACCAAACCGCTGCTCGGCCAGGTCGCCGCGCTGGCGCACGGCGCCGCGCAGACGGCCTCAGGGTAGGAGCCGAGGATGCAGGGTAAGGAGCTGACGACGCCTGAGGAGCCGACGATGCTCGCCGAGGCGGCGCAGGCAGTGGATCCGGTGCTGGTCCGCAGGCTGTGGCGGCCCGTCGAGCGCCCAGGCGTCATCGACCCCGGTCCGGCTCGGGCTATGCTCACCCGCCACCAGCGGATGGTCGCCGGATTGCCACTGGCTGAGCTGGTGTCGCGACACACCGGTGCGATATCGGATCTCGACGGGGCGGCCGTGCCGATCGTGTACGCCTTACCCAGCCAGCCACCACCCTTCCCGGCCTCCCGCCTCAGCGACGCCCACCTCAACGCGGCAGTGTCCAGCCCCATCGTGTCGGCCCGCCCAGCGCCTGTGGCCGGTCCGGTGCAGCCGGTGCAGCCGGTGCAGCCGTCGCCGGTGCAGTCGTCGCCCGTGCAGGCTGCGCCGGGTTCGTTACTTCCGCCGTCTGCTTTGCCCGTTGTTTCGGTGACGTATGACGCTGCGACGTCGCTGGTTGTGCAGCCCCCATCGGTTTCTGATCCCCGCTCGGTGGATCAGTTACCGTTCGAGCTGCACACACCCGATCCCAGGTCATCCGATCCCCGCTCGCCCGACACCAGAATCGCGCCAACTGGCCGAGTGCAACCCGCCCTGCGGGATGAAATGAGGCCGACCGCCGCGCATGACCGCTCTGCTGTCGCCGAGTTCGACACCAGTGTTGTCCGGGTGGCGTCGAGCAGCTCTGGTGTCGAACTCGGCGACAGCAGAGCGAGTCGTGGCCAAGCGACCGGCCCCGTGCAGGCTGTGTCGGGTTCGTCTCATCTGCCGTCCGTGTCTCCCACTGTTGTGGCCACAGACAAGGCTGCCGTGTCGCTGGTCGTTCAGCCCAAGGTCGCGGCGCCACTGAGGCTCGGATCACCATCTCCGGGGTCACCGCGCAACGGCCCTGGGCCCGTTGCGCGGCGTCCATTGTTTTCTGATTCTCGTTCTGTGGACCGGCTACCGCTGGACCTGCGCATATTCGGGCACAGACCGCCCGACGCCAGAGTGACCGCTCCGGGGCCAGCTGATCCTGAGCCAGTCGATCACGGGCTACAGCGCCCTGGGACACCGGCGCGTCCTGCGGTGGGTGCCGCTGTCCACCCGCACGTCCGAGCTGAGCAACCGTTACTCCTGGTCGACTTGGAGGCGGTGACCGCACGGCCTGCCCGCAACCGCGCTGTCACGGCCGAGCATCGGGAAGCACCAACGGGCCGCACTTCGGGACCGGGTCACGTTCAGGGTGCAGGCCAAGCCGTGGGTGCACTACCCCACGCCGACCACGCTGCGCAGACGCAAGCGCAAGCGCGTCGGCAGGCGACGGCGCCGGTGGACGTCGAGCGCATTGTGGATGCCGTGCACCGCCGGTTCGTCCGGCGGCTGGCGATCGAGGCTGAACGCCGGGCGGTGCGGTGATGGCGCGCAACAAGGCGAGTATGGCCGCCGAGCTGCTCGGTCTCGGGCCGGGTGGCGGGGGGTTGCAGAAGTTGCGCATCACCCATGACGGGCAGGATTACAAGAAGAACGGTCCGATCGAGGCGCTGTTCAATCCGCACGAAATCAGCACATCGAGATCGGTAAGCTGGCAGCAGAAGAAGGCCGCGAGCCAAGGCGGCGGGTGGACCTGGTCCGATATGGAGCAGGAGTTTCTGGCGGTGGCGCCGGAGACGCTCTCCCTCGAGCTGTTCTTCGACACCTACGAGTCGAGATCGCAGGCGTCGGATTCGAAGCGGGCCGCCTCCTTCGTGCAGGCATTCGGCGTGTTCCAGACCGGCGAAGCGACCGATGTCACCAAGCTCACCAGGCGGGTAGCCAAGCTCGCCGAGGTGGACAAGGAATTGCATCACCCGCCGATCTGCCGCCTTTCCTGGGGCGCTTTCACGAATATTTTCACCGGCGTGCTGACCCAGCTGGACCAACGGTTCACCCTGTTCCTCGCCGATGGGACGCCGGTGCGAGCCACCCTGTCGTGCAGCTTCGTCGAGTCCCCGACTCCAGCGGATGTGCGGGCGCGCGAGATGAACTCGGCCGATGTGGTGAAGACCCGGGTGGTCCGGCGCCATGACACGTTGCACAGCCTGGCCGCCGAGGAGTACCGCGATCCGAGCCTGTGGCGGCACATCGCCAGCGCCAACGGCATCGTCAACCCGCGCGAGCTGAAGCCGGGCACGGTGCTGACCATTCCCAAGCTGAGCCGGTAGGGGGACGAGCGTATGACAGCCGCCATCATGGTGCCGGATGTGGATATCCGGCTCAACGGTGCGCGTTTGCCGCTGGCCGCGCAGACCGACATCAAGTCGGTGACCGTCCTGGAGGATCTGAGCGCGCTGAGCATGTTCACCCTGGTGCTCTACAACTGGGATCCGGAAAAGCTGCAAGTCACCTGGTCGGACTCTTCGCTCTTCGCGATCGGTACCGAGGTCCAGATTTCACTCGGCTTCGTCGGGGACCTGTACAAGGTCATGACGGGGGAGATCACGAGTTTGGAACCCACATTCATTGCGGATGAGCCGCCGATGCTGACGGTCCGCGGTTACGACTACCGGCACCGCTTGGCCCGCGACCGCAAGACCAGGACCTTCGCCCGTATGAAGGACAGTGCGATCGTGAGCCAGGTGGCGCGGGGTGCCGGATTGCGCGCTCAGGTGAAGGACACTGTAACCAGCCTGGAGTATGTGGTCCAGCACAACCAGACCGATCTCGAATTTGTGCAGAAACGTGCCCAGCTGATCGGGTACGAGACCTACGTCAGGGAGAAGGTGCTCTATTTCCAGCCACCGCAGCACGGTGGCCGGCCCACGGTCACCCTCCAGATCGGTCAGGACATCACAGAGTTCACGCCTCGGCTGCGCTCGCTGGCCCAGGTGGGTGAGATGACCGTGCGGGGCTGGGATGCGATGCAGAAAAAAGTGATCATCGGCGCGGCGAAAACCGGCCAGGAGTCCACCACGATGGGTGGCAAGTCCTCAGGCCCACGGCAGACCAGCCGAGCATTCGGCAAAGCGGGCGCCACCAGCGTGGACGTCCCGGTGACGAGCAAGGCGCGCGCCGACCAGATGGCCCGTGGCCGCTTCGACGATATGGCGCTGACCTACATTCAGGGTGAGGTGGAGTGCGTCGGGCACCCCCAGTTGCACGCAGGCACCGTGGTCGATATTCAGGGCGTGGGCAAGACCTTCAGCGGTGCCTACTACCTGACGTCCGTCACTCACACACTGAGTGCGGACGACGGTTACCGGACTCATCTCAATGTGCGGAGGAATGCGGCGTGACCAGCGTCTTCAATGAGCTCATGGTGCCCGCTGAGGTGGACGGCCGCTTCTACGGGGTGGCGATCGGCATCGTCACGAACAACAAGGATCCCGATGGGCTGGGCCGGGTGAAGCTCAAGCTGCCCTGGATGTCCGATGACGTCGAGAGTAACTGGGCGCGGATCGCGACGCTGATGGCCGGTGCCGGGCGGGGAACCTATTTCCTACCGGAGGTCGACGACGAGGTGCTGGTGGCTTTCGAGCACGGCAGCCCGGAGTTCCCTTACGTCCTGGGTGGGCTGTGGAACGGTAAGGACAAGCCCCCGGAGTCCAACGCAGACGGCAAGAACGACGTGCGCATGATCAAGTCTCGCAGTGGGCACGTGATCCGGCTGACCGACACCGACGGCTCCGAGCAGATCGAGATCGTCGACAAGAGCGCCAAGAACAGCATCGTGATCAGCACGAAAGACAAAAAGATCACGATCACCGCCGAGGCGGACATCGTCATTCAATCCACGAACGGCAAGCTCCAGTTGAGTGGTAAAGGTGTCGAGATCACCTCGAAAGCGGATGTGAAGATCGAGGCCAGCAGTAATCTCGCGATGAAATCAAATGCTCAGCTGAACATCAAGGGTCAGCTCGTCAACATCAATTAAGGAGGTGGTGGGAAATGGGACAACCCGCAGCGAAACAAGGGGACCAGATCGTTGGTACCGACATCCATATCGTCATGGTTCCGGCCCCACCGGCCCCGCCCGTGCCGACGCCGCTACCACACCCGTACGTCGGAATGATCAATGGTGGACTGAGCTCCAACGTCAAGATCATGGGCAGGCCGGCCGCAGTGGTGGGCAGTACCGCGAACAACACCCCGGCACACGTGCCGACGGCGCCGGGTACCGCCTTCCAGAAACCGCCGACCAACAAGGCCACCATTCAGCGCGGCAGCGCGACCGTCAAAATCAACGGAAAGCCGGCGGCCAGGACCGGTGACACCGCGTTGACCTGCAACGACCCATCCGACCTGCCGTCGGGCACAGTGGTTGCCGTCGGCACCGTGATGATCGGGTGACGACCGCGATGGACCAGGGATTCCTCGGCAGTGGCTGGGCCTTTCCGGTGCGCTTGGACAAGGACCACCACGTGCTGATGACGGCCAGCGGCGGCGACGCCATCCGCCAGTCGATCTGGATGATCCTCGGCACCGCCCGCGGTGAACGGGTGATGCGTCCCGACTTCGGCTGCGGCATTCACGACTTCGTGTTCGACGTGCACGACGCGGGCACCACCCACACGATCTGCGAGGCAGTGCGCGAGGCGCTGACCCACTGGGAGCCGCGGATCGACGTGCTGGACGTCGCCACGGTTCCCGATACTACGGCTCCCGACGCCGTGGCTAATGGCACCACGGCTCCCGGCGGCCCAGCGTCGAATCGGTTGCTCATCGAGATCAACTACCAGGTGCGGTCGACCAACAGCCGCTTCAACCTGGTCTACCCCTTCTATCTCACATGACCGCCCAACCACCGCCGATCGATCCGCGTGACCGGTACGAGCTCATCAAGCAGACCACCGAGCTCGCGCAGCGCTACAGCGATTGGCGACCAGACCCTGAACGGCCCGACCCCGGACAGGCGCTGATCGGCATCTTCGCCCGCTTCGCCGAGCTGGTGGTGCAGCGCATCAACCGCGCACCGGAGCGCAACTACCTCGCCTTCCTGAGCCTGATCGGGACGCAGCCGCTGCCGCCGCTGCCCGCTCGGGTGCCGCTGACCTTCAGCCTCGCCGAGCGCAGCCAGGCCGACGCCGTGGTCCCAGCCGGTACCCAGGTCGCCGCCGCACCGTTGGCGGGGGAGCAGGACGAGGTCGTCTTCGAGACCGATACCGCGCTGGTGGTCACCCCCGCCCAGCTGCGGGCCGTCGTCGTCGGGGATACCGAGAACGACAGTTACCGCGACCGCACCACGCAGGCCAGCGGCGAGGACCCGAATCCGTTCCCGCCTTTCGTGGGTGATCACCCGGTGCCGCACCAGCTGTTCGTGGCCTGTGATCCGGCGCTGACCGGCCCGGGGGAGAAGACCGTCACGATCGTGGTCACCACCCCGCACGGCACCCAACTGCACAGCTGGCGGATCTCCTGGGCGTACTGGGACGGCACCGCCTGGCAGTCCGCGAGCCCCACCCCGACGTTGCCCGACGGGGCCTGGCGGGTGCGGTTCACCGGGCTGCCGCAACTACCCGTGCGCGACGTGAACGGTATCTCCGCCGGCTGGCTGCGGGCGCAGCTGGACATGCCGCTGCCGCCCGGGGAGTCCGGGCTGGCCCCCGAATCGGTCGCGGTCGGTAGCCGGGCGCCGCAGGATGAGGTGGCCGGGCTGTTCCCGTTCGGTGCGACCAGCCAGGTCAAATTCTTCTACCTCAGCGCAGACGAGACGATCGCCACGGGCAGCGCGACCGTGAACTTCACTGTCGCGTTGGCCCGTCCCGGGGTGGTGCGTAACGCCGCCATCCCGGTTCAGCTGGTGTGGTCCTACAAGGTGGGCAGTGAGTGGAAGGAACTGGGGCGGTCGAGCTCGCAGGCCGAGCGGCTCAGCGAAATCGAAGCCGGCTTGCGGGACGGCTCACTGGCACTGACCCGCAACGGTGACATCAGCTTCCGTGCCCCCCAGCAGTGGCCCCGCGAGCTTTACTACGGCCGCTACGGCCGCTGGCTGCGGGTGGAGATCGCCGCCGCAGGCGGGGCATACGCGACGCTGCCGCAGCTCGCATCGCTGACCGCGGGCTACGCCTGGGACCTGCCCACCATCACCGGGATCGCGGTCCAGCTGGACACGCCGCCGCAGCCGCTGGCGCCCCCCGCCGCTTTCGCCGACAACAGCCCGCTGGACGTGACCAAGGACTTCTACCCCTTCGGCGAGGAACCGCGCTTCAACGACACCTTCTTCCTCGCCTGCCCCGAAACCCTGGCTCGTCCCGGCACGACCCTCGAACTCAGTGTGCGCCTGACCAACGCAACCGCGGGCGGCCCGGTCAAGGTGGTACGCACAGACGGCAACCCGAAGATCGCCTGGGAAGTCTGGGACGGCGCCGGATGGCGTGCGGTTGCCGTCAACGACAAGGACTACGCCTTCACCAACGACGGCGTGCTGCGCATCACCTTGCCCACCGGATTGGCGCCGACCTCGGTCAATGGCGCGGAGCACTACTGGCTGCGGGCTCGGCTCGCCAGCGGTCATTACGGCGTAGCCGCGACCTATCGGGAGAAGCCCGACGGCTATTACACGCTGGGTTCAGACGGCAAATACACGAAGAATCCCGGAGGTGCCTACGAGCCGGTCGCCGCCACATTCGCGCCGCCGGTGATTGCGGCGCTGTCGTGGCTGCCGACCCGGGAACAGGCGGTGCTGGTCCCCGCGTCGGCCTGCGTGAGCTTCAACGACTTCAGCTACACGACTCACCGAAAAGCCAGCGGTGACGTGCTGGAACCGTTCACGCCCTTCACCCCGGGCACGGACCATGATTCCGCCCTGTATCTCGGATTCGATCAGCCGTTCGACCCCCGACCGGTGACGCTCTACCTCCAGGTCGAGCCACCCGACCCGGAGGACGTCGCCGCCGACCAGCTCGCCGAGATCGACCCTGCCACCCGGCCCCAGCTGGTTTGGGAGTACAGCGGCCCAGCCGGTTGGCAGCCGCTCGCGGCGCTCGACGAGACCGAGGCGTTGGCCGGTCGCGGCCTGGTCCAGTTCGTCGGACCGGGGGATCTGCTCGCCCGCGAGTGTTTCGGGCAGCGCTGGTGGTGGCTGCGGCTGCGCTGGCAGCGAGGGATGTTTGCCGTCCCGCCTCGGCTGCGCCGGGTGCTGCCCAACACGACCTGGGCGACGCAGGCCAGCACGGTCTCCGACGAGATCCTCGGGTCCGGCACCGGCGACGCCGACCAGGTGTTCACGGCCGCGCAGATCCCGGTGCTGGCGGGCCAGCAGTTGGTGGTCCGGGAAGCCGAACTCCCAGAAGAGGCGGCCGCGTTGGAGACCGACGCGGTGACCGTCACGTTGGACGATCGCGGGCAGCCCGACGAGATCTGGGTGCGCTGGCACCCCGTCGCGGACTTCTACCGCTCCGGGCCGCTGGACCGGCACTACACCGTCGACCCGATCAACGGCGAGATCCGGTTCGGTGACGGCCAGGCCGGGCGCCCGGCACCGCGCGGGCAGAACAACATCCGCATCACCTACCGCACCGACGGCGGTGCGGCGGGCAACCGGGCCGCGGAGACGATCACGACTCTGAAGTCCGCCGTCCCCTACGTCGATGCGGTCACCAACCACGAACCGGCTCAGGGGGGTGCCCCGCAGGAGTCGATCGAGCGGCTTTACCAGCGCGGCCCCCGGGTGCTGCGTCACCGTGACCGGGCGGTCACCGCCCAGGATCTGGAGGACATCGCCTTCGAGGCATCGGCTGAGGTGGTCCGGGTACGGGCAGTGCTGCCCAGCCCGTTCGATCCGTTCGATCTGTGGCTCGACCCGGAGGCGCCCAAGCTCGGGGTCGCGCACCGGGACGTGCCAGCCGGGCGGGTCGGGATGATCGTGGTCCCGGACTCCGCGGAGCCCCGCCCGGCCCCGAGTCTGGGCCTGCTGCGCCAGGTGCACGCACATTTGCGGGCCCGCATGTCCACGACCGCCGAGCTGTGGGTGGCAGGCCCCGAATGGATCCGGGTGACGGTCACCGCCACGGTGGTACCACGCTCACCCGAGGTGGCCGATCCGGTCCGCGGCCGAGTCCGGGCGGCCCTGGAGCACTACCTGCACCCGCTGACCGGCGGACCGGACGGCACCGGATGGGCTTTCGGTCGCAAGCCGCACCGCTCGGACCTGTTCGCGGTGGCCGAGGCGGTCGAGGGAGTGGACCACGTCCGCTCGCTCGACGTGGCGCAGGTGCCGGAGTCCGAGGAACTCGGCCCTCGGCTGGAACCCGTGCTCAGCCGCTCGCTGGCCGCCGCGGCCGCCCAGCCACCCGCGTCGGACCTGCTGCGCTGGCTGGGCCGGGCGCTGGTCTACTCCGGCCCGCACGCGATCACCGTGACCTTGCGAGGATGAGGACCAGCCCATGCCGATTCCGCTGCCGAATCTCGACGACCGCACCTTCACCGATCTCACCGAGGAGGCGCGGGCCCTCATCCCCGTGCTGTATCCGCAGTGGTCCGATCACAACCCCAGCGACCCGGGGATCGCGCTCGTCGAGCTGCTGGCCTGGCTGACCGAGATGCTGCTCTTCGGGGTCAACCAGATTCCGGCGGCCAATACGCACAAGTTCCTGGGGCTGCTCAACGGCCCGGAGTGGTCGCCGCCTCCCGACGGTGATCTCAGCCAGGCTATCCGCCAGACCATCCGCGACCTGCACGAGCGCTACCGGGCCGGCACGCCCGAGGACTACGAATACCTGGTCCGCGAGACCTGGCCGCGCCGCCCGGAGGCCGCCGGGCTGGCTGCCCTGGCCCGGGTGTGTTGTATCCCCGGGCGGGACCTGACTGCGGCCGATCCGTCCGCACCGGCTCCGGCGCACGTCAGCGTGGTCGTCGTGCCCGATGCCGGGCTGGCTGGGTCCGGCTCGGCACCGGACTCCCACCCCCGGCCCACCGAGGAACTGACCACTGCCCTGTACCGCTTCCTGGCCCCCCGGCGCATCCTGACCACCCGGCACCACGTGGTCGGGCCGAGCTACGTCGACGTCGGGATTGCGGCCCATCTCGCCCTGCACGGGGACGCCCCGCCCCGCGATGCCCTCGAGCAAGCCCGGGACTTGCTGGTGGCGTTCTTCGATCCGCTGCACGGCGGTGCCGAGGGAAACGGCTGGCCCTTCGGGCAGAGCGTGTACGTCTCGGAGGTCTACGCCGTGCTGGAGCGGGCCGACCTCATCGACTACGTGGAAGGAGTCACGCTTACCGGCCCGAACCCGATCTCGGACCCGGACGGGCAACTGGTCGGCATTGAACTGGACGTCCACCAGCTGGTCCGCCTCGCCCAGCTCGATCTGGTGGGCTACGACAGCTACGGCCGGACCCACCCGCTGTCCGGCCTGGCCGTGTCATGAGCGCGCCGATGAGCCGGTACCTGGACTATCTGCCCGCAGCTTTCCGGGAGGACCCGTTCGTGGGCCGGTTCCTGCTGGCCTTCGAAGCCATGCTGACCGGGGCCGACGGCGTTGAAGGGCTTGAGCAGACCATCGGCCGGGTTCCCGAATACCTGGATCCCCAGACGACGCCGGAGGAGTTCCTGCCCTGGCTCGCCGGGTGGGTGGCGTTGAGCCTGCGCGCCGACTGGGACGTGCAGACCAAACGCGGCTTCATCCGGGAGATCGTGCCGTTGTATCGCCAGCGGGGGACACTCGCCAGCCTGCAGCGCATGCTGGAGATCTACCTGCGGGCCTGGGGCAAAAATGTGGTCATCTACGATGAGTTCGACCAGCCCGCTCATTTCTTCCAGGTCCGGCTGACCCTGCGTGACGCGAACCCTGCCGCATTGCGCGAAACCCAGGAGATCGCCCGGGCCATCATCGACCGGGAGAAACCGGCGCATACGTTCTATGCGCTGAAGGTCGCGATCCCGACGATGCGGCTGGTCTCCGAGCAGCTGAAAAGAGATGTCGAACGCCCACCCGAGCTGCTCATTCTCGGCCAGAACACCTGGCTGCGGACGACAGTACGATCCGAGAACGGACAAGACGTGCTGAGCCCGGAGCTGCGGCTGGTCTCCGAGCAACTGAAGAAATACATAGAAAGTATAGAAGGCATACCCGAACTACTCATCCTCGGCCGGAACTCCTGGCTTGGGACGATAGTATAATCCGATAACGGAGGGAACCTCGATGGCGGACTATACCCAGCCTGACGTGGTGAACAAACGCGTCCGCTTCTTCGACGGACAGTTCCTGCAAGACCAGGACTTCATCGATGAGCAGAAGTACCATCTCGACCGCGAGCGCCGCCAGAGTCAGCTGCTCAGCGTCACCGGCATACTCTCGGGCCTCACCGTGGTCAAGGGCGGGGCATACCACGTCACGGTGACCAAGGGCGTGGCTGTCGATGCCCTCGGTCGTCAGCTCGTCCTGGCCGCCGAGACGGACCTGCGATTGCCCGACAAGTTCGCCGCGAAAAAGGATATCGAGCTACACCTCGTCTATCAGGAGATCCCGACCGATCTGGCGCAGACCGGTGGCGAGGGAGCCCGCCGCTGGGACGAGAGCCCCAAGATCGTGGCCTTGGCGCCCGACGGAGCGGTCGCCGTCGCCCCTGATGGCGTGTCGTCCACCTGGGACGGCCCTACGGTACTGCTCGCCAAGCTGGCGGTGGCCGCCAACGGCGACGTCACCGTGGACACCGCAGCAGCCCGCAAAGCCGGCCTGTCCGTCCCCGGCTCCCTCGGTATCGGTACGAGCAGCCCGGGTAGTGA